>CAZRGL010000487.1:0-8662 GCA_964599485.1 uncultured Polyangiaceae bacterium
AAAAAAAATGCAGCGAATGCCGACCAACGACGCGTCGAACTACGGGCATTTGGCTCGAGTTACACCTTCACAAATCGGGCGCCCGCCCGGGACTCAGCTCCGTGGTTGATTGAGACTCCGGAGCTACCGTGAAGTTGCGCTTCCCCAAACCGCGGGGTCTTTTTTGGTCTTGGCATGCACGACGCAGCGACCTTTAGGGTTGCACGACGCGGCTGCGTCCTTGCAGGGGTTGCGGGCGCAGCTGGGACCGTTCAACAGCTTCTTGGTGATCAGGGTGCCTGGCGTGCACGGACCGCAAGCGAGCGTGGGACAATCTGCATCAGTCTTGCAGGACAGGCCGCTGCCATCGTCCTTCGAGGAGTCCGGCGGAGTACTCTTCGAGGCCGGTGTGGGCTTGTTGCTCGCCGTGCCAGCGTTCGGCGCCGGGGCCTTGTCGTCGTGGCAAGCCAGCGCAGCGCAGACCACGACTGAAAGCAGAACGAACCAGGGAAAGCTCAATCGGCGCATGGGGGCAGCCTAGCAGATGTCCCTGAAGCACAGATGTCTGAAGCTCGGCCCGATATGAAACCGCGGAGCGACGACACTTGCCTGCAGCTTGCATGGCGTCCCAGGCTCCAGGTACGGTTGCCCGGTGAACGAGCCGGACCGCTCACAGACTCAACCGCAAGACGCCCAGCAAGGCGCCGCAGCCCTGCAAACCGCACCCGCAGCCGAAACTGTATCCCTGAGAATCGGCAACCCACCGCCGGGCGCCGTCGGCCCGCTCATGCTTTTTTTGCTCTTCTTGGGCGCCCTCGTCACGGGAAGAAACGACCTCCACGCCGAATGGAGCTGGCTCGGCGCTGTGCTCGCTTGTTGCGCGGTCGGCATCTGGCTCCTGTGGATTGCTCGCGTCTTGTTCAGCCTGCGGCGCGCCACGCTCGTCGTAGGCTCGGACGGGGTCTTCTTGGCTCGCCCATGGGCAACGGACAGATTCATCTCCTACGCGCAACTCGAGGAGCAGATCTCGGAACCCGCTGAGCAAACTGGGCGCGTGCATGTGAAGGGCGAGCAAACGATGACCATCACCTGCCTCGAGTCGAAAGAGCAATTCATGTTGCGGGGTCCGCTGGAAGAAATCAGCCGTGCGCACTGCGCGATGAAGCAACAGCGAGAACAATTCGTCCGTCACTCGAAACAACGAAGCGGCGCGACGAGCGTCGAACGGCAGAGCCGCTCGGCAGAGCAATGGATCGATGAGCTGAGAAGCTCCGTCGAGGGCGCGCACGGCCATCGCCAGCGCGCGACACCACGAGATCACTTCTGGGAGGCGCTGGATGATCCCTCACATGACCCCGCCGAGCGGGCTGCTGCTGCATTGGCACTGAAGCAAACTCTGGAGCGCCGCGAGCGACAGCGGATCCGTATCCTGGCCAATTCGACCGCATCGCCGAAGTTGCGAATCGTCCTCGATGAAGTCCTCGAGCAAGAACACGATGACCACGCAGCACTCGAGGCCCTCGAGTCACTGAGCAAGCGCAAACAGGCGCTGCGATAGGACCGCCGCAGCGCAGTCATCCCCAGTTGAAATCACCAAAACCGTGATCTCGAGACGGGATGGGTGGGTCATCCCCAGTTGAAATCACGGTTTCGGTGATTTCAAAGAGGGACGCCTGAGTGGCGTCAGCCACCCTCCCCGTTTTCCCCAACAGCTGATCGAACCGTCCTCAGCGCATAATCGTAATTGTTGAGTGGTTCGACACCGACGGCTGGTTGGCTTTGCTCACGATGCTGTTGTTGCCGGGATCGAAAACCTGAAACGCGGTCGCTTGGCCAGAGTAGCCGGACACGTAGATCAACCCCTGGAAGAAGTCGGTGTCGGTAGCAGTGTGCGACGAGATCGGCTGGGCTTGGGTGTTCGTCTTGGTGCCGTTGATCTTGTCCAGCTTCTGAAACGTGCCGCTCATGGTGCGCGCATAGAAGTAGCCGCTGTAGTAGGCGCCCGTGCGGCTGTTCTCACCCACGCTCGTGTTGTCGGTGATGGTACGTACGACTGTGTCGCTGGTCGTGTCGACGACCATGAAACCCATCTTGCCGTAGGTGCGCACGTAGAGCTCGTTGGCGGCCGAGTCCCAGGTTCCGGCACACGAACAGCTGGCTGGCAAGGTGAAGTTGGTCCAGGCGTTATTGCGGTACACGTACATCGTGGAGGTACCGTCCTGGCAATAGTAGAAACCGTCCTTGAACCACTGCAGCAATCCAATGGGACTCGAGGCTTGCGAGGTCGGGCCGGTGATGTGGGTGCTCCAAGCGTCGCCCTTGGGATCGTACTTGTAGATCTGGTTGTTGGTGCCGAGCAGATACACGTAGGTGCCGTCGTTGGTGATCTGCGTCTTGGTCGTCGAAGCCGGTGACTTGACCGTGGCCCAGGTGTCGGTGGCGATGGTGTAGCGGTAGAAGCCAGCGGTGCCGTTGGAGCTGGTCAAGAACACCATCCCGAACACTTCGCAGTCTTTGTCGTTCTGATCGGTGCAGTTGGCGGGACAGCACTTGTCCTCGGTCTGCCCGCTGCATGTGGTGATCGGCGTGCCTCCAGTGCAGTTGCCAGCGTTGCAGGTTTCGCCCGTTGTGCAGAAATCGAGGTCGTCGCAGGGCTGGCCTTGCATCACCTGCTGCGTGGTGCATTGACCCGTCATCATGTCGCACACGCCCAGGTTGCAGCCTTGTGTGAGGCCCGAGCAGTCCTTGGGCTGACCGCCTTCGCACATGCCGTTGTTGCAGGTCTTGTTGACCGTGCAGGGCGCATTGGCGTCCACGCAGATGTTGCCGTCCTTGAGCTTGTCGGGTTGCGGCTCACACATACCGTTGGCTGGATTGCAGATTGCGGTATGACACTCGTTGGGAACCGGCGCGAAAAAGCAGTCCTTGGGGCTACCGATGCAGAGCCCGTTCGAGCACGTCGCATTGATCGTGCACAGATCCTGAGCGATGCATGCGACGCCGTTTTGCTTCGGCGTGGTCGAGCAGCTCTTGGTGCTCTCAGTGCAGACGATATCGTCGCAAACACCAGGCTGCTGGCCGCAATCGTTTTGCTGGCCCCCTACGCAGGTGCCCGATTGGCAGGTGTCCTTGACGGTGCAGAACTGACCATCCTCGCAGCTCGTCCCATCGTCGGCGGTAGCGACCTCGCACTGCTTGGTGTCCGTATTGCAGACCGCCTCGTGGCAGTCGTCGGTCTGGATCGTGGAGCAGTCGATGCCGCAGGGCAGCGCTGTGCTGCTCGTCGTGGTACCGCTGCCGGTGGTCTGGGAGCCGCCGGCGCCGCCGCTGCCGCTGTTGGTGGTTGCAGTGGTCCCGCCTATGTTCTCTTCGAAATCGTCCGTCTGTCCTGTCGCACATGCCTGGGCGACCAGCGCCGCACCAAATAGAACCAAGCCACAAGCTTTGACTGCGAGCCTCATAGAACGAGCATATCCCAGGGAGCCCGCTTGGGCGCAAGGACGTCAAGCGCTCATTGCATGAGCTGGATTTCGTAGCGCTCGAGCTGAACCTGAGGTGTATGGCCGCCGGAATTCATGCTCCAGGCGACGTAGAGCGCGTCGCGCAGCTGCGCAACGCGTGTCGCCGCAAAAGAGCTGTCGATTGAGCTGACCAGCAGCTGGGCGTCGTTGCCCGGCGCAGTAGCCGAAAGCATGAGCAAGTCACCGCCATTGGCTCGACGCAACATGCTGTTGCCGATGGTCGCGCCGATTGCTTCATTTGCATCGAAGCTGTGAGCAGCGGCCTGCTGTTCATGTGTTTTCCAGCGCTTAGGTCGACTGCTAGCGCAGTCTCGTAGGCATTTGCAACGAACCGCTATTTTTTTGTGCTTCCAACAGGAAGGTCTGAAGATCGCGAACGTATTACCGATGAGCCACAACGTCCGCCAGCACCATCTCCCCACACTGCGCCACATCACTGAGCTGCGACAGCAGCTCGACTGTGTCATCCGAAGCGCGCGACAGCTGGCCGATGAGGCTCCAGGCTCCACCGCGTTCACCGAGGCGCTCGAGCTCATCGGCGCGCTACACGAGCGGATCGATGCCGCGCGGCAGCTTGCTGTTGCACTCAACCGCATGCTGCCTGCCCCCGTCGTACGCCTGGTTCCGCCGACCCCGAAACGCTTTCCGACGCCGCGCCCGCACCGCAGCCGCCCTTGGGCGAGGGTGATGCACATGCCCGCTCAGCCGGCACGAGAGCGCAAGACGCCAGTCTGAGCGAGCACGCCGAAATTTACTGACGCGCTAGATCGTCGACGCCTATGCTGGGCGGATGTCATTGAAGCTCGTCGAGGAAGCGGGAGCGAAGGTGGTGGTCGATCAGCGAACTGGTTTGCGGTTCGCCGTGCCGCCCGGTGGCCAACTCGAACCAGCCGGGATGGCGCCCGGCTTCGCCTACTGCGGCAGGTATCGATGCCCGGAGCCGGCGGTCGAGTTTCGCGTGGCGCTCAAGCAGATTACCCCCGAGATGCTCGAGCTCGAGCCGGCGCTGCACAACCAAATCTACTCGATGTGCCAGATGTTGTCGGAAGCGCGCGGCACCAAGGCGAAGCTGTTGCCGGCCAAGCCGCTGGCCTCCCAATGGAATGCGGATGCAGTCGTTTTGGCAGAGT
Organism: uncultured Polyangiaceae bacterium; assembly: GCA_964599485.1. Classification (GTDB taxonomy): domain Bacteria; phylum Myxococcota_A; class Polyangia; order Polyangiales; family Polyangiaceae; genus JAPYTK01. Next base: position 4,631 of record CAZRGL010000487.1, read on the forward strand.
ACGGCAAGAAGTCGCCGGAGGATGGCTACGACGTCGAAAAGTGCTTTGTGATCGGCAAAGGCGACCACATGACGCTCGTCCTCATGCTGTTTGATTCTCGCATGTCGCCCAAAACGAGCCTGCAGCTCGTCAACAGGCTCGTCAACTCGCTGCACTGGCCCAACGATGGACAGCAAGCCCCTTCGCTGCAAGCGCGACCCGAGCGCCCCGAAAGCCCCTTCAAGCTGGAGCCCAGCGGCGCAAGTGCGCGCGTGATCGACACCCGTACCGGCTTTGGGATCGGCGTTCCAGCCGGCGGGGGACTGATGGGGGGTGGCAGCGCGTGGGACGAGCTGTTTGCCGTCAAGGCGTTTCCTTTCATGCTGCGCATTCGGCTGAGGGACAACAAGGAGATGGGCTCCGATGAGCAAGGCGTGCGCCTGCAGCTGATGGCATTTCTGACTGGAGTGGCCAATCGCGCTGGTGGCGAGCCGAGCGTCACGCGACTCGATGAGCTCGCCTCCACCTGGGGCGTGGACTTCGCGGTGATGGCCGAATACCCGCTGCGCCGAAAGGACCCACCCTTCGATCACGAAAAGCAGTTCTTGTTTGGCAAGGGTGACCATAGCTACTTGGTGTGCATGACGGTTTCTGCCGAGAGCCCGCCCGGCTCGACCGTGGACGCCGTCAAGACGATGCTTGCAGGCGCTCATTGGCCAGCCGGCTCGGATACAGAATCTGCCCGCGGCGCCATGGCGGGGGCTGGCGGCACACCTGCTGCCGACGGTCCGCCGCCCGAATCTCGGGGTGGTCCGCCAAGTGCGCCAGAGAAGAAGCAACTCTTCGAAGGCCCGAGCGGTCCTGAGCTCGCCGCGGCGCTCGGGGCCTATGGCCAAGGACAGCTCTCCAAAGCGGCCCTGATGCGCTTGGTCGCCTATTACGAGGGCTGGCAAGTGCCTAGTCAGAACGCCGCCGACGGCTCACCAGCGCTGCGCATGCTCGCAGGACAGGCTGGCGAGTGGTGGTTGATGCTCTTTTCCAACAAGCAAGCGATGGAGACCTACGACAGCATCAACCAGAGCAATTTGAGCAGCTCGTTCTTTGGCGCCCGGGGCTCGTCGGTCATCAACAACCTTCCCGGCGGCGCAGCCGGGATCGGAATCGACTCCGGACAGCCGCACGCCGCGTTCTTCAACGCGAGCGATTTGCCGCTGTTGCGCGAATACGGCCAAGCCTACGAGGTGGAGGCTGCGATCGGCCAGACCAGCAAGCGCGACAATAAGGAGGAGATCATCCGCGAGTACCCAGGGTTCCGCGTTCTCGGCGTGCAAAACGGCTGGGCCCTGATGGAGCCCGAGCCCAATATCCAGGTGCTGCCCACGTTCACGACCGAAGATGCACTCGAAGCGTTCTTCAAAACTGAGCAAGGCTCGCAAATGAAGCAACAATTCCAGGTCGTGCGCGTCAGCGGAGCGGAGCTGCTCGGCCGCGCCCTCAAGATGGATACGTCGCTGACCATCTTCAACCTCGCCGGGCCGACCGGCAAAGCGGCTTTTGGTAAGAAAGCCTGCGCAGCCATCATGGGCCAACCCGCTCCCCAGGCGGCTCCCAGCTCGTCCGCTGGACCAGTCAGCTCGAGCAGCGACGCCGGCCGAGCCCCCGCCGAAACCGAGGTCCAAGCACCTCAAAGTGCAGCCAACCACAAACCCCTCATCGAGATATTGCCTCAAATACAGCCTTTCGATTGGCCGGGCCTGAAGCATACGGTGGTCAAGCCGATCCACAACAGGCTCGAAGCCGCCGGCGGCGGACAAACCGTCCCGTGGGTATCGTGGTGCTTCAAGTCAGGAGACAGGACGTCCTTCATCGGTCAGGAGTGGCTCGACCTGCAATGCAAGACCGCCCAACAAGTCCACGAGGAGTCCCTCGGCAACTTGATGAAGTTGCGGCCGAAGGGAGACGTCATGGAGGCCAAGGCGGACGGCAAGACCTTCAAGGTGGGTTTCTTCAGTGGTCCATACGCGGCCGAGCAAATCCTCAACGAGGCCACCATGCACATCGCGCACAACAAGCTCGAGGCACAACGGCTCGCCGTTGCCATCCCGATCCGAGGAAACCTGATCGCGGCCGGTTTGGACTACGCGAGTCAATTGGTCCCCATGGCCTACCGCCTGCTAGACGAGCCGGGTCAACTGGTGCTGACCAAGATGGTGTTCATCGTGGAGTACGGTGTGATCGTCGGAAAACTGCGCATCGGCTGAGTAACGGTTCGCAACAAGCCGGTCGGCGATGTTGCGCTTCGCAGCAGTTGAAGGAGCGTTCCGGCTGCAAATGGGCTTGGCGGGGCGATGGCACGGTATTTGGATAACCGGGGGCCATGAAGAACCTTCGCCTCGTCGCCCTGCTGTCCTCAATTGCCTTGGCCGCCTGCTCAGTCGGAACCGATCCGGCAGCACCGAGCGGTGACGGCGAAGGCGAAGGCGGCTCGACTTCCAGCGGAACCTCGACTCAGACAGACACGTCGACAGCTACATCGACATCGACATCAACAGACAAGACGCCGCTCTACGTGGGTCTGACGGTGCACCTGGAGGGATGGCCGCTCGATCAGCAAGAGGTGTTCGACAAGTACGTGGCCAACGTCCGTGACTACTCGCAGCTAGCCCGCGATTACGGCCTCAACTTCACCTGGGAAGCGCGCAACTTGATCGCGCCCAGCGAGACCTTTGGCGACAATGTGCTGCTCGAGCTGCAGCAGGCGGGCGACGGCGTCGGGGTTCACGCCGACGCTGGCGGCAACCCCAAGAACACGGATCTCGGCAAGCTCACCGCCGAGATCGCGGGGGTGAAAAAGGACCTCGAAGCGCTGGGCGTGGAGGTCCGGCACGTGTCCGGGATCTGTTCTCACCTCGACTGGGTGACGGCGGCCATCGAGGCTGGTTACGAAGCTACCAACGGAGCGGTCGACTACTGCCTCAAATCGCTACCGCTCGACAGCCAGCCGCCCCATGTACAAGCTTGCACCAACCCCTCCGAATGCCACGACGTCTACCCAGGCGACGCACAGACGCGGCTCCATCCGTGGCGCATGAAGGACGGCTCGAGCTGGACGACCCCCGACGACAACGGCCAGCTCTTGTTGCTGCACTCCGGCGGGGAGATCAAATGCATCGCGGAGCATGCCGCCGGTGAGCAGTCACCCACCCATTGTGACTTCGATCAGGCTGACGTCGACGAGATCAAAGCGCAGATCGACGCCTCGATCGCCATGGTCGACCCCGACAAGATGAACCAGCTGCACTTCGTCTGGTCCATGGGCAAGGCAATCGACAAGGATCTGCTGGCCCAGGTATTCGCCCACGCCAAGTCCAAGGTCGACAGCGGCGAGGTCGTGTGGGCGACGGTGCCTGAGCTGATTGACTACGCTGCCGACTGACCATTCTGGCACCTCCGGGCCGGCATTTGCGCTCTGAAGTACAGATGCCCCCCCTTGCGTTTCACCCATCAATCGGTTTGTTGGCTGGACTCCTCGCCGCGTCGCCCTTGCTGGCCTGCTCTAGCTCGGTGATTGAGCGAAGCGAGCCAGCGGCACTGCAGATCTCGGTGCGCCATCCCAGCTTCGTGGTGGAGGCTTATGGTGGCGACCCGGTGAAGACGACCAACGGGCTGATAGGAAGCTGGCTGCTCGATATCACCAATCATTCCGGCAGCGCTGTCGACGAGCTGCACATCGACAGCGCCACGCTGACTCAACCGGCCTCCGGCACCCACCTCCCGTTCAAAGCCCGTTACGACGAGGACATCAATCCGTCCCTGCCCCTGCCCGCCGGCTTCGACGGCGCGGCTACGTTTCGCGCTTCTGGCTCCAACCATCACGACGTATGTGTCGAGGGCGACCTTTCCACCGCTCAAGGCTTCGTCCTGGACTTCGACCTCGAGACACCGCTGGGCAACGTAGCGGTGCGCGGCGCGCCCATCCAACTGTCCTGCGGCTACTTGCACTGAACCGCCCATCACGAAGGCGCGATGGGGTAGCGGCTCGTGGCGACTCGT
>CAZRGL010000488.1:0-893 GCA_964599485.1 uncultured Polyangiaceae bacterium
GAGCCACTTGCGCAGATTCTCCCCGAGCTTGTCGACGTTCATCGGCTTGCCATGGTTGCGGAGTGTTGACCGCGGCACTGCCTCGGCTGGAAACACCAATTGCTCCGATGGGCAGAGCCGGCGCCATCGACGCAGAGCCTCGGCCGTCCCAGGGGCAAGTACCCATCTGCCATCCGCTCCACTCTTCGTCCGATCGATGACGGCGTATCCTCGGCCACCGGGAAGATCCAGAGTCAGGTCGGACCATCGAAGGCTAGCCACATTGCCCTTGCGAGGCCCTTCACGGCTGAGAAACCCGAGAAGGACGCGGGTCACGAGCGGCGCCGCTGTGTAGGCCAAGACCGCCGCGTCCTCTGCTGGGAACAGATAACTCTTTGCCTTGCTGCGATTGGGCGCGGGCATCCATCCGCGCGGCAGAGGCGAGTGCTTCAGCACCCGTGCAGGGTAGACTGCCAACGTGAACATCCGATTGAGGCATTGCGCTACGTGCCGAAGCGATCCGGCCGGCAAATTCGCCTGGCTGAGCACCTCGTCGGCATGGTCGAGAGTGAATTCGTCCAGCGGTGTATCGCCAACGGTCCTGCCGTCGACTGCAACCGGATAGACGTATCTATCAAGCCGACTCTTGTTATCCTTGTGGTCAATGCGTCGCACGCGCCCGCGATAGCGTTTTGCAAGCTCATTGCTGGTCCAGAGTTCTCCAAATGCGCTCACAGTCATCGATGCCATTGGTCTCTTGCTTGGTGCCGCTGGCCTGCTTTCCAACTCCTCACTACCTCCGAGCAGCCCCTCCATCAGCTGGATCAGTTTGGCGAGAGTCACTTCGTTCGAAGTGCTTGCTTGCTCGCAAAATCGGATCGCGGTGTCGACGCGGCCGGCTTTTTTTAGACGTT
>CAZRGL010000488.1:903-3923 GCA_964599485.1 uncultured Polyangiaceae bacterium
GCGACATTGACGAGCAGGTCTTGCCGCAACTCGGCTTCTTGTTTCGATGAACAGGCTTCCAGCCGAAAATGACGGCGCTTGTCCAGCGTTATCGCTAGGTAGATCGAGCCAGAGGACTCGTAGACGGTCCCCCGAGCCTTGCGCCCCATAGGCTATTCTCCTTTCTTTTTTAGTCCCAGCTGCACACGCAGTGGGTCGTTCTCATCGTCCTTGGCTTTGGCATTGTCTTTTGCTTTGCCTTTTGCTTTGCCTGCCGGTTTACCCGGACGTCGGCGTCGCATTCGACTGGTGAAGGCTGCTCGAACCTCGCCCCACATTGCGTAAACCCGCTTGCCATCCTTCCAAGATGGGAAAGCTCCTTCGCGGGCTAGGCGGAGGTACAGATCCTTGGGCATGCGGCCATTCATCTGATCCACGATGGTGTCGTCTGGAAGCACGGAAACAGCCGCGTCGGCGCCGTCCGGTGGCTCCTTGAGAACCTGCCGCAGTCTGCGCAGTAGTTGCTGCTCAAGCCGCTCTGCAACCCGATCGGCCAATGGTCGGGCGTGACCAAGCTCGACGACCTGAGCAGCCACCGCAGCCCGCGCCGCCGCCTGCCGCACCGGGAGCGCCAACACGTCGTCGCCGCCCCCACCGCGCACCTGCCCCTCCAACCTCGCTGGGTCGTGGCGGCTTGTTGCATCGGTGTTGGGCTTGCCGGGCAATTTGATGGCGGTGGCAGGGATTGAATCGGATGGTGTTCGCTCGGCCCCAGTGCCGTTACACCTCGTCTCTGGTCATGAACTGTTTTTCCTTCAACAGGGTCCGTAGGTGGTCTCGCTCCCGATCGCTGAGCTGCTCCATGCGCCGCCCTAAGCGTCTCAGCGATTCCAGCGCGGCGACGAAGTCCCAACCCTCCAGCGACAGCGTGAAGTGTTCCAGGTCATGGGCGGCCCTAAGACAGCGCTGCTCAGGGGCGTCGGCGCGGTCAAGAAGCTGCGTTGCAATCTGCTTCAGGCGCGCCGTGACTGTGGCAACCACGGGGCCAGCACTCATGCTTTCCAGGCAAGAAACGATAAGGACATAAACGCCAATGACGCGGCAGTTGCAGTTGCTGTTGCTGTTGCTGTTGCTGTTGCTGTTGCTGTTGCTGTTGCTGTCGATCTTCATTTGTTCTCCTAGCGGACCGCCGCGTCCCATTTTTGCCTTGGTCCCAGTCTTGTTGCTTGGGATCAGACGGAATGCCTGAAGGTCCAGTGTCTTCGTTTCGGGTTCTTGCCCACGATGATTTTGGTGCCCGGGTAATCCGAAATCCGCAACGACCGAGCCCCCAGGAATCCGAAATGCTGATGGCTATGGACGCCAACACCAGCTCGACAGGCGTCTGCGCGCTCTCCGTCGACGAGCCGTGACCGGCAGACGCGACTTTTTGGACCTCGTGGAGCGCCCACGCTTGCGCCGCTGGCCTTGGCCTTGGTGGCGCCGTTCGACGGATCGTCTCGCTTGTGCCGGTGCCTGCGCGGACAGGATGGCCGCCCGCAGCTGTTACGGCTCTTACTTGCAGTTGGTCGTTCCTTGTCTTTCATGGTTCCTCGGATTCTGGGCGCACCGCGCCTGTCGTCGCCTCCAAACTTGACGCTTTTGGCGGAATTGTCGTCGCTTCGGATTTCAAGCCCGCGCCATTGGCGGGGTTAATTCTCCTTCTCAGGAATCGGCAGCGTCTGCCGGTAGGCCTTCGCCTCATTGAGTGGCTGGTGGCCCCGCAGGCGGAGAAAGTTGAAGACCTGGACGTGGTCGAACAGCCAGCCCAGACAGCGCCTGCAAGTGACGCCGTCGACGCCATCGGCCGTCTTCCCACTCGTTCCGCACACAATCGCAAATGGAGGCCACGGTGGAGCGAAGTGCCGAGCTTTCCGACGACGGCGAGCCCGACCAGGGGGTGCCTTCGGACGCGCATCGTTGGTCTGCGGCAGTTGCTGCTGCCGCGGATCGGGCTTCGCCTTGTTCATCTCCTCCCCTCGCCGTGAGCCGGTCGATGGCGCTACGGGCCGTGTCGACAGCGCCGTCAATCTCTGGGTCGGTGCTTCCAGCGCCGGTGACCGCCGATAAGAGGCTAGCGGCCGGATGGTCCTCCACCTGTCACTGCCTGTGCTGGCGGGTGCCGCCAGCGACGGCGGCCGTGCGCTGATCGTATCCATGATGCTGTTGGCCACTTCAAACAGCTCGCGCGCTGAGGCGCTTCTCTTGTTGGATGAAGTCATTACTTCCTGTTCATCGGAGCGAGGCCCCGCGATCGAACTGCACCGTTGCCCATGGCTTTCGGCTTGTAGAAACGGCTAGGCTTTGGGGCGACTACCGCTGTCAAGGTCTCCCCCGGTTTTGTAGATCGGCTGTGTCTGGGGCATCCCGTTGGCTTGGCGATCTCGGCTAAGGCGTGACGGTATGACAGATATGACACGCGTTTTGCATAACCCCTCCCGCGCGCGTGTGAGTCGACTTTACTGGATCCCGTGTCACGTTCTGTCATCTGTCACCACCATGCCCCTCGTCAGGGTCGGCGCGGATGCCCAAGCCACGCCATATTCGCGAACCATTCCCGCGGTCGGGAGCCCAGCGGCCACCGGCGAGCGCGCCAATGCGCCGGCCAAAGGCGTTTTTTGATAGCTCTTGCACGCCTTCGTCACGGCACCACTTGGCGTAGCAGTCAAACAGGGAAGAGACTGTCACGGACGCACCGTCTAGGACCGTGCATTTCTCATCGACGAAACGACCGACGATGTTCTGCTCGTCCCGATAATCCTTGATGGCGTTGGTGACTGTGTCGGGTGCCCTGAGACCCTCGCGCTGCCACGCCAAACATCCTTCAACGGCCCACCCAAAAAGCCCCCAGCCGCCGCGCGGCCAGAAGAACTCGAACACGATCCGCCAGGTCTCGGAGATCGGTCCGCACGCCATGCCGTTAACCGTGATCGCGAGCTCGAACGCACGCGGGCGGTCGAGATGTCGCTGGAGGATCTCGAACGTAGAGGCGTAATCGGGAT
>CAZRGL010000488.1:3933-8643 GCA_964599485.1 uncultured Polyangiaceae bacterium
CCGGCTTGTTGTTGGTTGCCAACCAGAGCTTGAACTGCGGGGCGAATTCAAAATGCTCGCGGTAGAGGAAGCGTGCCGTAATCATGTCGCCACCGGTGAGCCGCTTGACGCGCTCTTCGTCCAAGCGCCTGCCTTCTCCCGACTCCGATGCCGTCACAAATCGCGCGCCCCGAAGCCGGGCGACATCATTCTCCGGACCGCGACCGCGCCCAGTGGCCATCAAGACATCGCTAGTCGCGTTGGCGCTGTAGTCGCCGAGCAACCAGCGTAGCACTTCGAGCAACGTGCTCTTGCCATTGGCGCCGCTACCCCATAGGAGAAAAAAGGCCTGCTCGGTAGTGAGCCCAGTGAGACTGTAGCCAACAGCTCGCTGCACAAATCCGACCAGGTCTTCGTTGCCCCTGAAGACTTTCTCCAAAAACCCGCCGAAGACCACCGATTTGGCAGCAGGATCATAGGCAACCGGTGCACATTTGGTGATTCGGTCGCTGCGGCGATGCTGCCCAAGTCGCCCCGTGCGAAGATCAATGGTGCCGTTGGCAACGTTGAGTAGCCACGGGTCCCTGTCGAAGACTGCGGGGGTGGTGGCGATCTCAGCGATGCTCTTAGCGAGCGCCAGCGACGCCTCGATCCCCTTGCGCTCCTGTGACTTCTTTGCCCACTTTTCCAGAAGCTCCTTCTGCTTGCCCGTCAGCGTTCTGGCCATCGCGCCGAACCTTCGCACCACCAAGAACATTCGGCGTCTCGCTCCCCCAGTTTCGTCAACCACCCAGCTTTTGCCATCGAAGGCAAGCCAACCAAGGGCGGCGCAGTGCTGAAGATCATGCCCATGCAGCACGACCAGCCAGTAGGCATTGCCCAACTCGGTGTACGGGTTGACGTTATCCGGAAGCGACCCGACCGGTGGCATGCCAGTGCGGCCGTCATCGTCATCGTCATCCTGGTCAGCCGAAGGATCCCTGTCAGCGACCGCCAACTTCGTGTCGGCAGTTTCACCGTCCGCGGGATGATCTGCGCAAGGGTGCGTCAATCCCTCGTTGTCGCCAACGTTGTCTTGGCTATTTTGCGCCATACGACGCTGAGCAGAGGCAATTGTGCGGTCGGTATCACCCGAACTGAATGGATCCTCTTCGAAAGCATGAATCGATGCCGCCTCTCGGAGCTGGGCGAGCGCCAGCTCAAGGGGCATCCCATAGAGCTGAACCAAACGAATGATGCGACACGTCTCTTTATAGAGCGTGTCGCCTCGCGCGCCGATTCGGGCTTCTCGCACCCGATCACAGGCATCGCAGACCAATGCGTTTCCGCGCTCTTCGAGCTTTCTGTTGATTTCGTCAACGCCTCTGGCGGTCATCGGGGCAGAATGCACCCGAGTCGAGCGTACCCGCCGGCGCCGTGCCGGCACCAGCTCGGATAGGCCCAACCAAGTTGCGATCTTCTGAAGGACTGCGGCGGCATCGGCGCTACTACCAGTACAGAGCGCTTCCAAGACCAGCTCACAGCCCCCGCCAGCCCCAAGTTCGCCGTCCCACGGCGCGCCTTCTCCGAGAAGAAAGCCCGCGATCGGCGCCACGAAGGCGCTTGCGTTGTTGTGAGTCCAGCCAGAAGCAACCAGCCACCCGCCAACGCAAGCAACCGCACTGGCGGCATCCTCGCGGGGCAGATGGCGCGCCAGAAGGACAGCGGCTCCCAATCTATGGACCTTCCCAACGAGAGCATGCCATGCAGCCGCGGCCACCTCGATATCGAGACTCGTCCACTCAATCGTCTCCCCGCTCTCGTGGACAGAGCACCCCGGGAACACCGTCTGGCAGCCTGTTGACCGCAGCTCCACGAGAGTTGCCTTCCGCCCGGAGGGGCAAGGATCCACAAGCTTAACGGTTCTGGAGGGCGCGTCCGCATAGTAGAGCCAATGCGAGTTGGGCGCTGAGGCGCGTCCAAACATCCTGGTAGCCGGCAGATATCCCGCGGCCAGTGCAAGGGCCTCCGGCACATCGAGATCGACATCGACGAGGCCGGCCGAGTAGTCGCCAAGGGCGATCCCAACATTGAGCTGTTCGACGCCGAAATAGTCCTCGATGTTCTGAGGTGTGACTGCACTGTGCCACCCCTTCAGCGGCTGCCCGACTTGTACATCGAAGGGTGCTTTTCCACGATACCGCACTGGCACTGGCTGCCAGCCGCTGGCCAGGTAGGCGCGGGCGATGTCGATTGGGCGCCCCATCAACCCGCCTCAACCCGCGAAAAGAGAACGTGACGCAGCCGAACACAGAAGAACGATGCTTCGCCCCAAGCAATCGTAACGATTGAAAATCGACCTTGCGCCCGCGCATGCCGGAGCTTGCCAAAGAAGACCGGGTAGCCAAGCTCGTCCAAAATAGCAGCCAAGTCGCGCGCATCGAACAGCGTGATGGCGACGCACCCCACCTGCCGTGAGACCAGCGCTGCCGACTTGTGCGGAGCGCGTGCCATTGCCGCGAGGATTGTGCCAGCCACGCTTGCGACTTGCTGATGATGAGACGACGGAATCTCGGCCGCGAATTCGTCCAGCGCGTCGAGAAACCACCGCAACTCGGCGTCAGCGAAGCGTGGAGTTGTTTCCATCTCGCAAGCGCAACGGTCCTTGCGCCTGCGCCCTGAAGGACGTAAGTTTGTCATAGGAAATGATGGAGGCCCGCGTCGAAAGACGCGGGTTTCCTTTGTTAGAGGCTTACCCCGCCCCCTCGGTCATCAGGACATTTTCGACGAGCCGCCGATATGTGTCCCCCAACCGCTTGGCGAGGTCGTGGCGAACGTCGAGCCCAAGCTCAAAGCACCGTGCTGTGCCGAGGCTGCACTTCGCGTCCGCCGCGATGGTGAGAAGAGTCACGCCAACCGAGCGGCGGCGTGCGCGCAGATCGTTTCGCTTCATTTCGTCGTCAAGCTGGAGACGAAATAACGTGTCCGCAATCTCCAACCCGCGCGCCCCTTTTCTGGAGGGCACAAAATGATCCAGGCGGCTATCTCTCAGCGACCACCGCTCCGGCTCGCTTCGAGAGGCGGCCTGTGCTGTCGAACACCGCCTTCACCAACGAGTCGACGTCGTTCTTGAAGTCGTCCCGATTGTTGTTGCTTGCTTCGTACAAGTCCATTTCGATTGCCAGCAATACCGCCGCTCGGACCGGACTTATCGGGCTCTTCGGGCGCACAAGGTCGGCCGCTATTCTCTCGGCCGCGTCGAACTGCAAGTGGCGCCTGCCGATGTCACCGAGGCACTCGCCGGCCAGTTGGAAAACTCGCTCTGCGAGAACTGCGGCCAAATCATTACCAGATGAAAAGCCTCGCCACCCGCTGTCACAATCCATCTGGATAGAGAGACCGGCAAGACCGTCCACTGCTATTGCGGCAGCAGTCTCGGAGTTTTGGGTAGACTCACGATTTTGTCGATTGAAGATTGCATTCAGTTTTTCTCCAAGCTCGCGCACTCGGGCGTGGGTGAAACTTCGGTCCGACCGTGCCCCCTCGCGCTCGTCGATCGGTGCTCCGAACTGCCCAAGCCGATGGCGCCGTAGCAGCGCGTACGTCGCCCGAGCGAGCGCTACGGCTTGCTGCGCGCTGTCATCTCTTTCCGCCCGACATGCGGCCGAAAAGGCCTCTAGCAACGGCCACAGGCTGAACCAGGCCAACAACGCGTCGTGGCTGTGGCGTGCAGCTTCGGCGAGCCAATCTCGGACAACTCGCAGCTCGTCTTCGGGAAAGCTGTCGAGATGGCCGTCCAGGGTCTTCAGCCGTCGAGGCCCAAGCCATGCGTCGCCACCATCCTCACAGAACGTCTGCGCTGGAGTAGCCCGCGCCAACATCGTTCTGCCCGGCCGTGCCGGCCCCGCATCCAACACACGACGTCCGGCCGTCAAGAACCTCTCCACCCACGCTTCGACACGTTCTGGGGAGTAGCCAGTCTCCCTCAGGACGGACTCAAGGTCCCGCGTGCCGCGGATGATCCCCTCGACAAGCTCGATGTCGCCTTGGGACGGAATGTTCTTCACATAGTTCATACCCGTCATCTCAAGATCGCCGCCGGTAGCCGTCAACGATGTTGTCAGTCAGGCTCCTTGTGCTCGGGTTGCGGTCAGTGCACTGGCCAGTGCCGCAACGTCGGTCATCGAGCGGTGGTGTCGGGTAGCTGGACCGAGCAACCACGATTCCTCAGCCCCTTCGCCGGCCTCTCTACGGCCGCCGCCACCGCCGCAATTAGCAAAGTTGCTCGCTAAGGAGCTGCCTCAAGGCAATGCCCCGCTCCGGCGCGAGCAACGGTTGCCCAGTCTGACAATTAAAGCCATTTGTATTGAGCGAGGTATGACAGACCAAGCGATTCGCATAGCCGCTTGACGACTACCCAGATGACGCCGTGTTCGTCCCGCGCTGCAGCCCAACGGGCTGCAGTTGGTTCGTGTGCGGTTCACCGCCATCGCCCGTCCCCAAAGAACGCCCGCCCAAGCATGAAACATACCAACCCGATCATCATCAGCTGCACTGGATCCACGCCGACCAGCATGGGATGAAGAAGCCCCAAATCGAGCTTCGGCATCACCCCACCCATCCTTCAGCAGCAGCAGCTCGCTGGCCGCTGTTCAGGGCTTCCTGAATATCTGCAAGCGCCAGGTCCTGACGAAAGGTGAAGCCGGTCTCTCGCTCGACCTCGACATAAGCATCGAGCAGCTCAGGACTGTG
>CAZRGL010000489.1:0-8626 GCA_964599485.1 uncultured Polyangiaceae bacterium
TGTCCTACCGCAGGAATGGTTCAAGCTGCTGTGGTACGCCAAAGGGCAAGACTGGGTGGAAGAAGCAAAAGAGGTCATCAAGGAGGCGGGCCTCGCCCCGGTGCACCTGAGGTTGTGTGCGCTATCCAAACAACACATGCGAGATCCGAAGCGCCCGCTGAACCGCTTCCCACCTGAGAGCAAGGACGACCCCCGACCAGGAGAACAGGCCTACGAGGATTGGCACGGCAAGCTCGAAGCCAACGAAGAGATTCTGGGCTACATGATCCCGCGAGCCAGGGCGGTGGTGTTCGCGCTGAGCCTGAGCATCGGCAAACAAATCGAGCGGGTGGAGCTGTGGCCGCCGACAGATTCCACGGCTCCGTTTCCTGTTGCACCGCCCGACCCAAAGCTCAAGTACTCCAGCGACCCGGCTAGCTGCACGCATCCGTCGTCGGCACAAGTCCGTCTGACGTTCGGGCTGGCTCCGACTGGCGTCATGTACCACGCCAGTCTCTCCGGTGAGGAGAACGCCCTCCCCGCCGGCAGCTATCGCTTGCGAGCCCATCTCAAAGATCGCGTGCCGTGCTGGGACGCGCGCACGCTACGCGACGGCTACTACGACGTGGCTTGTCGCGTGCGCTTCTCGATCACCAACGTCGCCGGCGAATTCGATCTGGTAAACGCCAATCCCGTCTCGCTCGAGGAGGCGATGCTCCAGCAGTTTCCCACGCGTTATGGTTGGCTCGTCCAGGCGCTCGTTGAGCTCCAAACTCCGGATGCCGGCGCCGCTCTCCCCGAGCAGCGCGCCACTCTGGGCGGGCTGAGCACCGTTCGTGACCACGCCCTGTGGACACGAACACAATACCGAGCCGCGATGGGAATCAAGAGCGCGAGCGGCTGGGACAGGACAGAGGCTGTTTTCGAGAGCCTCAAGGCCCATTGCGGCAAAGCCCTCGCGGCTGCGACCGACCACGCCGCGGCGCAGGGCGGCACGCGCGGAGCAGCCACTGATATCGCTCACGACTCGATGATGTTCGCCTTCAAGACCTACAAGTTAGGCACCAAGGCGAACCAATGGAAGAGACTGATCGAGCGAAGAAAGCACCTCCTCAAAGCGCTCGCTGCATTGAAGCGGACAGAGCTTGATGTGCCCATTGGGCTCATTGGCAAGGCCCGCCTTTGGAACAAGTTCAAGAAGGGCATCATGGGGGGCGAGGACCGGATCGTCGCCACCGTCTTCTTTCACAAGAAGATGACCACTCAGAAGACGAAGTACGTCAACAGCTTGCTCAAAGGAGACGCCGACGACCTCACGTCGTGGCTCGGTGGCGGCAAAGCCAACCCTGGCATGTACCTCGACATTGCCTTCACCGCGTACGGGCTAGTCGAGACGGTCATGGCAGTCCTCGACGCCGGCGACAGGCTTGTGGAAGCCAGCCGGCTACTGCAAAGCCGCTTGGACCAGTGGACGAAGAAGAGGCTGTCGTCGAAGACGGACCGCGTCGTCGACCGCTTCGATCTTGGTGAGCTCGAACGCTTCCGAGGTCACTCCGTCGGCGCCCAGCAGGGCTACGACAAGGCAACCGCAGCCGCCTTCGATGCGGGCGTGGACATGGTGCTCAGCGTCGCGACCATGATTCCTGTAGTCGGCGAGATCATCGGTCTGCTGATGCTCGCCAAGGCCGCCGGGGAGCTCGCCGTAACTGGCTGGAACGAAGTCGAGAAGCGGCTCTTTTCGCAATACCATTACTACAAGGAAACCATCGAGGAGCTGCGGCAGCTCAAGCAGGACTCCTACGCCAATCAAGACCTCCTTCGCGAGCGTCTCGCAGCGGCGCCCTCCGCAGCGACTGACGGCGAGGTCCAGCTCCGTTTGCGAGCCGAAGCGCTCTATGGCCTTGTTGGCTTGTTGTACCGCGCGGGACTCTCTTGCGACGACAATGACTCGGAAGGCAAGTCGTACCTGGACAAGGTGCGAGAGTACCGGGTCGAGGAGTACATCCAGGAGTTCATCTTGGGCTCGTGTTGGTCGATGCCGCTCGAGAGTTTCGTTCCACTCAGTCTCGACAGCTACTGGTTACGCAAGAAGGGTATTGCCGACATCTACCCGCGAACGCTCGACGGCTGGAAGAAGAGCGTTGCTCATGGTGCAATCCTCCTCGGCGGCCCTATCCTCGCACCCGCCACACTCGGCGCTTTCGCCGCCAGCGCGGTCGTTGGCGAAACGAGCGACCAACCGCTCACCGTCACATATGACGTCATGATGGCCGAGCTCGTGGGTTCTTTTGGCTCGGCAACCCAGATCCGCGCGAACTTCCAACAACGCTTCCCCATCCACTTGCTGGCGACCTCTTTTGAGACGTTCGCCGTGAATTTCCGTCCCGATTACCTCCACCTCGACGAGGACATCATCGAATACAGCTGCGTGTATTGGAGACCACACGGCAGCAAGCGAGATGAGCCCTGGCGCTTGGTGAATCCAGGGCAAGAGACCGAGGATGGCGACTGGCTCCCCGCGCGCACGCACTTCGATCAGATTCGGATCTTCATCGCGATGAAGGAGCCAGAGAACATGGACCCCAAGGCGGTCCCCGCATTCCCCTACACCCTGCGGGTGAAACGGCGCGACACCGGTTGGTTTGGCGGTGAGCTCGCCGGCCAGAGCTACAAGGGAATCGTCAAACCGTTGCTTGAATCAGACATCATCGAAGAGGCCCACAAGGTTTGGTCACCGCCAGAGCAGCAGTCCGCAGCGGAGATGGCCAAGACGCGGAAGAAGCTCATCGATGAAGGTGCCGAAGGCTGCTTTGTATCGTGTGCGCATCGACTCGTCGGCTTCCAGTACGGAGGCCCCGGCGTGCTCAAGTCGTCACTCAGAGCGCCCTGCCAGGCGTGCACCAAGTCTGGCGCATTGATGTTCTGCTACGAAGAGCCAGACTACGTCCCGAGTTTGGAGCGCTTTCGCGACACCCGGGTGCACCTGGTGGAGGCGGACGACCTAGGCGACAACGCTTACCGCCTCTACGACGGAGACGGGTTCGTCACCAATGTCTACTACTACCTGACCGCTGACGACCGTCCGTTTTATGAGCTTGGTGAAGGGAACAACAAGCCCGACTTGACGCGGCGCTGGGCCGTTCAACTCTATTTCTTCGGGGTCGCATTGCTCGAGGAACGTGAGTCCGGTTATGCAGAGCCGAAGATCGAACATGCCGAGCACATTGGTGGTGCGGCCGGGTTCCGCATTTACACCGGCGACCACGAATTCATGACCAACTATTGGGGCCTGAAGGACGACGACTTCGACAAACCCCAAGTGAGCCGCACGGATGCTACCGACGGGTTCATCAGTCAAGCACACCGCGACTATTTCAAGGGATGGAACGACTACATCACAGCGCTTTGCACGCTGCATCAGAAAGGCGCCATCTGGTATCGCCCAATCGACGCGCCCGACGAGGATCCTCACGGCACCGGGCGCGCCTTGGCCAAGGCTGCCCAGCGCAAGGAGACCGTGACCACCGAAGAGAAGAGCTATCTCGGCAAGCTCGGTTGCGTCATCTATCCGACCTATCAGTACGGTGTACCCACCATCCCGGGGATCAAGCCAGTGGGCAAGAGCTCATGGACACATGGCGGGCAAGCCAGCGACGAGAGCATGCTCGATCTCTGGCACCGCGGGGCGTTCTATCGCACGCCGTACGGCTTCCTTTTTCAGGTCGGTTCCGAGAAATCTGAGAAGTACGTACAGATGGGACCGGACAAGGGCACCAAGAACCTCGGCTCGCTGCCCTTCACGTTGGATATCAAGCGCGCCTACCGCATGCCGCTCGCAGACGGCACGACCGCAGCGCAACACCTCGAGAAGGACTTCGTCCAAGATGCCAAGTTCCTAGAGAGCGGCAGCCGCCCCTTTGACCACCCGCCGCTTTTCGAGAAGGACAAATGGGACCTCATCGGCATGTTCATCCGAGAAGGGGCTGATGAGTATCGCTTCTGTTGGCGGGGTCTCAGCGGCGTTCGCCTCGGCCACAAAGCTTGGACCCACGGGATGGAGCTCGTTGTAGCTTTCGTCGTTTCGCCGGACGCCATCGCGGATGAAATCGAGGCCTACGAGCATTGGGGGCGCGATTGGCAGGCCGTGCCCGCCAGCGTGGAACTAGGCACACCGACAGGGTTCACCGCGCGATGGCTCGGAGGCACGCTGGGGTCCGCCTTGGCTGGCCCTAGCTACGCGACCACCCTCTGTCATGTTGGTCAGCTCAATGCCGACGGCAGCTTGTCCTTTGACGCCGAAGCATTCGGAAACAAGCCACTCGGCCCCGACCAAATCGGACAGGTGTTCGAGCCCTGGAAAGAGCGGCTCACGCGCGCGCTCAGCCCGCGGCAAGGACATGCTGAAGATCGCGCCATCAAGAACCAGCTCCGCGCTGTCATGAACCCCCGAGCCGTGCGCGACCGAACCCAACCATGGCGGCAGAGCCCCGGCCTTCTTTTCGCGGCACATGTGGCGCCCCATTACCAATTGCCCCATTGTGACAAGGTATTTCGCGGCCTCAGACCGTTCGGCCCCTACGCCCGACTCAAGGCCCCTTGTAGCCTGCAATTCACTACTACAATCGTCGTTCCGCCCGTGACCGACGAGGCAGGGTTGCCTCCACCGCCCCACCGAATCGACGGCGACAAGCCATTCGTCCGGCACGTTGCAGACGAGGGGTACTGTCGCATCTGGCAATTCCAATCCGACACGTACGTCGCCGACTGCGTCTACGGCAGCAACGAGTTCCGCAACGTCCAAGGGACTGCCGCTGAGGAATACCTAGCCCAGTGGGAGCTGGTGATCCTCGACCTGGTCCGCGGCAGGAAGGAGGGCGGCGGCTACCGCCGCGACGAGTGGTACGGCGAGCTCGAAGAAGACGTGTGGCCACTGTGCGTCAAGAAGTTCTCCACAGCGGGCGACAGTGGGATTCACATCGCCATGACGCACGACCTGTTTCTCTTGCCGCACCCCAAGCGCGGCGGAACGGACTCGGCACCTTGGACACGCGACGTGCACCCCAAGACCCTCAAACGCTGGATGGAGGAACAACCCGACCAGATGATGCCTGTGCAACTGCCCACTCCGAAACCTGGTGATTTTTTGGCGGGCAAGTTCCAGGCCGCCGTCGACTACGGCGGCGGCCTCGTCTATTTCTTCAAGGGCGACAAATACTATCGCTACGACAAGGAATTCGACGAATGCGACCCCGGCTACCCCAAGCCGATTGCGGGCCAATGGGAAGGCGTGCCTAGCGTAGGGATCAAGTCTGCATTTCGCTACGGCAATATCGTCTACATTTTCTGGGAAGGGCATTATTGCCGCTTCAACCCCACGCTCAATGGCGGCGCCGGCAAGTCTGAGGGCACAAAAGACATGAAGGAGTGGAAAGGGCTGGCCGACATCGGTTGGACCGACTTCGACTCGGCCTTCTACGACGAATCCAAGGACCGCGCGTACTTCTTCAAGGGCAGCGAATATGTGCGCTACATCGTGGGACGCGATGAAGTCGAAGGGCGCGGACCCCTCAGCGCCTGGAAGCTGCGCTTCAACAAAGTCGACGCGGCGATCAGCTATGGCGACCGCGTGTTCTACTTCTTCAGCGGAACCAAGTACGTGCGCGGATGGTACGACTCGCAGGGCAAGTACTTCGCCAATCCTGCGAGCGACATCAAGGGGCCGTGGGGCAGAACCTGGGAAGAAGAGTGAGCTAGCTCGTTGGGCACGGACGCTGCGACGGCCCCTTTGTCACAGGGGCGGGCTATGGCGTGTAGCAGCAGCGGAAGCCGATGTTGGTCGCGACCGTGTAGAAGTTGCTGAGAGACTCCCAGCTGTCGCAGCGCAGTCCGCCTCCGTCCGTGCTCCCGTAGGAGCCGCCCCGTACGTCGCAGCTGCCATTGTGCGTACATTTGGCGGTGAGCTCAGAGACGTTACCGCTCATGTCGAGCAGACCCGAATAGCTACCCTCGCAGCCAGCCATGCTGCCAACCGGTTTGGTCGTCCCTTGATCGGGCGGCCAAAGGCTCGCGTCGTTGCAGCGTCCTGGCTCGTAGGTAGCGCCGTAGGGATAGGGGCCCGGAGCGCCTAGCGGCCCTTCGCGACACGCGCCCACGAGCTCATTAGGCGACCCTACGCACAAACGGCCGCCCGCCCAGCGGCAGTAGGCTTCGGCTGCGCAGGATGTGATGCACACCTGTGGGTGGGCGTCACAGTCTTGCTGGCACACGTCGGGCGACGCCATGCACTCTGAGTGGCGCGCGATCAGGCTCGCGAAGCTACCGAGGGGGACGGCGGCAGCGCAGATGTCCCCCAATTCAGCGGGGTTCGGCGAGGTGTCCAACCAAGCCTTGTACGCGGCGCGGGTCACCTCAGTGGCGTCGATGGCGATAGCGCCCGCGTTGATGCGTGTGACCGAGGGACACGGCCCGCAGCCTTCCTCACCGCAGCGGCCTGTGCAACCACTCGCGCTGCCACCACAGTCGCCTTGAAGCGAGGCTTCGTCGTCGTCCTCGGGCAGGTCCGCCACCTTCACATAATCGTCGACACAGGCGCCCGCTTTGCAAGTACCCGTGTCGCAAGCCTTGTCGATGCAGGCGTTGCACAAGGGCATGTGCAACAGCACGGAGCGCTCGGTGGAGAAGCGAAGGGTCGCGCTGCGCCGGATCTTCTCGATGATGAGCGACTGGAGCCCGGTAATCACCACGCGAATCTCGTCGTCGACCGCATCAGGCTCACCGTTCTCGAGCAGCATGGCCGCTGGCAGCTTCACCTTGTAGTCGGTGTTGAAGACCTCGATCACTCGCTCCTCGCCGTTGCGAAACACCTGGATGCGAACGTCGCTGATGGCGTCATCGGTCAACGCGTCGGCGGAGACAGCAACCCGAATCGTCTCGTCACCGCAGCCAAGCAGCGGGAGCGCCAGCCCGAAAACGATCGCAAGCCGTCCAAGAAGCAGCACACTGAAGCGGGACACCAACAACACGATATTCGGGCCAGGGGGTTCTTGCCAGCGACAAGATGGGATCGTTTGCCGAGGCGCGGCAGCTTCGATCTCAATCTCCGTTTCCACAAAGAGCTGGTTCCCTATGGCGGTCGATTACGCCGGGCTAAACCTTGGGTATATTGGCTGGCCAACGAGGCTACCAGGAGCGGGGACAGGTCGTGACGTTTTCGGAAACAGCAAGTCCTACGGAGACCGCAGAGCCTTGTCCCACTGAGTTTTCGGTATCCATCGACCTGCGCGACATCGGCGAGGGTGATGTCCTGAAGCCACTGAACAACGTGCGCGACCAACAGCCCACAGGCGTTTGGCGGAACTGGCGTGACTCGAAGGTCCAGTTTCACCTCAGGATTCGAGCTCGTGACGGCTCCTTTCGAGCCGATGAGACCGAGATCGTCGTTGAACGTGGATCCCGTACGCTGCTCACGCAATCGTCCACGTCCGAGATGACCACAGTGGGTCGCCACGTGTGGCGCTGGGATGGTTTCGACGACCGCAACATCCTCGACACGACGCAGCTTCTTGGACCCGATCTGCGCGTTACCGCCAACGTCACAAAAGGTGGCACCACTCGTAGTGCGACAGAGAATCTCGACAACGAGCCCAACAAGGTCGATTGGCTCAGCGCGAGGATCAATCTCGGGGCCTCGAGCGTGGAGGTTCGCGTTTATGTCAACTACGAGAACGAGAGCAATATGTCGGCGAGCAACCTGAGCCACCTCAAGGGCCTAGTTGCAGAGGGGATCAGGCAGTACTGGTCCAGGGAGGTCCGAGTCGTCAATCGCATGGTTCAGGTGACGACGACCGTCGTGGAAAGGCCAGACCATTCCCTCGATCTGGACATGAACTACGCGACCGGAAGTTTCCGACGGTCCCACGCCACGGGGATCGTCGACACGACCCTCTTCTACAATCTCGGACATTGGCAGAACGTCGCCACCGCGGACGCCGACTTCAAGTACACGGCAGCGCACGAATTGGGACACTCGATCCTCGATGAGACCATGGGAACTGGCGTCTCTTGGACGCACAAGGGAACGTCGACAGTCTTTCAGACCGAATCCAGCTCCACACCGAGTTACCCAGCGTCAGGCGAGCTCGATCTCATGTACTACTACACCGGCGCGCAACCACAGGACTTTCATTCCAGGACCATTGCCGCTGAAGAAGATGTGCGCCGTTTGATCTGGCTCTGCCAAGTGGATTTCGACGACGCTCGATGACACGCTCTCGCGGAAAGTAGGTCGTGCGCCACAAAAATGGTGCCCTGGGCCACACCTGTGCGCTCATTGCCACAGGTGCAGGACCGATCTACCAAGGAAAGCAGCCTGGCCCGAACATTGTATGGGAGCACGACATGAGATCGAGCCACCCCCCCGCGAACACGCGCTTGCTCAAAACCGGTCTAGCCGCTCTCGTCGCCATCGGTCTCATGACCGGGGCGTTCGACGAGACGGTGTTGGAGTGCGAACAAGCTATTTCCCATTTGCGCAACTGCTGCCCAGACGTGGAAGCCGACGCCGTCTGCGGTGATGGTTGCAACAGCATCACCCTGTCACTCGCGGAGAGCGAGTGCATCCAAGAAACGAGCTGCGGCGCAGAGGCTG
>CAZRGL010000490.1:0-8615 GCA_964599485.1 uncultured Polyangiaceae bacterium
GGCTTCGATCTGGTGCGCCGCTTTCTCGCGTATTGGTTCCGGCGTGAGATCAGCAAGAAGGAGGACGAAGCAGCCGCCCAAGAGCAGTTCTCCGCCCTCGATCCATCAGCAAGCAGGGTGCTCGATCCCAAAACGACCGCCACCGAGACGGTGCCCAGCGTTGCCGATCCACAAGTCAAAGAGGTGATGGCTTGCATCGACGCGCCCGGTGGCGGTGTGTTCGCCATCGTCGGCGAGCGTGGTAGCGGCAAGTCGACAATGCTCGAGCGCATCGTCAACAGATGCAACGCCCGGCTGGTTCGTTGTCCAGCGGGAGGCGTGCAAGCGTTCATGGCCGAGCTACGCAGGGTCTTGGACTTGCCCGAAGATGCGTCCAATGAAGCCATTCGCGACCACATCAACGGCCTCAGCGACGACAGCGCCATCCTGGTTGACGACGCCCACCACCTGGTTCGACCCGTGATCGGCGGAATCGACGACTTCGATCGCTTGCTGGGACTGGCCCGCGATTCCAGCATCACCACCTGCACCTGGGTGTTCGCGCTCGACAGCGTGATTTGGCAGTTCTTCCGACGCGCCCGGGGCACGCGCCCATTGTTCGATGACGTCATCAAGCTCGAGCCGTGGTCCGAAGACAACATCGCCCGACTGTTGCGCAGCCGGTCGCGGGACGCAGAGCTCGAGCCGGTCTTCGATTTGCTGTTGGCCGATCTGTCAGAGCACGCCGACGAAATCGAGCAAGCCGACGCAAGAGCGCGCGCCGAGACCAACTATTATCGGCTGCTATGGGACTACGCCAACGGCAACCCCGCCGTGGCCCTACACTTCTGGCGAGAATCGCTCAAGGTCGACGAAGCTGAGCGTCATGTGGTGCGGCTCTTCCGACCGCCCGACACGAGCGACATCGATCGACTACCGGACAATGCGCTCTTTGTCCTTCGGGCAGTCGTACAGCTCGAGCTGGCCACGGTGACGGATGTCGTCGCCGGCACGATGTTGCCAGCCGACAGAGTCGCCGACTCGCTTCGTTATGCGCTCAGCCGAGGTTATCTAGAGCTGAACCAAGGGCGGTATTGCCTACATTGGCGCTGGTTCCGCGCAATCACCAACTTGCTACAAAGACGGCACTTGCTGGTGGAGGGAGAGTAGCCATGCATCATTGCACCCGTTTGTTTGTCGTATTCATCTGCTTGTCCTGCTTCGCCGTGGTCACACTTTGCACCGGCGCGGCGACCGCTCAAGAGCTGCCCGAAATGGGCGACCTCAGCAAGATCGCGGGCTTCGTGCGCTGGAGCGGGGTGGTGGTCTCGGTGTTCATCGTGGTGCTCGCCAGCGTCGCTTTGCGCTTCGTGAGCAGCGCCGCTGATCGACTCGGCGAGCGATTCACCAACCGCCGCTTGTTGGTTCAGAAGGTGGAGTCCTTCGCTCGATTCTTCATCTACTTGAGCGCCGTACTGTTGGTGGTGGCGCTGTCATTTCAGATCAACGAGCAAACCCTCAAGTACATCGCAGGAGCCTTGGCATTCACCATCGGCTTCGCAATGCGTGACCTGGTCGCCGCGGTCATCGCCGGCATCACCATCATGTTCGACCGGCCGTTCCAGGTCGGAGACAGAGTCAAGTACGCCGGCGAGTATGGCGACATCATCCAAATCGGTTTGCGTTCGGTGCGCATGCGCACCCTCAACGACAACATCGTGACGATCCCGAACAACAAGATCCTCACCGACGTCACGGCGAGCGGCAACTATGGCTCGCTGCACATGCAGCTGCAGATGGACTTCTACGTGGGCGCTGATCAAGACGTCGAGGTCGCCGAACGTCTGCTCAAAGAGGCCATGTTGACCAGCCGCTACGTGCACCTCGAAATGCCCGTCGTCGTGCGCGTCAAGCAAGAGATCGTTGCCGACATGGTGGTCGTCACAATGCGGGGCAAGGCCTACGTGCTCGACACCAAATACGAAAAAGCGCTCGAGACCGACGTTTCCAAGCGGGTGCTGCGCGCCTTCCGCATCCACGGTGTGCTGCCCCCCGCCTCCTTCGAGCGCGCCGCGCGCATCGACCCGCTGGCGGCCGAAGCCAGCTAGGCTAGTACTTGCGGGCCCGCGCATCCCGCACGTAGCATGGGGCCCCCAAAGACCGGGGCGTTCGGGCCTCGAGCAACGGAGTCACCACATGCTTCGCTTCATCAAGCACCTCGTGCTGGTCGTGCTTTTCGTCCTTTTTGCCGGCTGCTCCGGCGGAGGCTGCAGCAGTGGCTGCTCTTGCGGCGGTATTACTCCGCTGGCTGAAGGTTTCGACGCAGCGCGCCGAATCGAGAACGCTGCCTCGGCACGGCTGACCAAGTCGGGCCTTGGTTTCTTGCAGCAGAACCTGGGCACGCTCGCCGGCTTGCTCATGGGTGGCGATGGAGGCGCAGTACTCAGCTTCGAGGTTCCACCGACCAGCCAAGACTTGCTGATCGCCAAAGCGGAGATTTGCCCCGCCGGCTCCAAGCCCGAAGCCGACCCGCCCGAGTGCATGGCCGAAATCGATCTGGCCAAAGCCAACCTGCAGGTCAGCACAGTCAATCCGCACAACATCAGCGTCACCGGACCGCTGCCCTTTCGAATCCAAAAACTACCGGTCAAGGTCACCTGGGGCATTTGTCCGATCTGCTTCGAAGAGAATCTCGACATCGTCCTGAACGACAAGAAGTCGTGCTTGGACAACACCTTCAAAGATCTGGATCTGACCGTAGACATCTCCATCGAGATCGACGCTGAGCCGAGCCACTCGCGCTACGGCTACAGCCGAGTGCGCATCCTCGACTTCAGTGTCGACAAGGACGACATTCTGGCGGGCATCCAGTACTGCGGCGGCGGGCTCACGCCGGCCATTTTGTCGGCCCTTGAGAACTTCCTGATCGGTTTCTTGTTCGACAGTTTGATCGGCACGCTCACCGGTCAAGGCCAACCCCGAGCTCAACCCACCCTGTCCTACCGGAACCACAGACGTCGACGGCGTCTGTCGCTACGGCACCGACGCCAACGCCGAGTGTGCCTCCATCGTTTTGGGATTGGACGGCAACATCAACATGAGCGGACTGCTGCCCGCGTACGGCGCTTTTGACATTCTGTTCGCCGCGGGCGGTCACAGTCTTCGCACCGACAACTCCGGCTTTCACTGGGGCGACCTCAACCCCATCGCCGAAGGTGGCACGGTCGGCATGTACGGAGGTACCGAGCCAGCACCCACCCGGGCTTGCGTACCCCTGGTGCAAGCAGAGCTGCCCAAAGACATCCCGATCCCCGACGAGCTGCTAGCCAATACCCTACCCGACTGGCCTACCGACACGGACGGCCCCCACCTCGGCTTCGCCCTCTCGGAGCGTTTCGCCAACTATGCGCTGACGCAGATGTACAACTCAGGCGCGTTTTGTTTGGGGATCAGTGCCGACACGCTGGGCGACGCCGTTCCGCTGTCGACCGCGTTGCTCAGCGTCGGTTTGGGTGCGAACTCGCTCAATGAGCTCGGTCGCCAGAAACAGCCGGCGCCGATGGCCATCACCTTGCGACCGCAGCAACCACCTACTCTGGCGATCGGAGGCGGCACTGACATCGCCACCGATCCGCTGCTGCACTTGAACATGAAGCAGGTGGCGTTCGACTTCTATGTCTGGTCGCTCGATCGCTACGTGCGCGCCCTCACCGCCACCATGGACTTGGATGTGCCGGCCAACTTGATCGTCACGCCTGAGGGGCTGCAGCCTGTAATCGAGAAGCTTGGCGTAGCCAATACGACGGTGACCAACGCAGACCTGATACGCGAGAATCCTGCGCAGATCGCAACCATGCTCGAGGGCTTCGTAGGCGACATGGTGGGCTCATTGTTGGGTGATGCGCTTCCACCGGTCGACATCAGCACCATGTTGGCTAGTACCGGGCTCGAGCTTCAGATCCCGCCAACGGTCGAGGGCAAAGGCTCGCCCGGCTTGCGCAAGCTCAGCAAGAACAACGACGCGTTTTTGGGGCTCTTCGCCACATTGGCGATCGCCTCATCCGACAACATGGCTGCACCCAGCAACGGGTATGCCGGCGGCAACTCGGAGACATCGGCCCAGCTGAGCGAGCTGCGGATCGATCCCGCGGGGCTGCGCCTGAGCAGCGCAACGGCCGACAATGGCCCACGCGCAACCCTGAAGCTCGGCTCATCACTCGATGATGGCAGCCGTCAGATCGAGTGGCAGTACAAGCTCGACAAAGGACCTTGGCACCCCTTCACGACCGAGCGGTCCATCGTCGTGGACGACGGCTGGCTGCGGGTACAGGGCCGCCACGTGGTCCACGTGCGCTCACGGGTAGTCGGCGAGATCTACAGCCTCGATCCAGAGCCCGCCGAAGTGGTGGTTTGGATCAACGACGAGGGACGAGCGCCCCCAGCGCAGATCGACGAAGACGGTCCAATCGGCACCAGCACCCAAGAGCTGCGCGGCCGCAACATCTCGGACGGCAGTGGCTGTCAGTGCTTGCTCAACCGCCCCAGTGAAGGCGGCAACCAGTGGGCACCGTGGCTACTGCTCGGGGCGATCGTCCCGATGCTCGCCGCGCGACGGCGCCGAATCCGCCGTAAGCGCGCCCAGCGAACGAAGGATCCCCGCTCAACCAAGAAGCGGTTGCTCACCGCACTGAGCCTCATCGCGCTGTCTGGCCTTTGGGCTGGTTGCTCTTGCAGCAGCGACGTCGAGCAGAAGCCTGCGCCTGGCTGCCGCGGACGGGGCGACTGCGAGACGCTGTATCCTGGTCTGGTAGGTGCGTACACGTCAGCCGCGGTCACACCTGATGGGAAGATCTGGGTAGCCGGCTATCTCGAAGGAAATTGGGAAGATCAATACGCGTACGGCGATTTGGTCGTGGGAACGGTCGATGGTGATGGCGTCGCCTGGGAAGCCATCGACGGCGTGCCGAGTGAGCCCGAGGTCGATATCGAGCTGTACGATCCGCAGGGGTTGCGCGGCGGACAAACAGAGCCCGGTGAAGATGTCGGCCTGTGGACCTCGATCGCCATCGATTCCGACGGCAACCCCGCGGTGGCCTACTACGACGTGACCCATCGCGCGCTGCGTTATGCGCACCTCGAAGGCGGCCGCTGGGCGGTCAACGTCGTGCAAGAGGTTGAAGGCAGCAACATCGGTCGCTACGCCAAGCTCCTCTTCAGCAATGGCAAACCGATCATTGCGTTCCAGTTCACCGAGCCTGGACAAGGCGGCGCAATGCGCAGCGGTGTGCGAGTTGCTACCGCCAGCAGCGCCAAGACCGCTGGACAGCAGTGGACCTTTGAAGATGTGTCGGTCGACGAAGCGACTCCATGTCGCGCTTATCTGTGCGCGTCGGGCACAGCGTGTGTAGCCGCAACAGGCCTTTGCACCGAAAAGAAGAAGGATTGCGCAGAGGACTGCGGTAGCGACACCTGCGTTGCCGGCGCCGATGGCTCGGTGTGTGAGCCCATCTATGGCAACAGCAAGCTCGACACCTATCCCGAAGCATTGGGCTTGTACATTTCGGCTGCGCTGCGTCCGGACGGCTCGCTCGGCTTGGCCTTCTACGATCGTATCAACGGCAATCTGTTGGTGGCGACCAAGAGCGGCGAGAGCTGGTCGACCATCATCGCCGACGGCGAAACCGACTCAGTCAACAACGGCGACAAGGGGATGGCCGCGAGCTTGGCCATCGACGCACAAGACAACTTCCATTTGGCTTACGTGGACGGTCTCGCCGAGACCATGAGCTACCAGATGGTGGCGGGCGGCACCACGCTCGGCACCGTGCAGATCGTCGACGACGGGATGGGCAACCCCGATGGCCAGCATCTAGTCGGCGACGACGCGCACATCATCGTGGCCGCCAACGGCGAGGTCCGCATCAGCTATCAGGATGCCACAGCTGGCCAGCTCCGCAGCGCAGTAGGCGCCCCCGCGGGCACACCGAACAGCTGGGCCATCAAGACCATTACGCAAGAAGGCTTCGCCGGTGCGTTTTCGCGACAGGTCGAAGTGGGCGGCGCGCTGAAAATCATCAATTGGTGGCGCAAAGCCTCCCCCGCTGCCAGCGGCGACGTGCGCTTGGTCACGCCGTAGCCCGGATTGACCGAGCAGCACTTGGGTCATTCCGGACCTTTCATGACGCAAGCGCCGCCCACACAAATCTCTCCCATGGCACAAACGTTGTTGCAGGCGCCGCAATGGGCCTCATCAGTCGACGGGTCGACGCACTGCTGATCGCAGCCGATGGTGTTGGCCTGACAACAACTACCACCCGTGCAGTAGGTGTCGGCGGGGCAGGTGTTGTCGCAAGCTCCGCAATGGGATGGATCGACGTCGGTATCTGCACAATTCGACCCACATAGGGTGGTTCCGCCCACGCAGTTGAGCGTGCAGACGCCATCGCTACATTGCTGATCTCCACCACACTTCTGGCCGCAACCGCCGCAGTGCTCCGAGTCGTGATCCGTATCGACACAAGTGTCGCCTTCCCAATGCCTCGGACTGTATGGACTTGTGTAGCGCTGACGATTCTGGCGGCTTGCTCGAGCGATGATGCAGGTAGCGGCCCCGCAACCAGTAGCATCACCGGTAGTGCCGGCAGCGGCGGGCAAGGAGGCGGTGACGCTTGTCCTGCTGGCTTCGAGCTGTGCGGCCAAAGCTGTGCCGACCTGAGCAATGACAGCGCGGGCTGCGGCAGCTGCGACAACGCCTGTGAGAGCGACGAAGTGTGTGTGGAGGGTGCATGCGCGCAGCAGTGCGCGGGCCGATTGAAGTAGGGGCCGAGTGAGTGCGCGCCAATCGGTGGCGATTGGGCAATCTGTAAGATTGCCTGTTCGCTGTCCTCGACACAAGCGTCGGGTCCGTCTGTTTGACACGAGCCTGCCCGCGATCGATCCTGCAGATGTGGCGCACGGTAGGAGCTTGGACTTGGTTCGGCGTAGTAGGCCTCTTTGGAAGCGCTGTGAGCGTTGCCTGCTTGGGCATTGCCTGCACGGGCTCGCTGGGCGACGGCGGACAGGCCACCAGCTCCACTTCTAGCACTGCTGGTGGCACCGCAGCCGGAGGCAACTCCACCAGCGGCGGGGGCACGGGCTCTGGTACGGGCGGCGTCGGAGGCGGCGACACGGGCTCTGGCGCGGGCGGCAGCGCGGGGGCTGGGGGGTTTTCGAACCCCGCCAACAAGCTCGGCATCGGCTTGGTCAGTCCCGGCAACACCACTCAGTGGGATCGCAGCAAAGAGCTGACCGGGCGCGGAGGCCACATCAAGCTCATCTTTCCGGGCATCAACAAACAGACGAGTGAGCCGCCACAGGATGGTGCCGACGTTGATCGAGCCGTTGAAATCACCCGTCGCAGCGATATTTCCTGACGCGTTGACCGCAACGTCCCGCACCGGCGAGTGTCCCGCACCGGCAATTGCGGTAGCCCACTTGGTGGTGCCGTCAGCTTGATCGAGCTTGGCGACGAAACCCGCAAACGCCCCCGTCGACTCCAGCATGGGCACGCCATCACCGAGGTCGAGCGAGCCCAGGTGCATGCCCCCCACGACCACGCCGCCGTCGGTCGGGTCGAACGCGGCGGCCCAACACTCATCGCTGGAGCTGCCGTCCATCCCTTTGGCCCACTGGAGGACCGCGTTGGTGTCCAGCATGTAGGCAAAACCGTCTGAGTCCTGCGTACCGGCGGACAGAACCGTGTCGTCGACCTGCAAGTTGTCGGTATGTGTGCCCACCACGACCGTGTCGCCAGCAGCACTGACGGCGAGCCCTAGCGAACCGAGCTGGGCTCCAATGCTGTCGCAACTACAAGTCGCATCGTGCAGCCATTGGAACCCGCCGTCCTTGTCGAGCTTGGCTACGAACACGCCCGGGCCTTTGTACTCGTCCGGTCCGACCGTCATGGTGCCCTCGTGCGATCCCGAGACGTACACGTTGCCCTCTGCGTCCACACCAATGCCGCCCGGACGTACGCTCGAAGACTCGCTGAGCATCAGATTCCAGAGCTCGCCTCCGTTCTCATCGAGCTTCGCAACAATCACCCCTTGGCCCGCGACGAGCTCGCCCCCCGCGAAACCGGCGTTCTGGAAGAACCGGGCGGCGACGAAGATATTGCCGTCGTGCACCGCCACGGGCACCTTGGTACGGTTCGGATCGACGCTGATGTTGCGCACATCGCCCAATGTGTGGCCCCAGACGAACGTGCCATCTGCTTGGAACTTGGCGATGAAAATGTCCTCAGATACTCCGGCTGCGACCAGTGCTTTTGGTCCCATGATCATGCTGCCGGCGAACAGACCCGTCATGATCACATTGCCTTGGTCGTCAGCCACAATTCTCGAGGCGCGCTGCTCGTACGTCTCGTCGCCGTAGACCGCCGCCCACTTCAGTTTCTCGCTTCCAATCGGCTCGCCGGCGCCCTGGCCTTGCCCTCCTTGGCTGGTTGTGCCGCCGCAATCGGTGCCACAATTCCAAGGGTTTTGTAGCGTTCCCCCAGGGTTTCCGCGATCACCGCATCCGATGCTCAGCCCGGCCACCCCAAGCGCAACGAGCACCGCCCCCCAAAAAGCTCGGTGTGCTGTCATTCTGGTTATTAT
>CAZRGL010000491.1:0-8512 GCA_964599485.1 uncultured Polyangiaceae bacterium
AGGTGCATCTGTGGGCCATCGTGGCGGCGCACACGAGAGAGAAACTCTCCGGCGAGCTGGTGACGTCTTCGCCCCATCCCGATGAGCCTGAGATCGGCGCGCTGCTCCTGAGTGTTCCAGGCGATAAGGATGGCGGCTTGCTTGGTTATCACTACGGCCTCGATGTCGGCGCTCAAGCCAAGTTCGACGTCAAGATCGGTTTTGTGAGCTTCAAATGGCAGGGTGACATTCCCTACGTTCCTCAAATCGACTTCCAAGTGAAGGCCGAGGAGCAGTTTGATGCGTGGGGTTGGGATCCGGGCGCCACCTCGACCGCCAGTACGGACGTGTTCACCCTCGCGCAGGTTGATCTCGCGGCTCTGCTAGGGGTCTCGATTCCGGGAATCAAAGGCGGCTTCGAGCTCGGCGCGGCTCTCGATCTGCAGCTCACCTACATCAACGAGCGCATCGTCATCGAAGAACCCGGCAAACAAGAGGTGAGCGGTGGCGCCATCACCAAGGCGGATCAGGATAGCTGGGCCAGCTACCTGGGCGGCGCTTGGGTCGAGTACGACGTACACCCGGAAGGGTATGTCGACTACGACGGGGTGGTTCACCTCATTCCAGCGTTCTTCATCGAGATCTTGGGCCAGAAGTGGAGCATTCCTGTCGCCGACATCCCGATCTCTTTTCCCATTACCGAGACGGATTGGAAGTTCGAGCCGCAGCGGGTTCACGTGCCGCTGCCCGACCTGCAAGTGAAGGTCACCGAAATCGACTTTGGCGAGGTGGTCGTTCACGAACAGGGCTTCCGAACTTACCCCTTGCACAACGCCGGCGAAGCCAAGGTTGCCACGCTCATTGCGGTGACCGATCCGGGCAACTTCCCGCTCTATGACGAGAAGCTGGATCTCGAGTCCGACGAGACCATCAAAGCGGCGCTTCGTTTCACACCGAAAAAGGTCGGAAAACACACCGCCGACCTGTTTGTTGCGTCCAACGATCCAGACGCGCCACTGCAGCAAATCAAGCTGCGCGGCACCGCGATCGCACCGCCGTTCACGCAGCCGCTGGCCGAGCCCCAAAAGGCTGACATCGCGGTCGATTCCAGCTGTGCCTGCCGAACGCGTGGGGCCCCGACTCCGGGCTCCCGTTCAACAGCGCTGCTGTGGATGTTGTCGCTGACAGCACTGGCTTGGGCGCGCCGTCGTCGCCGATCGTAGGAACACACGCAGCAGCCTCATTGTTCCTGCTGGAAAAGTTGCTCTTGCGCGAGCCTCCAAATCAGACAATAGCGATTCCTGAAGAGCTGTCGGCCACTGGCTCGACAAGCGCAGTTGTTTGAAGGTTTTTATGAGCGCCACCTCTGGGCCCGTCGAGCCGCGCCGTCGCAAAGACGGCTTGTTGCCCATCGACTGGGGGGCCGTGTCGCCGTTGCGCTTGCAAGCCCGCGTCGTTGCCGAGGGGTTCTACGCTGGCATGCACCGCAGTACCCGTCGGGGCGCGGGCGTGGAGTTTGGTGGCCAGCGGCCATATGTGCCGGGCGATGACCTGCGCTTTTTGGATCGCCGCAGCTTGTTGCGACACGACAAGCTGATGGTTCGTGAGTTCGAGACCGACACCGATCGGGCGCTGTGGTTGTGTCTCGACGCTAGTGCGTCGATGGTGTTCCGGAGCAAGACCGCGATGGGGGCGAAGCTGGCTTATG
This sequence comes from uncultured Polyangiaceae bacterium, assembly GCA_964599485.1. GTDB lineage: Bacteria > Myxococcota_A > Polyangia > Polyangiales > Polyangiaceae > JAPYTK01. The sequence continues at coordinate 1,688 of CAZRGL010000491.1, forward strand.
CAGCACTCATCGCCGCTGCGCTCGGCCGCGTGGCCGTGGCCAGTCACGATCCAGTGGGCTTGGCGTGGCTTGGCGGTGAGGGGTTGAATGACTTGCGCCCGGCTTTTGGTCACGCGGCCCACGAACGTATTGTGAGCGTGCTCGAGACCGCGCAGGCCAGTGGTAAGTTGGCCGCGGATTTGGACGAGGTCAAACGCTGCGGTCACGTGTTGGGCAGGCGCGCGCGGCGTGGCAGCATGATCGTGTTGTTGTCGGACCTGCTCGACCTGCCCCCCGACGCGTTGAGGTACTTGGCTTCGCTCGGCGGTTCGGGACGCGTATTGGTGGCCGTGCAGGTGCTCGATCCGGTCGAGCGCGATCTCAGCTTCTCGGGTAAGGTCCGTCTAAGGGCTATCGAGCGGGACACTGAGGTGACCACCGACGCGGATGCAGTCCGTGAGCAGTACCAGCGTCGCTTGCATGAGCACACCGAGGCGTGGCGCATCGCGGTGGAGAGCGCCGGCGGGCGGCTCGTACGTGCGTGCACAGATGACGAACCGGTTGGCGTGTTGCGGACCATCGTGCAGGCGAGTGCAGAGGCGCGGCGATGAGCTTTTTGACTTGGGCAGCGTTGGCTATCGGCGCCCTCGTCGTCATTCCGATCCTCGCGCACCTGTTGCGGCGGCGTCCCCCCGACGAGCTTGCTTTTGCCGCCACCGATTTGGTGCCGGCCACGCCAGCGGTCGCCCAGCGGCGCACGGCCATCGAAGATCGAGCGCTGTTCGTGATTCGCGTGCTCGCCGTGCTGGCCTTAGCGGTGCTTGGCGCTACCCCCTTCGTTACCTGCGCCCGACTTTCACTGGCTGGGTCTTCCGGCGCTGGGGGGGGGTGGGCTCTGGTGCTGGACTATTCCTTGAGCTTGCGCGCCCGGGGGCGCGCTGGCAGCTCAGAGACGCGCTTCGAGCGGTCCTTGCGTGGTGCACGAGAGCTGCTCAGCGGTCTTCAGGCAGGCGATGCTGTTGCGGTGGTGTTGGCTGGAAAACCCGCGCGCGTGCCGATGGCCGCGACGACCAATCTAGACGCAGCGGCCGCAGTCCTGTCCAAGATAGCCCAAACCGATAGGGGTACGGACTTGGTCGGTGCGGTCAAGATTGCCGGCGACCTGTTGGAGGATTTGCAGCACGTCGACAAGCGCGTAGTGGTACTCAGCGATCTGGCGGCTGGTCTGGAAGGGGCGGAGAAGCTCCTCGCACCCGCCGGAGCACGCCTTTGGATTCCGCTGGAACAGTTGCGTGGCGCGATCGACGATTGCGCCGTGATTCATGCTGACCGCACCGCGGGTGATGTCTCGGTGCGGGTGGCTTGCAGCCCCAAAGCGATCGAGGTCAACAGTCAACGGAGCGGCACCGCGAAGCGAAGGATCGCGATCGTCGGGGCGGGCAAAGCTCTGGTCGAAGCCCCCCTCGGTCGCGCCGAGCCGGTTGACGAGATTGTGCTCAAGCTGCCCCAGTCCACCGAGCTACACAAAGTCGGACAGCTTTACGCCGAGTTGCGGGGCGGGGATGCGATCGCTCAAGACGACTCCGCCCCTGTCGTGGCGGTAGGCGCGGAGCTCGGTGTGGGGATTGTCAGCGATCCTGCCAATGACCAGGTCGCCACGGGCGGGCCGCCGGTCGTCGAGCAAGCCTTCAAAGCGTTGCGGCGGGAGGTGCAGCTGCGCCCCTTGCCGATCGTGCCGGGCGTGGAGGAGCTGAAGCACATCGGGCTGTTGATCGTCGACGATGTGCCAGGTTTTACGCCCACCCAACGTCGCGGCATCGCGCGCTGGGTCGAGGCCGGCGGCGTGCTGTTGATCACGCTCGGGCCCCATGCGGCGGCGGCACCCATCGGTTCTGGATTTCGGCCGATGCTCAGAGCCATCGTTCGTTGGAAGCCCGCCGCTGTCGAAGGGCTCACCCCGGAAAAGGACCGCTTGTTTGGGGAAGCCTTCCCCGGTCTGGACAAGCTGGCCCCGAAAGGACGGGCCCAACTGGAGCTCGAGGCGAACAGCCGTCACACCGTCCTGGCGCGCTGGAGTGATGGCGCGCCGTTTGTTCTCGAGCGAAGGCTAGGGCGTGGCGTCGTTTATGCGCTCACCCTGCCGCTCTCGACCTTGCAGAGTGACTTTTCGTTGCGGCCAGGCTTTTTGGCGCTCCTTGGCCAGCTCACCAAGACCGCACGAGCGCTCGGCGGGGTCGCACGCACCACCATCGGACCGACTTGGCGCCTTGATGGGTTTCGCGAGGTGAGCGTGGTCAAGCTCGCACCAGAAGAGTCGCAGTCGTTGCCCCTCGAGGTGCGCGCTGGTCCCGGGCAAGCGCGCCGTGCCGTGGTTGACACCATCGGCAGTTACCAGCTGAAGCTGGATGACAACACCAGCGTGCGGGTTGCTGCCGTGGACGAGACCGAGCTGCACATGGTCACCCGCCCCATCGCTGGTGAGCAAGGCGCTGGCGAGCTCGGTGGCAGCAGCGCAAAGGTGGATGTGTCGGCTGAGATAGCCTTGTTCCTGCTCGCGTTGCTCTTCGTGGAGCTGCTGTTGCGCGCCCTAGGTCCGCGGCTGCGCCGCCGTCGCGATCCGACCTTGCTGGTGGCTGGCGATGAGGCCGGCTCCTAGTCCCAACGCCGCGATCCACGAGCAGCTCGATACGCGCTCTCAGCGCCCTCTTGGGCCGGAAACCAACTAGTCGACCAGCGCCAGTTTGGCAGCGGACATCGCACTGGGCTTGTAGCAGTGCTCTGCAGCCGGAAAGCTGCCGGAGCGTGCGTCACGGACGTATTGGGCTACCGCGTCGCGAACCGTGTCGCCTATTTGAGCGAATTGGCGCGTGAACTTGGGTGTGCGGCCCACCGTCATGCCGAGCATGTCGTAGCAAACGAGCACTTGGCCATCGCAATGCGGACCCGCACCGATTCCGATCGTGGGGATGTCCACCGAGGCGGTGACGAGCTCGGCGACGTCAGGAGGAATCGCCTCCAGTACGATGCTGTAGGCTCCTGCTTGCTCGAGCGCCTGGGCGTCGGCAACGATCCGCTCTGCTGCGCTCACGCTCTTGCCTTGGACTTTGAAACCACCCAGCGCATGTACGGATTGGGGAGTCAGTCCTACGTGGCCCATCACCGGGATCCCCGCGCGACAGATTCGGCTGACATGCTCGGCGACCTCCTCGCCTCCCTCGAGCTTGACGCTGTGTGCCATGCCTTCCTTGACCAACTTGCCTGCATTTTCGAGAGCTTGGGTCGCAGAAACCTGAAAGCTCATGAATGGCATGTCGCCCACCACATGCGCAAACTCGGCTCCTCGAGCCACGGCGCGCGTGTGGTAGCAGACTTCGTCGAGCGTCACGGGAATGGTGGTGTCACAACCTTGAACCACCATGCCAAGTGAATCGCCGACCAGTAGGATGTCTGCACCTCCTTGGTCGAGCAGCCTCGCCATGGTGAAGTCATATGCAGTCAGCATCGCGATGGTATCGCCGCCTTTGCGAGCCCGTAGCGACGGTGCGGTGTTCTTCCTGCGGCGCGCAGCTGGTGGGCTGCCGCCTCCGGCATTGCTTCCGTACATTGTCCTCCAAGGTCGCGGCCGACACATGCGGTCCACGCCTGTAAGACAATGTAGCACAATGACCCGGTCCGAGCGAGCGGGTCTGCTAGAAGACTTCCTTGTCCTTGTCAGGGTTCGGAGGGAGCGGCCTTGCCGTGGGCCACGTGCGTGGATGGCGTTGTGTGACCACCGGGGCGGGGGCGGAGCTGGTCGACGCGGTGGCGACCGTCGCTTCGGTCAGGCTCGTCGAGGATGGGCTTGCATCCTGACTGCTCGATCTCGGGGGGCTGCTGGTGGCTGCAGTTGCGCTCGTGGCCGCCGTCGTTGCCGGCTCGTTGGTCATCGATTCTGCCTCGCCCCCACGCAAGGACAGGAGCATCACGATGGCGGCCGAGAGTCCGGCGACCAGCAACGCCAGCAGAACCAACATGCCGCGGCCAATTCCGGGCTGCTCGGCGTGAACCCCGGAGGTCATGGGCGCGGGTGTCAGGTGGGTGTGCTGGCCGCTCGAGCTTGCCCGCGGCGTCTGAGCCGAAGGATCTGTTCCGCTCAATTGGCTCAGCGCCCCGGATTGAAACGTTGCGCTGTCATCTGCCGTCAGCTGCAAATGCTGCTGATGCAGTGCGCGCGCCATCTCGGCCATGGTGGCGAAACGGGCTGAGGGCTCTTTAGACATGGCGCGCTGGACCAGCTGCCACGCTTCAGGCCCAAACATGGGCAGTGCGGCAGGCTCGCCCGCAAGATGCATCCCGATGAGCTGGTCGAGCGGTGGAAGCTGCCGAGTTTGGGGATCGGCGAAGGGGTGCATCCCGGCCAACATCTCGTAGAGGATGATCCCCAAAGCGTAGATATCGGTGCGGTGATCGACGTTGGTGTTGCTGATGTGCTCCGGCGACATGTACGGCAGCGTTCCCATACGGTCGCTCACCGCGGTTTTTTCATGGTCGAAGCCGAACTTGGCGGTTCCGAAGTCGAGCACGCGGATCTCGCCTCGCTTCGTGATGAAGATGTTCTCTGGTTTGAGATCGCGGTGCACGACTTGGGCGTCGTGGACGACCTGCAAGCCAGTAGCGGCCTGGCTGGCCCAGCCAAAGGCCAGGCGTGGCCGCACAGCACCTTCGCGGCTCAAGCGCTCCCGCAGCGACTCGCCCTCCAGCAGCTCCATCGCCATCCAGATCATTTGGCCGCCGCCGTGGGGCACGATGCCCGCATCGTAGACCTCCACCAAGTTGGCGTGCTTGACCCGGCACAGGACCATCGCTTCAGCCCGCATCTTCTCCACCAGGTGCGTTTTGGTGGTGTGGGCGAGCTTCAGAACCTTCAAGGCGACGGGCTTTTGGGTGAAGGTGTGAAGTGCCTCATACACCTCACCCATTCCTCCAGCCCCAATGAGACGAACGATCTGGTATCGGTCAAACTGGGAGCCTGATGCCAGCTGTCCAAAGGCGGTCGACACTGTTTCAGCAGCTTATAAGAAACGAGCAACCAGGAACAGCAAGGCGCATGCGAATGCTTGTGAGCTGTCGCGCGCACCGCGGCGCATGATCTGGGCTGAGAAGGTAGTTTGTTTCGGAGCCCGCGCGAGCCCTTAGCGCCCTCTTGGGCCAGACACGAGCTAGAGGAACTTTGCTGCGGTTAGCGCTATGGCGGCGCCGAGCAGGGCGGCCACGGCCAGAATGAGTGCGGCAATGCCCGCCGAATAGCGGCTCTTTGTCGACCCCTGAGCAGGTGGGTGCGTGGCCAGCGGCATGGCTACGGGCTGGCTGTTCGGAGGCATCGCAGCGGTGCTCATCGGAGCAACGCTGAGTGGTTCTTGCATGCTGGTTGGCGCAAAGTTGTCGCGAGCCGCGTCGAAACGAGCTGCATCAGCGGCCGACGCGTCGGGGAGGGGAGTCGTTGCGCCAAAAGGAACCGGGTTGCTGCCTCCAGACGAAGCGGCATGCGGTGGCAATGGCGTTGTCGTGAGGCCAGGAGTTACGGAGACAACCGGCTGCGACGGCCTTTGCTGCTGCGCTGGATCGTAGGGTTGCGATGGCCTCTGATGCTGCGAGTGGCTCTGGATGTGAGCCTGATAGGCCGGCGGTGGTGTCTGTACCTGCATGGGCGTCGTGCCCCGCTGCTGTCTCAAGGCTGCTTGTTGCGGATTCGCTTGGGGTTGGCTATCGCGAACCGGTTGGTGTCGCGCAGTGGGCATCTCGCTGGCCGAAACATCGAGGCTCGATGGGCCCGCGACCGTGGCCATGAGTTGTTGGAGGGCTTGGCTGAGCTCGGTCGCAGATTGGTAGCGCTGCTCAGGCTTCTTCTCGATGGTCTTCAGAACGATCGCGTCGAGCTCGGAAGGAAGCTGCTGGCTAGCGTACGCCGAAGGCGGGTTGGGTACTTGCAGCACATGTGCTTTCGCCATTTCGGTGAGGTTGGTCGCCTCGTCGAAGGGGCCGCGACCAGCCAGGAGTGAATACAGAACCATGCCCATCGAATACAGGTCGGCCCGATGGTCCAGCTTCTTGCCCCGGGCTTGTTCGGGGGCGAAAAAACGTGGCGTGCCCACGACCATGCCGGTGCGGGTTGGCACCGCAAGTGGCGAGGGCGCGTCATCGCCACCATGGAGCACCTTGGCGACACCAAAATCGAGGATTTTGATAACCCGGGAAAGCGGGTTGGCGTCGGCCGCCGCGTCGCAGACGAACAAGTTGTCGAGCTTGAGGTCGCGATGCACGAGACCAGTGCCGTGTGCATAAGCCAAGCCTGCGAGTGCTTGCTGCACGACGCTGATCGCCTCGGCAAAAGGTAGCGAGCCGCCGCGGGCGACCACTTCCTCGCGCAACGAGCGACCGGGCAAATACTCCATCACGAAGAACGGTCTGCCCTTGGGTGTACGGTCGAAGTCACTGACGCGTACGATGTTCGGGTGATTGAGCCTGGCCAACGCTTGGGCTTCGAGTCGCATGCGGTCGACGAGGGCGGTGCGGGCCGACAGCTCGACGTGCAGCAACTTGACCACCACTTTGGAGCCGAGATTGATGTGCTCGGCCAAGAAGACCTCGCCCATGCCCCCGCGTCCAAGCTCGCGAATGGCGCGGTACTTGTCGCTTCCGTCGAGCGGGTCGTTAGGCAACTGCGTCATGGCCAGCTGAAAGCAATAACACCGGGCCTGCCCGGCGAAAATGCCGGCGGTTGAGATGTCGGCTCAGCCGACAAGACGAGAGCTTCCGCTGCGAGGGGGCGGTAGCCCTTTGCCTCCGCTCCGAAAGCCGGTGTCTCCG
>CAZRGL010000492.1:0-8511 GCA_964599485.1 uncultured Polyangiaceae bacterium
GTTTTTAATGTTCTTTTTTTTTTGTTTTTGGGGGGGGGGGGGGGGTGGGCGGCTTGCCCCCCCCCCCCCCCCCCCGGCCCGGTCTGCTACGTCGCCGCCCGCGCTCTTTGCCCACAGCCATCCCCTCCGGCGCGGCGCGGCGTACGTGGTTTTCATCTCTTCCGCGTAGTAGTCGATTCTGATGGCGCGAGCCCGGCTGGACCAGGCTCAATCCGTGCGCTAACCTCAGCCCCTGTGATGGCGTGGGTGCGCTTGCTGATGGCCGTGGCGTGCAGTGCGCTGGCTCTTGCTTGTTCGGTTTACTCCGAGGACTTACTAGTCGGCGCTGGTGGTGCTGGCGGTGCTACGACGAGCTCGACGGGCTCGGCCGGGTCAGCTGGTGGCGAAGTCGAATGTACGACGCCTGAAACCTGTCCTGGACAGGATACCGACTGCCAGAAACGCAGCTGCGACGACAACAGCTGCGGCACCAAGAACAGCGATGCGGGCAGCAGTTGCAGCGAAGGTGACGGCAAAGTCTGTGACGGGCAAGGCGACTGCGTGCAGTGCCTGACCAAAGAGCATTGCGCTGCCGAAGAGCTCTGTCACAACAGCACCTGCGTCGCGGTCGGTTGCGACAACAAGATCAAAGACGGTAGCGAGAGCGATATCGATTGCGGCGGAGACAGCTGCCCGCCGTGCGCGGATGGCAAGAGCTGCGGCCTCTTCGGAGATTGTCAGAGCCGCTATTGTAAAGCCGGAACCTGCGCCAAATGCGCTTCGGCCTCGGACTGCCAGAGCGGCGACTATTGTGATATCGGCGCCACGGAACATTGCCTCGCTGAGCTCACTGACGGTGCAAGCTGCACGCAGTCGTTTCAGTGCAGCAGCAGCAACTGCGTCGATACGTTTTGCTGTGACGCTGTTTGCGCGGATAGCTGTCAGGCCTGCAATCTGAGCGGCGACGAAGGCAGCTGCAAGATGGTTCCTGATGGCCAAGATCCGGATTCGGAATGCGGCGCCGACGTATGCAACGGCACCGGTGCTTGCCGCTGCACAGACGCCCAGAAGAACGGCGGCGAGACCGATCAAGACTGTGGCGGCCCTGTGTGTCCGGCCTGCGCCGATGGCAAGCTCTGCAATCAAGCGAGCGACTGCCAAAGCGGTGTTTGCCAAAGCACCTGTCAATCACCGAGCTGCACCGACGGGGTCAAGAACGGTAGTGAGACGGACAAGGATTGCGGCGGCGGTTGTCCCCTGGGCTGCGATCCCGGGCAAGGTTGCCTCGTCGGTGCAGATTGCACGAGCAAGGTCTGCAACGGCGGGCTCTGCCAGGTGCCCATTTGTGGCGACAACGTCACCAACGGCAACGAGCAGTGCGACGACGGCAAGACCGATTCTTTCGATGGTTGTTCAGCGAGTTGCCTCGATGAAGCCGATCATCTCCTGCTGAGTGAGCTCGTCGTCACCCCAACCAACGGTGAGTTTGTCGAGATCTACAACCCAACCGCTCAGACCGTGAGCTTGGCCAACACGTACATCGCCGACATCAAGACCTACTATTTGCTGACCAAAGGACAGGCTACGCCCAGCAGCACGGATTTCTTGATTCGATTCCCGGCGGCTGCACAGATTGTCCAAGGTGGCTTCGTTGTGGTGTCGTTGCAAAGCGCATCCGTCTTTCAAGGCATCTACAGTAAGGCGCCCGACTACGACCTCGACGCCATGGATGGGGGTGCCCCCGCGATGCTCGGTAGTTTCACCAACAACAGCGGGCTGACCAACGGCGGCGAAATCCTGGTGCTGTTCGACTGGGACGGCGTCAGCGACTTGGTACGCGACATCGACTACGTGGTGTTCGGATCCACCGGCGACAAAGTCGACAAGAGCGGCGTCAGTGTGGGCAACGGCACCTATTTGCCCGACACCGCGGTGGCCAGCCAAAGCTCTGGAAGCGCTCCCAACAGCGGCAAGTCCTTGCATCGCTGTCAAACGAGTGAGGACACCGAAACCAAACAAGGTGGCAACGGCATCACCGGCCACGACGAGACCAGCGAGAGCTCGTCGGCAGCTTGGAAAATCGCCAGCCCCCCCACTCCCGGAGCCCCGCCGCCGTCAGGATTCTGCCCCTAAACATCGCCGCAGGCGATGAAGACCCCTAAGAAACAACTAGTTGGCCATTGGGGGGCGCCCTTTGGGCCAGACCCTAGCTCAGCCATCGTCGGGGTCGCAGAAGCCCGTGCCGGCGCAGTCGACTGGGCACGCGTCGCATAACAGACAGGTGAGCATCGTGAAGTAGAGCTGGGCGCCGCTCGGGTAGGTTTGCGCGCACTTGTCGACGCAGCCAGGATCGGGGCCGCCGTTGCACTGGTCTTCGACGCAATCGATGAACTGGAAGCACTGCGGGTTGGACTGACAAGCAAACGCCTCGTCCTGGCACCACTGCTGAACGGCACAGTCGACACAGCTCTGGCAGTCGCCGCTGTTGTCGCAAACCGGCGTGGTGCCACTGCTCGAAGAGGAGCTGGAGCTGGAGGCGGAGCTGGAGCTGCCGCCGCTGCTACTCGTGCTCGACCCACTGCTGCTCGTGCTCGACCCACTGCTGCTCGTGCTGGAGCTGCTGCTCGTCGTCGAGCCGCCGGCCCCCGTGCCGCCGAGCTGGTAGGCCTCCAGTGCGGCCCTGCCTCCGCATGCGGCGACTGCAAGCACCAAGAACGAACCCAAAGACAAGCCAAGGCACTTCATCACCGGATCGTCGCACAAAGCAAAGGCCGCGCAACTGAATCCGCGGCCTATGGCCAGAACCTCACGGCTCGAGCGCGCTACTTTTCTTGCTAGCGCTTGGAGTACTGGAAGCGCTTGCGGGCGCCCGGTTGGCCGTACTTCTTGCGCTCTTTCTTGCGCGCATCGCGCGTCAAGAACCCGGCCTTCTTGAGTGTGGAGCGCGTCTCGGCGTCTCCCTCGGCTAGGGCGCGAGCGATGCCGTGCCGTAGCGCTTCTGCTTGGGCGCTGTGGCCGCCGCCTTTGACGGTTGCCCACACGTCGTATTTCTCTACCGACTCCAGCAAGGCTAGCGACTGGCGCATCACCATCAGGGTGGACTCGCGCACGAAGTAGTTTTCGGCTTCTCGCTTGTTCACGGTGAACTTGCCGGTGCCGGGAGAGAGCCACACCCGCGCAATGGCGCACTTGCGCTTGCCCGTGGCGTAGACGCGGTTGGAAGTCTGGTCAGCCATGATTCATTCCTGAAAGTTCTCGTCTCGCCCTCGGCCTTACTCGAGCGGCTGCGGTTTCTGAGCGGTGTGAGGGTGGTCGGGTCCGGTGTAAACCTTGAGCTTTTGGAGCAGCTGTCGGCCAAGGCGGTTTTTGGGGAGCATGCCCCGCACCGCGTGGGTGATAGGCGCTTCAGGATGTTTCTCCTGCATTTGCTCGAAGCTGATGGTGCGCAATCCGCCCGAGTAACCACTGTGACGGTAATACTTCTTCTGGTCGGCCTTGTTGCCGGTGAGCGTGACCTTCGTGGCATTGACCACGATGACGAAATCACCGGTGTCGACATGGGGCGTAAAGGTAGGCTTGTCCTTGCCGCGAAGCTTGCAGGCTATCTTCGAGGCCAATCGGCCAAGGGGCTTGCCAGCTGCGTCGATCACCCACCAAGCGCGGTCGGCGTGTGCTTGCTTCGGCTTGGCCGAAAAAGTCTTTCTGTGCGGATTCATGAGGGTCTCGCTCGGCCTAAGGGCCCGAAAGAAGGGGCGCCTTATGTAGTTTCGCGCATGGAAATTGTCAACCGTTTCCGCAATATTGCCGCTCGCCTGGCCAGCAGCCCTTGCGTCCAGGGGGATCATCCAGCATTCTCGCCTCACTTACGATTCTGTAAGTAGGAAAACCCGTCGTGATCACGGCGGGGCGAATCGCGCCATGGTTCTAAGCTGTTGGAAACATTGAGCAGCCATGGTGGGCCAGGGAGGAATGCCATGATCAGCTTCGAGCCGAGCGAGGAGCAAACCATCATGTGCGACGCGGTGGCACAGTTTGCGAAAGCAAGCTTGCTCGACCGGGTTCGACAGTTCGAAACAAGTGGGGCGGTCAGCGAAGATGTTCGAAAAGCCGCCCACGAGATGTGTTTGGGGACCATCGCCCTGCCGGCGGACTGTGGCGGGCAGGAGCTGGGTTTGCTGACCCAGGTTCTGCTCGAGGAAGAGATCGCCAAAGTCGACGCCGGAGCTGCGTTTGGCCTGCCTGGGCCGGGACCCTTCGGTTTCGCTGTTAGCGAGCTCGGTAGCGCGTCGCAGTGCGCTGAGCATCTGCAACCCTTTGCCGATCCAGAGGCCGCCAACAAGTTTGGTGCGGTGGCTTTCAGCGAGCCAGCCCCCAATCGAGAGCGGGCCGGCTTTTTGACGGTGGCTCGCGAGGTCGACGGTGGTTACTTGCTCACCGGCGACAAGAGCTACGTTGGCAACGCTGGACTGGCGGATCGCTTCGTCGTCTTTGCGCAGGTCGACGAGCAAGCAGGCTGGGACGGCATCGGCGCTTTTGTCGTCAGTGGTGACAACCCGGGGTTGAAAGTGGGCGAGCGCCACCAAACGCTCGGTCTCAACGCCGCCTGCTTCGGAACCATCACGCTCAGCGATGCCAAGGTGGAGGCTGCGGCGCGTCTCGCGGGCGGCGATGACTTCACGCTCGCCACGTTGCGCTACTTTGCCAAGCAGAGCCTGGTGGTGGCAGCACGGGCAGTTGGCATGTCGCACTGCGCCTTCGAGCTCGCCCGGGAGTATTGCGATACGCGCAAGGCCTTCGGCAAGCCGATTGGCCATTTTCAAGCCGTTGCCTTCAACCTCGCCGACCGGCTGATGGATGTCGAATCGTCGCGTTGGCTGGTCTGGCAAGCGGCCTGGTGTTGGGACTCGGGCAAGGACGAAAAGGAGTGCCTTCAGGCGTCAGCTCAAGCGGCAGCCCACACACTGGAAGCGGCGATGCGTTGTGGTGATGATTGCGCCAGCCTGCATGGCGGAGCCGGTTTCGTACGCGATGTGTTGGCCGAGAAGATGATGCGTGACGCCAAGCAGCTTGCGCTCTGCTGTCCCACGTCTTGCCAGCTCGACCAGCTGGCAACAGCGATCGAGGTCGGCGCCCCGCTGGCTGCCGATCTGGTCCTACCCACCCCCGATCTGCAGGCCATTTTCACCTAGCGAGGAGATCAGGAAATGATCGAGTTCAAGCTCACGAGCAAACAGCGGCAGCTGTACGAGGCGCTCAACGGTCTCGGCAAGCAGATCATTCGTCCACAGAGTCTCGCTTGGGATCGCAATCACGCGATAAGCGAAGACTTCCTGCGCAATTTCATGCGGATGGCGCAAGCCTTTGGCAGTGGCGACGATTCTTCGCGCTTCCTCGGCGACGACGATGAGGACAAGCCCAAGAAAGAGCGGGATCCCAACAAGATCAGCCAAGCCAGTCGCGGCGCAGCGATCGCCTCCGAGGTCTTGGCCTGGGCCGATGCAGCCCTGTTGCTGGGCCTGCCCGGTCCCGGGCTCGGCGGCCCGCCGGTTCGATCGAGGGGTACCAAGGAGCAACGCAAGCGCTTCTTCGGCGTGTTCAAAGACATGCTCGAAGGCGAATTGCAATGGGGTGCATACGCGCTGACTGAGCCCAACGCCGGCAGCGATGTCGCCGGCATTCGGACCAGCTGTGTAAAAGACGGTGACCACTGGATCCTCAATGGCACCAAGTGCTTCATCACCAACGGCGGAAAAGCGGCGTGGAATGTGGTGTTCGCCACGGTCGATCCGAGCCAAGGCCGTGCGGGCCACCGCGCTTTTGTAATCGAGAAAGGCACGCCTGGTTTCTCGGTGGGCAAGTACGAGGAGAAGATGGGCTTGCTCGCGAGCGAGACAGTCGAGCTGGTGCTGGACGAAGTGCGCGTGCCAGCAGACAATCTGCTTGGCGGCGAAGAGGCCTACCAGACCAAGGAGGGCTTCATGACCGCCATGAAGACCTTCGATAGTACACGTCCGTTGGTGGCGGCCATGGCCTGCGGCATCGGTCGCGCTGCCTACGAGTACGCACGCGATTTCGTCAAAGACAACTACATGCTGTCCAGGCCCATCCCGCGCTATGCGGCGCTCGCGGAACGGCTCGCCAAAGTGCGCCGCCGGCTCGAGGCTGCCCGGGCGCTCGTCTATCGGGCAACCTACCTGGCTGACCACCAGCTGCCCAATGCGCGCGAGGCGTCGATGTCCAAAGCGTACGCGGGGCAAGCGGCGGTCTACGCTTGCATTGAAGCGATTGAGATTTGTGGCGCCCACGGATCGATCGCTAGCGATCACGCGTTGCTGGAGAAGTGGTTTCGCGATATCAAGGTGTTCGACATTTTTGAGGGCACTGGCAATATCCAACGTATTGTCATCTCCAAACGCATAGTCGCTGGCTTGAAAGCGTTCTGATCCCGCGCTAGCAACTTGGGGGGACCAAAGCAAGCATGCACACCCCCATACTCGTTGGCTTTTTGCTGACCGTCTCGATGACGGCGCTGGGGCTCGCGTTGTTCTTTTTGCGTGCCTGGTCCCAGCGCCGCCAAGAGATCGAGTATCTCGTCTTCGGCCTGATGACCGCGTGTCTGTCGGCGCACGCTATTTTGATGGGGGCAGCCTATTACAAAATAGTCGATCCCGCATTTGGCCTCTCCATGCGGTTGCTGCTCGATCTGTTGGCCATCTCCAGCAAGGTGGCGCTTCCCCTGCTCGTCCATTTTGCGCTGCGCTACGCGCGGGTGAAGCGCGTGTGGCTCTTCATGGGACCCCTGTACGGACTCATGGCTGCGTTCATCTTGATGGTCATCGGTGATTTCTGGTGGGCCAAGGTTCCAGAGCACTTCGACATCGTTTCGGTGTTCGGCCTACAGGTCCACCACCCAGGAGTGAGGGTCACCGCCCCTGCGTATTTGTTCTATGGGACGTTGCCGATTGCCGCTGCAGCAGTGCTGTTTTTGCTGGGTAGAGCCTATTTCCGCGGTCGGCGCGAGGCGCTGACGGCATTTGTCGGGGCGGGGATCTTGGTGGTTACCATCATCAACGATGCAGCTCTGGGGACCGGTTGGTACCCGACCATTCCGTTGCTTCCGGTGGGCTACTTGGTGTTGTCCTTCGGCGTCTGCCTCACGCTCGTGACGCGTTACGGCACGATGTCCACCGAGTTGGAGGACCGGACCGAGCAGTTGCGCTCTCGCTCCGATGAGCTGACCGCTTCGTATCTCGAGTTGCAGCGAACTCAACAGCAACTCATCAAGAGCGAACAGCTTGCCATGGTGGGTGAGCTGAGCGCGGTCATTGCACATCAGGTGCGCAACCCACTGGCTATTGTGAGCAATGCGGTGGCGGGGCTGCGGAAGGGAGACACCACGTCCGGCGACCGCACCACCTTGCTGGGGATCATCGATGAAGAAATGGGCCGCCTCGACATGTTGGTCGGCCATTTGCTCAATTACGCCCGTCCGGTCGTGCCCCAGCGTCACGCAATCGAGCTCGATCAACTGATCACTCGGTCGCTGGCCGTGGTCGACGCCCGGCCGGAGGTAGCGCGCAGTTTGACGGTCGAGCCCGACGTGCCCGAGATCTCGGCCGATCCCGACTTGCTGCGTCAAGCATTCGAAAACGTGGCGACCAACGCCATCCAAGCGATGAACGGCTCAGGCGCGCTCGAGGTGCTGGTACAGCGACGGGATGTCGGTGGTGTGGACAGCGTTGCTGTTGCCTTCCGCGACGACGGTGAGGGTATGAGCCAGGAGGAGATCAAGAATGCCTTCTCGCCGTTTTTTACAACGCGTCCGGCTGGCACGGGATTGGGCTTGCCTATCGTCGATCGCATCACTGATGCTCATGGCGGTAACGTGACAATCTCGAGCCAGGAAAGCGCCGGAACGACGGTGACGATGATCTTGCCTGTCGATTCTGCCAAGCGCCTGCCCAGCAGAGCGCGCCGGAGAATTTCCTTGCTGCCGTAACCGCGTTCGTCGAGATGAGGGCGAGTTTCTCCCATGCTACGCCCCGTGAAACGCCGTCAGCTGCTTGGCAGTCCAGTTTCCGAGCCGAGCGAAGCGCAAGCAGGACGGATCGTATGCCTCAGTGGCAGGCTCGAAGGTGGCGGTGTGGCCTGCGTGGGAGAGATCGCCGACTGTGTGGCCTTGTCGACGGTAAGCAATGACGGCTTGGTTGCTTTTCGCCGCACCGAGGAGCCTCTTCACTTGCGCAGTGGTGGAGCAACGGTGCAGCTCGACGGGCAGCTTGCCGTGGTGGTCGGCTCGGTCGAGAGCGCGCGTGTGCCCGGCAGGTTCGGCCCCTTGCAGCTGCGGGCGCTCCTTGATGGGGCCGACGTCGTGGCGCGTGGTGTGTTGCGTCCAGCCGTGCCAGAAACCGCGAGCTACCGCAGTGTCTCTGCTGGTTGGGCGTTGCATTCCACGGGCACCTTCGACTCGATAGACGTTGCCTTCTGCGGCCAGCCCAGGAGGCTCGCGGTCGATGTCGCACTGCCAATCAT
>CAZRGL010000493.1:0-8495 GCA_964599485.1 uncultured Polyangiaceae bacterium
CCTGTTGTTCGCGCGCGAGCCCGCCGCTCTGGTGTGCGCCGCGGTCGATCAGGGTCGCATCACACACGCTGATCCCCGTTGCTCAGCGGGCGCCGTCGCCATTGCGGGAGCCGCCGCCCTCGCCGCACAGCCCAAAGAGGTGGATCCAGCCGCCATCCTCTCTACGCTGTCCAAGTGGGCCGAGCCTGTGGACGGCTCCGTAGCCGGCGCGCTACGCGAGCTCATCGGCTGGCTCGAGCTCGAGCCGACCGAGGCCGTAGTCCCTATCTCCAGGGCTGGTCTCGATCCCTCCTACCGCGACGGTTGGCAGGGCATCTCGCCCTTCGTCACGGCGAGCGTCATCTGGAGCCTCTATTCTTTTCTGAGAACGCCGAAGGACTACTGGGAGACCATTTGCACCGCTATCGCTGTCGGAGGAGACGTGGACACCACAGCGGCCATGGCTGGCGCCATCAGCGGAGCGCATCTCGGTCTGGAGGCCTTGCCCGCTGCACTATGTAGCCGCCTCGAAGACCAAGCAACCTGGGGCTACACGCGGCTGGTCGAGCTGGCCACGCGCTGCCACAGCATCGTCGCCAGCTGATCAAGGAGCGAGCGGCCCGCCAGTCCAGCCCATGTCGTTTTGGCTGTTGTCCTTGTCGTTGTATTGGACTGCTGGGTCGCCCGTATTGATGCTCGGCGAGCCCATCATCAACTTGTAATTGGCGTCCAGGAGCGGATCGACGGAGATGTTGCCCACTCCAGGTGGCGCCAGGTTGCGAAAGTTGTTGTAGGAGAACGTCGCGGCGGCGCAACCAGCGTACTGATTGCCCGCAACGTTCCAGCTGACGTTGTTCTTGAACACGCACCCCGTGCAGGAGCTCTGACAACGAATTCCGCTTGCATGAAGATCGATGTTGTTCGTGTTGTTCACAAAGGTGTTGTTGATGACCTCGATGTTGGCCACGGGAGCCTCGAAGAAGATCCCTCCGGCGACCCAGGTCGTGCCGTTGCCACTGTTTCCGTCGAACAAATTGTTGGCGATCGTCCCGGTGCTCAATGAGCTTTCCAAGTACATGCAGCCACCGTTGTCGAAGTTGCCAACGGTTTTGTTGTTCTTGAACACGTTGCGCAGGATTTTGAAGTTCTGCACGTTGTTGAAATACAGCACCGCCGATCCGTTGGAGCCGCCTTGGTCGCTGTTGCCTTCGAACAACGAATCACGAACGATGATGTTCTGCGAAGTCGTCGTGTAGATTTGACCGTTTGTCGTCGTCTCGTTGGAGATGTTGATCTCGGCGATGTCGATCGTCGTGTTGGAATCGTTGTTCTTCAGCGTTAGCTGGTGGTTGGTCGGACCTGCGAACGTGAACTTGTGCAGCAGGATGGTTCGCGCAACCACTGAGGCCTGGTTGACCGTTATGTTCACGCCATCGAGCGTCGGTGGGTTGAGGGTGTCTGGTTTGATCTCCACCGTCTGGGGTGGATTGACTAGCGTGAAGCTCAACGGTGCATTGCTCTCGATGATGATCTTGTCGCATAGATTGTCGGCGGCGAGCTGCACTGTGGCGTAGTCGGTCGGGATGCGGCAGCCGCAGTCGTCATCATTGGCTGGCGTGCAGCCTTGCGGGCAGCAATTGTCGGCGTTGATGCATTGAGTGATCTGTACGCCTCCTTGGCACACACCGCCAACGCAGGTCTGCCCGGTGAAGCAACCGTCGGTGTTGCACATACCGTTCTCGTTGGCGGGCTGCGGGTTGCACTTGCCCATGTTGTCACAGATGCCGACGTTGCAGTCGTCGGCCGCCTCTGCGCATTGGCCCCCTGGCGGCACCGGATCTTGCTTGCACAAGCCAGTCATCGTGTCGCACACGCCGTTGAAGCAACCGACCGTCAAGCTCGAGCAGTCCTTCGCGGTCCCTCCCTTGCACATGCCGGCCGAGCAGGTCTTGTTCTCCGTGCACAGATCCATCGGATCGACGCAGGGGTCACCATCCTTCATCGCGTCAGGCTGCGGCTCGCACATGCCGTTCTGCGAATTGCAGATTGCCGTGTAGCATTTGTTGGGCACGGGCGCGAAGAAGCAATCTTTGTCGCTGCCGATGCACAGACCGTTCTGGCACGTAGCATTCACTTTGCAAAGGTCGCCCTGCACGATACACGCCGCCCCTTGAGTCTTGGGTGTGGTCCCACAGCTCTTCGAGGCCTCGTCACAGGTGACGTCTTCGCAGTCGGCTGGCATCAGACTGCAGTCGTTCTGGCCGCCGCCAACGCACATCCCGTCTTTGCAGGTGTCATCGACTGTGCAGAACAGGCCATCATCGCAGCTCGTGCCGTCGTCGTCGGCGACGACCTCACACGTCTTGGTGGTCTCGTTGCAGACCGACTTGAAGCAGCTCGGTGTGTCGATGACGGAGCAGTCCACGCCACAGGGCAGAGGCGTCGCCATACCGCCTTGACCGCCATCGCCTCCGGCGCCACCGCTTGCTGTGCCTCCTGATCCGGAGCTCGTCGCATCATCGATATCCGTTTCGGAAAAGTCCACAGCTCTTGCGCAACCCATGAGCACCGCGGCGACTGCGAGACCTGCCACCAACCAACGACCAAGCATCATCATTCCTCCCCGGAAGCTTCGGCGTAGTATGCGTTCTTGCAGTAGCCAATGCCAATCGCACTTCATTGGTTGAATCGAGCGTCCCTCGCTGAGGAATAGCCGAGCTGTCGGTGGGCGTTGTCGACGTTGATGATGCGACTCGTTGCGCTGATCGGTCTGGTGCCAGTCGCGCTCACGAGCGTTTTGGGTTGTGCACCGACTCTGCCGCGCCCGTCCGCCGCTGAAGGCCCCCCTCTGCAGATTCAGACCATGCGGGCGAATACCCCTACCGAGTCGTATTGGGTCGCTTTCGACAGTCGTGTGGACTCGGCTCGTGGTGTCGAGCTTTTCGTCGTGCTCGTTGACGAAGCAGGAAAGCGCGTAGGAACGCTGGCGGGTGGCCGCTACCCGTCGACATCTGCATTCGTTCTTGGTTGATCTCGTTCGAGCTCAATCGTCATCGTTGCCGATGTAGATTATGTAGATCGTGATGCCGTGCTCATCCTCCGTCTCGACCGTCGGGGGCAGGTCGTTCGGACCGGCGCCGCCCGCTCCCTCGCCTTCGCCTTTGTCGAGCTCCTCGAGGGCCAGCTCAGTCTGATCGAGCGGCTCATCGGTGTCGAAATCGTCGGTAGCCGTCACACAGGCGGCCGAGCAGATAGCGAGAAGGGCGATGGCGAAACGGGTGACAAGTGCTGACTTCATAGTCTAGCTCCTCTTTTCTGGTTGGGTCTTGTGTCTTTGGGTTCAGCAAGGCGCGTTCCAACCATGCTTCGATCAGAGGTGGTGGGATCGGCGCCGAATTTCGCGAGCTTGGGTGCGGCGGGTGGGAGCCTCTACGACCTTTCGGCAGTCCGTTGCTGTACGGGATGGTACCAGCTCGCTGTACCACTCTTGCGCAGTTGGTCCGGCGTGGCTACCGCGTGCCATCTTGTGCCACCATGTGGTGACGGGGGCGGAGAGGTAGGCAGCAGCTACCAAGTATCAAGCGGTTGGCTGCGCCTAACAGGGTGGCGTGGTACTTGCTTTTTGGGAGAGCCTGCTTGCGAGGAGAAGAGCTCATGACGACCCCTGGAAAGACTATCGCGCTGTTGACCGCTGCCCTCATCGCAGCCTGTGGTGGAAGCTCGGTCGTCGACAACAGCTTCGATGATGGCACTGGTGGCAGCACGACCAGCAGCTCCAGCAGCTCTACCAGCTCCAGCTCGAGCTCCAGCTCGACCGGAGGGCCCAACTTCGGCTCTTGCAGCGAGCCGGGCGTATGCGTCCTGCATGCACCAGGTTGCTGCGGCGTGTGTGGCAAGCCCACACTCGGCCAACTCGACGCGATCAATCAGTCGGCAACGCAAGCTCACTACGACGCGACTTGCGACGATCCAGCAGGGCCTTGCCCCGGCTGCGCCTCCCAACCCAACCCTGATTTGTTTGCGTACTGCGATCTCGACAAGAAGCAGTGTGTAGGTGCTGACTTCGCGACCCATCCGCTCAACACGTGCAAGCAGCCTTCTGACTGCACGCTCCGCTATGGTCTGTCTTGCTGTGAGTGTGGTAGCGAGGGGCTTGGTTTGACGGCGGTTCCAGTCGACTACAGTCCAGTCGCTGAATTGGTCTGTGCAGGCGATGTTGGCTGCCTCGAATGCCAGCCGACCTATCCGCAGGATGTGATGGCCGATTGCGTGGGTGGCAAGTGCGTGGTCGCGTACTTGAACCCGTGAACCCTCGTGCGCGAGGCGCTCGGACTGGTGTAACTGGGCGCGATCGTTGCGTTTTGGTCTTGACCAAGGCCCGATCGTGGTTAAGTTGTTTTACTACGCGCTCACTTCGCAGCTTTCGGTAGAAAACTCAACCGACGCGACGGCTGGAGCGCCCCCAAAACAACCCACGAGGCGCTCCGCCTTGCGCGCGCATTTCCGGCCGCGAAGGCAGCTCCGCGCACGCTCGCGCAGCAACGAGGCGCTTCCTCCAACGAAGGAGCTCGCATGCAGTCAACCAGCCCGTCAGCACACGCCACCCCATCTGCCGAGTCCCCCATGATGGGGTCGAGCGACCAAGATTCTCTTGGTGGGCTGTATGAGCATCGCGCTCGGCCCGAGTGGGGCCTAGCAACGCGCATTGCCCGCGACGGTGAGCGCACAGCGTATCAGTTCGAAGATGGCAAGCTGCGCAAGATCGCGCTCAGTCACGCCCATCTCTTGGATGAGGTCGACCGCCCCCGCGACGAGAGTGAACGCTTGCAACGCGAGCTCACCGCCAAAGCAGGCTTGACGATAGCGCGACGAACCATGTCTGAGGCGGGCGACGAGCTCATCACGCTCGATCAACAAGTGCGGCTGTTTCTGAGTGACTTCGAGGGAGGCTTTGGCGATCCAAGTTATGTGCGCACGCACCGCGGCAGCGGCTTGCGCTTTGCGAAGCGTCACCGCGATCCAGCAATCGCCAAAGCTCAAGCGTTGCTCAGTCGTCGTGAAATGCTCGAGCTCATCATCGCTTCTCGCCACGACGTAGTGATGGAGCGAGTCATCGAGCTGCTCGAATCGACCTCACTGGTGGACAAACGACAAATCGCAACCCTGAAAGCACTCGATGAAAAAGCCATGCATCGCGCGGTCGCCGCCTTGAGTGAGTTGCTTTACGGCGACGTCGACACAGCGCTGCCAATGCAACGATGGATCGACGCACTTGCGACCGCTGGCAAGGGCGTGAGCTGGTCACTAGCGACGGCGCTTCCGGCCTTGGTGCAGCCCCACAAGCACATGTGCGTTCGCGAGAGCGTGCTCAGTCGTCAAGCGCGCTGGATGGCGCCGCGCCTGCAGATGACGAAGGTGCCGAACGGCAAAACCTACTCGCGCCTTCGCGGTATGGCACACAACCTGGCTGAAGAGCTCGAGGCCCGTGATCTTGCCCCTCGCGATCTGTTGGACGTCTACGAGCTGGTTTGGCTGACGCTACGGCCGGCAGCCCGCAAACGTATCGCTACGATGCCGCCGGCTCCGCTCGCAAGTCACACCAGGTCGACCGCCCCCTCGTCCGAGAGCGATGCGGAACCGGTCTCCGACATGGAAGCTGCGTAGTTTCCTCAGCACCACCAGGAAGCCCTGTCGTGCTTCATTTGTGTTGGCGTTGCGGTGCGGTCGGGCGCGTTCGCTGCCGCAAGCACTCTCTTAGGCGAGAAGCCAGCAACGGCTCGGTGGTGGGCATGAGCGGCTCGTCGAGTTCGTGAAGGAAACGCTCGGCGCGCGGACCGTCGCCACCCCAGCTGAGCCAGATGATGGCTGCCCGTCCTTTGAAATCGGCGAATGGCACGCCGGCGCCAAGACCTTGGTTCCAGGTGCGAGAATCGAAGCTGTTGTCGCGGCTGTCGCCCATCACCCAAGCTTCAGCGGCAGCGACCACGAACGGTCCCTGTAGCACTCCGCAAAGCTGGCTTCGGCAGACCTGGTCACCAGAGCAGTCGGCATTGCTAGAGCAGTGCGCGGTGGTGGGTTTTTCGTTGTAGGCAGTGAGGTGGGCGCCACCGGGGAGAAACTCGACGTACATGTGCAGAGCGCCCTGCTCGTCATCCATTCTGCCCACGTAGCAATGGGGCGCCAGCTTGCCATTGATGATGGGGCGACCATCGAGGACCTCGAGCTTGTCGCCTGGCAAAGCGACCACGCGCTTGATGAAGTCCTGATCGCGGTTTTCGGGGAAGCGGAACACCATGACCGCACCCCGCTTTGGCGTCAGCCGCGTCTTGTCGACGAAGATGTGGTCGCCTACGAGCAGGCTCGGCATCATGGCACCACTGGGGATCTTGAACGCCTCGATGACGTGCCGGCGCAGTTGCAGCGCCAGCGCCACGTCGTCGGCGACGAGCTCACTGGCGGCAATCTTGATTGTGACCGTGGCGGCTTGCGCGCTCAGCGAAACGCGCGCGAGCTGCTTGGCTGGTTGCTTTCGGGCGCTATTCCACCACTGCGCAAGCGCACGCGCGCCGACGGGGTCGAGCTCGAGCTGCAGGTCGATGCCGTCGTCATTCCACTTCGCCAGTGCGCTCTTCAGCTGCGAGTCGGCGGCGAGGGTTGCGGCGACGACCGAGTTGGTCTGGGTGGTGCTCGCGTCGAGTCGACGCATCAATGCTGTCGGATTGGCCAGTGGTTGGGTGACCGTGCGCGAGCTGATACGCACACCTTTGCCAGTCAGCGGAGCAACTACGGCCCTCTTGCTCTGGCCCAGCTCGCCCAGAAGGCAGGAGGCTTGGGCGACCGTGAGCGAGCTGTGGATGTCCACCCGAAATTGGTCTGGCGCCAACAAGAGCAGATCGACCTTGCCGACGACTTCTTCGAGCTCGAGCTTGCAGCCGCGCTCGAGCTTGCGGACCACCACGCGGGCCAAGCGCCCGACCAGCTGCGTCATGTGCTCGGCGGAGATCCTTGCGGTCAGAGCCGTCGCTTTGGGGCTCGCCGGCGTCGCAGACGTGGCGACCGCCTTGGCTGTGGCCGTCGTCACCGGCGGAACGAGTGGCGGAGTCGTTGCAGCTGGCTGGCACGCCAACAGCCCGGTGCACAGCGCAAGTAGATGAATGGGGTAGCCGGTTTTGCCCATGAATAAGGGGGTAGGTGTCGCCTTGAGAGAAGTCAACATGGGCGAACGGCGGCGGTTGCGAGGGCGCTCGAAGAGCACCGATGCAATGGCTCAGGTCGTCGAGTCTCGGGCCTCTCATCTGCCTCTTCCCGATGTTTGTCGCCCGATGCTTGTCATCTTCGGCGCGCTGGGCTCAGCCGCCGCTACCGTCGCAGCCCCCGCCGATCGATGCCCACTTGTTGTCGTCGCACACCATGCTCGAGAAGCAGCCGTTGCCCAAAGGGTAGTCGCAGAACGAGCCGTTGCTCGTGCAAGCATCGCCATCTTTTGGTTGGGGCATGGGGCATCCGTGTTGCGGCAGAGCATCGTCGGCGCAGATGATATCCTCGGTGCAAGCACTGTCGACCATGTAGCAAGCAGAATCCGGGAGGCAGTCGAGCACCAGAGAATCGCCAGGATCGCAGCTGGGCGCGACGCATTCGCAAATCCCGTCCTGGCCTATGTCTTGCCACGTGCTGGGGGCGCCGGCCTCGGGGTAGACAGGCTGACATTCGTAAACATTCTGGCAGCCGGTCAAGACGGGGTCGTCGTAGCGGCATTGGGTGAAGTCAGGCAGGTTGCAAGATGCACCCGCTGTAGGGGCGGCGGCAGGACAACCCGGCGCGGGACAATCGGCGCCAGCGCAGCCGCTGGTTGTGCTCGACTCGCCACCGCCGAGGTAGCTCACTGTGGAGTCACAAGCGAGCAGCAGGAGGGCAGTCGCTGCGGTGAGGATGAAGCGTCGCATGATCCTTGGGGTATGCAGCTTACGTGCCTGCCGCAAGCCCCGAAACTAGCGAGAAGCGGCGTCCTTGCTCGCTGCAGCGATGTGTCAGAGCGTGCCATTTGAAGGGGAGCACGCGTGTCATGTCCCAGGGGCGCCACTGGGGCGTGCGAGCCTTTCGGAGATGCTGGTGCGTGCCAAACCTCTGAAAGTCGGCGCGTAGGTCTTGGAACGGTGTTTGCGGAGTCGGAGCAAGACTGAGCTTCCTTGACGAGACCTCTTTGACTGACGGACCGCACCGCTGAGGGAGCCGGCAGTCAAGGGAACAAATCGCAACACACAACGTATCACCGCACGGTGGGAGGGATTGTTACGTGGGCAACATGACGAATATGGATGCTGAGGCGAGCTCGCCCGGTTTGCTGGAGCCCGTCTCGGCCCCAGTCTTGGATAAGGCCCTGCTCGAGGACGAATGGGAGCGTGAGGACTGCGAGAGCGAGCCTCCGGAGCCCGCAGATTCCGAGCCGGTCGCAGATTCCGAGCCGGCTGCAGATTCCGAGCCGGTCGCAGATTCCGAGCCGGTTGCAGATTCCGAGC
>CAZRGL010000494.1:0-8481 GCA_964599485.1 uncultured Polyangiaceae bacterium
TCGACGACAGCAAGATCCACACCGTCGAGCTGACAATGGCGGATGCTGATTGGAAGACGATCATCGACCTGGCCGACAAGTACGAAAACGTCAACGCCAAGTTCCCCTACTTCCACGCAGAATTGACCTTCGATGGTGAGAAGATGGCCGAGGACGTGGCGGTCCGACTCAAAGGTCACATCTCGATCCCGCTTTCCAAAGGCCACGCTTATCCGCTCAAGATCGACTTCAATCGCTATGCCAAAGATCAGACCCTCGACGGACTGAAGAAGCTGAACCTGAACACCAATTTCGACGGGCCAACGCTACCTATCATGCGTGACTATCTGAGCTACGGCGCGTGGCTCAACTATGGCGTGGCGGCGTCGAGAACCTCGTTCGCTCGGGTTACCCTCAATAGCCAGGTGCTCGGGATCTACGTGCTTCTCGAGCAGGTTGATGGCGGGTTCATCAAGCGTCACTTCGACGCGCCTCATGGCCAGCTCTACAAGCCGGAACAAGCGAGTGGTTCCCTCAACTACAAGGGATCGAAGATCGAGGACTATCCCGAGATCAACCACAAGTGGCCGGACGAGCCCGACCACAAGCCCCTTCTCAACGCTCTCGAAGCGCTCGAGTTCGGCACAATGGGCGAGGTAGAGAAAGCGTTCGATCCCAAGGGCATCGTCACCTACTTGGCGGGCAACGTCGCACTGGCCTCCTGGGACTCCTATTCGAGCACTGGCCACAACTACTACCTCTACGAACAAACCCCGGGCCGCTTCACCATGCTCCCGTGGGATATGAACGGCAGCCTGGAGATGGAAGAGGCGGACGTCTGCTCGCCCACACACGGACACCTCTCAGGGATCTTGTTCAAGAGCCCAAACAACCAGAAGATCTACTTCGAGATCCTCGAGGACTTCCTCGCCACATCTGGCTCCGACGCGTTCCTTCTCGCCCGCCTGGACGCTGCCGAGAAACTGGTTGGTTCAGAGCTGCCCAAACACGACTTCGAGGCTCTGCGCGGGGACATCAAGAACCGGTCCAAGAAACTTCATGCCGAGCTCAGCGTGAAGACGAGTTGCGATTGAGCGCGGGAAGCGTTTTCGACCCGCTCGTCTGTTTGCGACAGCGCCGCTGAGGGCTCTTTGGACATCTGTCTTGTGTACCTATGAATACAACTGAACTGATACAACGCCGCGAATTCAAATACCTTATCGACGAGCACACCGCCGACCGGGTGCGCGCAGCGATCCAGCCGTTCTGCGAGCTGGATAGCAACGCTGCCAAGCAACCCAGCGGCAGGTATCTCATCGATAGTTGCTACTTCGACTCACCTGGCTACGCACTGTATCGCGCGAACGTCATCTCGCTGGTGGATCGCTACAAGGTGCGCGTGCGCGGCTATCCCCCGCACGCAGGCCCGGTGTTCTTCGAGGTCAAAGGTCGCTTCCATGACGTGATCTCCAAGACCCGGGGAAAAGTGCCCCGCGAGATCTGGGCCTCACTCGTGTCCGATCCGTCAGCCCGAGTCCCTGACAACATGCATGGGCCAGCGCGCAAAGCGGTAGAGCGTTTCCTCTCACTCGTCCACGCCAACCACATGCGCCCGGTCACCATGGTGCGCTACGAGCGGGAGCCCTACATGAGCCGGATTGATTCCTACGCTCGTGTGACCTTCGACCGAAAGATCTGCAGCAAGCCCCTGCGCCGGCCTGTGTTCGACTGTGGCGACCGAGGCTGGCGCTGGATGGACAACGCTGTTCAACAGAAATCAGAGCGCCGCATGACGGTCCTAGAGCTCAAGTTCACCACGGCGGTGCCGCGCTGGATGTTCAACCTGGTGCGCAACCTCGGCCTGCAGCGCTTGTCCTTTTCGAAATACGCCACGTCGGTAGACAGCTGGCTCCTGCGGCCGCAATCGAGGATCCCCAAACAGAGAGGCTCGAGACGATGAATGACATCCTGAATGTAGTCTCCAACTACACCGAGCCGGTTACCATCAAGACGGTCATGCTTTCGCTGATCCTGGCGTTCGTGCTGGCGCAGGGGATCGCGGCTACCTACATCTGGACCTTCCGCGGGCTGTCCTACTCGCGTTCGTTCGTGTTGGCCGTAGCCATGGGCGGGGTCATCGCTTGCCAACTTATGTTGGCCATCAACAACAGCATCGCCGCTGGACTGGGGATTGCGGGCAGCTTGGCGATCATCCGCTTCCGCACTGCGCTGCGAGACTCGCGGGACATGATCTTCGTGTTCGCTTCGATGGCTGCCGGGATTTGCACCGGACTGCGGGCTTTTCTCGCGGCGGTGGTCGGCACAGCCATGTTCTGCCTCGCGGTGTCCTTGCTCACTGCGTCCGATTTCGGCAGCCAGCGCAAACACGATGGCCTGCTGCGCTTCCTGCTGCCCACCGGCACCGGAGAGTTGACCATCATCGAGTTGCTCAGACGCTACACCCGCTCGTTCGCCTTGGTCACGCTACGTGAAGGCGCCCAGGGAGACATGATGGAGTACGCCTATCAGATCCAATTCAAGGGTGATGATGGGCGGGTAGCGCTGCTCGAGCAGTTGGGCTCCATACCAGGCATGCAGGACGTCTCGGTGCTGATGCAAGAATCCACCTTGGAGATATAAATGGCCTGGCGCGATACAAAGAGAGGGAGGATGCTCCTCACTCAGGCGATGCCATTGTGCATTTGGATCGCCGCAGTTGGCACCGCCCTATACCTTTGGAGTGAGGTGGGCAGCAAAGCGCCGATCCTCGGCTTCGCCCACGGTGTTGAGCACAAGGTGGCTCCCACGGCTGACGGCCGGGTCGCCAACCTCGCGGTGGACATTGGCTACGACGTAAGCCCCGGGCAGATCGTAGCCACGCTCGACCCACGCGATGTGGACGCGAAAATCCGCATCCAACAAGCGCAGCTTGGCCGACTCGAAGCCGAGTTGCGTGCTGTCGAAGCCCGCAGCCAACAGCAAACCTTGTCTACCGCCAGAGGCTTTGAGCAAGCCGGCGACTCAGCCAAGGTAGCGCTCGCGAAAGCCCAGGGAGATCTGCAGGTCAAAGCCGCCGAGCTGGACGCTCTCACCGCCCGCCGGAAGGAGCTATCCAACTTGCTCTCGCGAGGGCTGGTGATCAACCGTGAGCTCGCCGCCCTCGACTTGCGCCATGCCGGGTTGACCCGCGAGGTGAAAGCGACCCGGAAGTTGGTAGCGCTTCTCGCCGCTCAGCTGGACTCCACACGAACACGCCAGAAGGCGTTGCCGGGCAACTCGACGGTATTGGCTGTGGCTCCGCTGCAGGAAGAGAAGAAGGTCGTTTTGGGTCGCCTGACCCGCTTGCGCGCCCAGCGCAAAGCACTGGTGCTCAGGGCGCCGAGCAGCGGCCGTATCTCAGCGATCCTCAAACGCCATGGCGAGGTCGTTCGGGCGGGCGAGGCGGTGGTGACCGTCGTCAGCAAAGCAACCAGCCGCGTTGTGGCCTGTGTGTACGAGAAACAAGCCATGGCGATGCGCGTCGGTCGCAAGGTGACACTCTACGCCCGAGGATGGAGCAACAAGACCTACCGAGGACACGTGGTGGGCGTTGGCCCCATCGTAGACAAGGTACCTGCGCGTTGCCGCCCAGAGCCCAGGCAGCTGGCCTGGGGCCGAGACATGTTCATCGAGCTCGACGAGCCTGGTGAGCTGGTGCCCGGTCTCGCGTTCAACGTCAGCTTGGAGAAGGAAGTCACCTTCATCAATACCGCCACTGCCGCACCCGCGGAAACACCACCGGGACAGCCATCCCTGATGACCGTGCCCAGCAAGCTCATGGTGGCATCGCGCTTCGAGCCTTCCGGCCTCATATGGGCACCTCGTCTCGGCCGCTACGTGATGGTCAGCGACGATACGGGGCACAAAGGCATGAACGATCACGCCCCCTGGCTCTTTACCATGAGCAAGTCTGGTGCGGTCGACGACAAGCCCTTGGTGGTCCAAGGTGCGCGCAAGTTCAACGATCTGGAATCGGTGGCGAGCGGCGTGGACGACGCGCTCTACTTGTTGGCTTCTCAATCCCACAGCAAGAAGGGCAACCGCAAGGCGTCGCGCCAGATCTTCGCCCGGCTCCAGCCCGCTGGGCGGGGCTACCGACTCGACGCGTCCGTAGCGCTCGCGCAGCTGTTGGATCAGGCCGACGAAAGTACCCTCGCCAGCCTCGGCCTGAGCGACACGAGTGAGCTCGACATCGAAGGGATGACCTCCTTCGACCGCGGACTGCTGATCGGTCTGAAAGCGCCTCTGAGCAAAGATGGCCGCGCGATCATCTGGCGCATGAAGGAGCCCGATCGGCTGCTCGCATCCGGAAAGTTGGCTGACGCGGGGTTGAGTCTCTGGGCCGAAGTGGCCCTCAGGGTGAAAGCCGACGGACGAGAAGTTGCTGGTGGTATCGCAGAGCTGCTCAGCCTGCCGGATGGCACAGTGGTGGTGGCCTCTACGGCTTCAGGCATCAACCCGAGCAGCCAAGACGGATCCTTGTGGCATGTCAGGCGCAGCAGCGCGGGCAGCGTAGGAGCGCAGCGCTTTGTCGTCTTTGCCGGCCGCAAGCCGGAAGGCTTGGCCCTTTCCCCCAACCCTGGACAGTTGACGGTCGGCTTTGACGCAGGACAGGCCACGCCCGCTTGGGTGGAGATCCCATGGCCACGATGAACCTACGTTCCTCAGCACTACCAGGAGGATGGCACAGCGGCTTGATTCTCACTCTGGCGATCCTGATGCTCCCAGGTTGTATTCGCCTGACCACCCAGCCCACCCGCGCCGTAGCCCTGTGGCGGCAAACAGCTCCGCAATCCAGCGACGGACGGGGCAAAACCGCTGACGCGAGCCCGGCCCAGCGCATCGATCTGAAAAAAGCCCTCGAGATGCTGTCACGCGACAACCTCTCGCTGCGTGCGCTGGAAGCACAAGTCCAGCAGGCTCGGGCGAGACAGAGCGCGGCGACCGAGCTCGACAACCCTGAGGTGCGGATCCGGAGTGTCGAGCTCGACAAGATCGCGGCAGACGCTCCCGTTGTCGACCTTGCCATGAGGGTGCCGATTCCAAAACCGTGGCTGCTCGACGCGCGCTCGCGCCGTGCCGCGTTAGAAACGCAGACCGTGAAGGCTAGAGTGGACCGGGCCCGCCGGCAGCTGCGCACAGAGGTGAGGAGACTCTTCGCCGAGCTCGGACTGCTCGAGCAAGAAGAAGCGCACATGCAGAGGACCAGCGAGCTGCTGTCGAGGTTACTGAAGCTGGTGGCCAAACGCCTCGAAGCTGGAGTTGCCACCAAGGTCGATCACACCACAGCGACGCTGGCCCACGCCGAAGCATTGGACAGGCTCGAGAAGTTGCTCCTCAAGCGCGCGAGAATCAGCCAGCGTTTGCGCCAAGCTCTGGGGATCCGGGCGATGAGAAAGGTCGTCTTCACACCACGGTCGTCCCGCCCCCCTATCGCCGATACCCCCCAGAGCGAAAAAGCGTTGGTTCGGCAAGCCCTCGAGCGACGTCCCGAGCTGAAACAGGCTGCAGCAAGGGTCGGCATCGCCAAAGCCAACGCCTATATCGCTCGTAGCAAGCAGATCCCGTGGCTGCGTTTCGCCGAGGTGAACTACGGGTTCACGCCAGAGCTCGATCCGCTCAACTTCGACTTCTCTGTCGCGGTCGAGTTGCCAGTCTTTTCCTGGAGCACGAATCGCATCAAAGCACGCGAGGCCGCCGTGTCTCGACGCAAGCTCGAAGAGCAGGCGCTCATCGCAGATGTGGCCCGCGAGGTGAGTCGAGCGCGCGCAGAAGTGAAGATGACTGCGAGGCGGCTCAAGGCCATGGGACGAACGTTGCTGCCCGCGCTCGAAAAAGCGGACAAAGTTCTGGATGAAGCTACCAAGACAGGCACCATCGATCCCCTCGCCGCCATTACGGCCGAGATCCGCCGAATCAATGCGCAGCGCCGCCACCTGAAAGCCCTTCAGGAACACGAGATGGCCCGAATCGAGCTCGATTCGGCCGTAGCAAAGGAGTGACTGCTGAACGAATCCCTCCCCCCAAGCTCAATCCCAATGATCCTGGTTTTCGGCTACCGGATTTCCGCTACCAGGTCTCCGCCGCGCTCGCACTGGGTCGGTGCGGCGTCGTAGCGGCCGCGGTGGTCTTCGGCGGGACTGTAGTGGTGGTCGGCGCCGCCGATCTGGTGCGCGTCGTCTGAGACGTTTGGACCGATGGGCTGCCGGGGCGTACTTTCGGCATGCTGATCGATGGCGGTGTCGCCGTCTTGTCCTTCCTGAGGATGATTGTCACGGTGTGGGCGGCGCCCTTGTCGGTGGCGACGACCTCGAAGTCCTCGCCTGGCTCGCCTTCCAGCACCAACGCGCCCTCGATCAACGGGCGCGCTCGCCCCCTCACTGTGACTTTCGCCGTGCTCGGTGTTACCGGCACGCGTACCGTGAAGCGCGACGAGCGGGGTCGACTCGTCCTGGTGCGTACCACGGTCGTGGTTAACGGACGGGAGGAGGACGTGGCCGGCTGGTTTGGCTCGGCCGACGGCTCCGTCGACGGAGCGCGCAGCGCATAACCGCCGATGAGCAGTATGGTACCGACAGCTGCCGCCCCGCCCATGAGCCACAACCCGACGGGCTTGTGCTGCGGAATGGCCGGAGCCGTGCTCTCGAGCGGAAGACTGCTGCTCGCGCCCGAGCTCTGCTCGACGCGGACCAAGTCGTCGACCGTGACCAGCGGTGTGCTCTGTGCGAAGGGCTCCAGCTCGTTCGCCAGCTCGGCCATGCTGCCGTGACGTTCCGCCGGATCGCGGCGCAGCGCCTTGTTGACGATCTTGACCAAGCCCGTGGGTACCCACGGGGCGATTCGTCGTAGTGGCGGGATCTCTTCGGTGCAGATGGCGATGATGAGCTCGCCCACCGTGCTGCGCCCCTCCCACGGGGTGACGCCGCTGAGCGCTTGGTACAGTCCTACGCCCAGGCTCCAGATGTCGGTGCGGGCATCGACATGCTTGGCGCTCTTGGCTTGCTCCGGGGACATATACGCGGGTGAGCCGATGATGCCGCCGGTGCGCGTCAGCTCCGTGGAGTCGCCTTGCGTCGTCGTGGTGTCGCGCATTTGCTTGGCGATGCCGAAGTCGCACACCTTGACGGTGATCTCGCCGGATGGATGCTCGTGCAAGAACAGGTTGGCGGGCTTGATGTCGCGGTGCACCAAGTCTTCTTCATGGGCTGCGCCGATCCCATGGCAGGCTTGCAGAAACAACCGCGCTACTACTTCGGGCCGCAGCGGACCGTGCCGCGCGAGCACCGAGCGTAGATCGAGCCCTTGCAACAGCTCCATGACGATGAACGGGATGTCGCGGTTGGTGTCACTGTCGGCTTCGACCACGCGGACCACGTGCTCGTTGGCAATAGCGGTCACCGCGCGGGCCTCGCGGAGGAAGCGGCGGCGGGCGGTCTGGTCGTCGCCCACCCGGTCCTTGTCGATCACCTTGACCGCTACCCGCTGTCCGTCGGCTGTTTTGGCCTCGTAGACGGTGCCCATGCCGCCTCGGCCCAGCCTTCTCATCAAGGTGTAGCGGTCGCCGAGCGCGCTGCCGAGAAGAGGATCGGTCGAAGGCTCGTCGTCCAGTGCCGGCGGCGAGGTGCTCGGCATGTGGATGCGCCACTGATCTGGCAGCTCGGCAAGCGGCTCTTCGCGCGCGCTGTCTTGTGGCGGGATGGCCGACAGCATGCTTTCGTGAAGCTCGTCGGAGCCGAATGCGAAAGGTTCGAGGGCGTCGAGTAGGTCTTGCGCGCTCGGACATCGAAGATCTGGCTTACGCAGCAGGGCGCCGTGGATGATGATGGCCAGCTTGGGATCGAGCCAAGGGGCAAGTTGTTGCAGGTGAGGGACCTCCTGTGAGGCTTTGGTGAGCATGAACTCGGTGAAGTTGTCGATGTCGGCAAACGGCGGCTGTCCGCCGATCGCGTCGTAGAGCGTTGCGGCCGCACTCCATACATCCGCGCGTGCATCGACCGTGCGGGCGTTGCCCGCTTGCTCCGGCGCCATGAACACCGGTGTGCCCATGACTCTGCCGCTGCGCGTGATGTTCTCTTCGTCGAGCGCCCATTTGGCGATTCCGAAATCGAACACCCGGACGGTCACCATTCCCTCTGGGTCGTGCTCGAGAAAGATGTTCGCTGGCTTGATGTCGCGGTGCACGATGTCGATCTGGTGGGCTGCTACGAGCGCACGGCACAGCTGCCGGACGATGCGAACCGCCACCGTTGGACGCAATTCACCGACCCGTTCGAGCAGCGAGGCCAGGTCCAGCCCGGTCATGAGCGGCATGACGAGGAACGGTATGGCTCGCGCTTCGTCGACCAGCGCATTGGAGACTGGAACCACGTGAGGGCTTTCGATGCGTGATGCCACCTCCGCTTCGCGGGCGAAACGAACCGCCATCTCGTAGCCATGATCCGACGACGAGGGCAGCATCAGCAG
>CAZRGL010000495.1:0-8466 GCA_964599485.1 uncultured Polyangiaceae bacterium
ACCGCCTGGACCACCCCCACTGCCGCCACCGCCCGAACCAGCTCCCCCTCCACCACCACCGCCGCCTGTACCTCCACCTCCCTTCACAACAGTGTGTGGGCACATCCCGGGAGTAGGCGGAACGTCTGGTGCTGGTGCTGTGCGACCCATTGGGGAGCCTGAGGTCGGCCACCATACAGCAACACTCCTTGTCTGTCGTGGCGCTGGGCCACCAGGTGCCCGTATCGGCGGGAGGGCAAAGGATGGTCAGCCGCAATGAGGTCATGCGCAGTCCTGTTTTTGCCTTGGCGGATCGTGCGGCGACGGCTGCGCCGCGGCCCTCCTGAGACTCGTCGTTCTAGAACGAGAAACGAACGATACTGTTGTGCCCGCCAAAGGGCCGCAGCGCCGCGGCGCGAGCTTGCTCGCATGCAGATAACTGAGATACCTGTGTTTGCTGGCCAAAAGCCCTGAACACTTGTTCGTCCCTCGCTAGCCGTCGCTAGCCGAGGTGACGGATTGGAATCGCCCCGCCCCCCTCAAGCGCGCTGGCGGCGGAGAGTGGGAAGACCATTGGGTCAACCAGGAACCTGGCGGTCGCATCGTCGATTATGATCAGGGCATGATCTGGGACAGCCGGCAGCAGATGGTCGACAACATGTACGACAACAACACCGTGTACACGAAGGGGTACGGCAAGGACAACTGGTAGTGGTTGCGCAGGACAGCGAGTCTCGCTCCAACGAAGCGTTCGATCCAGGCGCCGCTCTTCGCCGCCTCGATGCCCTCATCGATGCCCAGCTCGCGCTGGTCATGAACCATCCCGCGGCCGTAGCTCTCTGCGAGGCGTGGCGCGCCCTTTTCTGGCTGGTGGAGCGGGTGCCCGAGGACGCCCTCATACACGTCGCGATCCTCCCCGTGACGCTCCGCGAGCTGCACGACGACATGGTCTGTCCCCGGCGGAAGCAGGCGCTCCGCCAGCACCTCGTTCGCGATGTATATGAGGACAGCGGAGGTTTTCCGTGGACGGTGTTCGCGGTCCACGCGGAACTCACCGTCGGGGACGAATTATTGATCGAAGCCATGGCCGAACTTGCGGAGGCGAGCAGCAGCGCCGCCTTGCTCAACGCGGCGCCTGCGCTGGTGACGGGCTGGTCGCCACCGCCCCGTCGCGAGCAGCTCCGCTATGCCGCGCTTCTTGCTCCCGCCATCCCGCAAGGCAGCTGGAGCCTCCCCGCTTCGCACGCAATGCTGGCGTCCATGGCGCAGAGCTTCACTGCCTATCGCCACGAGAGCAACTGCGTGGGGGCTGACGGGCACTTCGAGCTCGATGCTGACATTCCCTCGCGAACCAAGGAAGATGCCATGGCGCTCGCCGCACGCGGCATCGCGTCATGGTCCGGCCAAGGCACCGCCGCGGAGTTCGCCGCGCTTCCAAGCTTGGTCCTTGCCCGCGACGTCGGGGGCTTCGGTCCGCACGACGGTTGGCTCGAAGCTTCGCTTCCCTATCTCCTCTATGCGCTGCGGTTCGTGCGCATTACGCGTCTCGCGGCCCATCGCCTCACCGCTGAGCACGACGTAGCGTGGGAGGCCAGTCGCATCCTGAATCATTTTGTAAACGACTCGGCCGTGCACGACGCCGCGTTCCGCCGAGCCCATCCGCTGCGCGCTGTTCACGTAAAATGGATCGACGGCGAGCTTTGGGCAGCGCTCACACCGACCTTCAAGTTCCAAGGTTGCCTGTTTCGCGTGAAGCTGCGCATTCCGCTTCCCCCGCGTCTTCGAACCGGATGACACGAGACGCACTTTGCGCAGCGTAGCAAGATGAGACATGGTCGACGATGCGGAAGCTCCGCTCCCGACCTTGGGTAGGGCCCTTCGCTCACTGGGCCACGACGTCAAGCTGTTCGGATCTGGGATACAGCGGACCGCGTACAGATCTGTCGCGCGGCGTTGGAGCCGAAGACTCTGCTTTTGCGTACCTTGTGGCCGGCTCGCTTGCGGATAACCTAGAACGGTGGACGAGGAATCGCGTTACCCCACGCCGACGGGCTCATTCTCTCGGGAGATGCCTGGGCCATGACGTACAGGCGGCAGGCGTCGCAAGCGGCGGAGGATCGGGTCATGGAGCCCTTGTGCGATGTCTCCGGGGCCCCCGTTGTTCGGCTGGTCCACGCCATCTTGGCCAACGCCATTCTGAAACGAGCCGATACGATCGAGATCACATGCCCAGATAGGGCTGCCGCGCCGTCGGAAGAGCATGCGTTGGGCTCCCTCATGTTCACTGGGCTCGAGGTGAATTACATCTTCGGCGACGAGCACATTATCGAGATGACGACCTCTGCCAAATACTGGCAACCCATTCGCAATGTCATTGCCCTCAACGCCCAGATTCAACCGTGGCTACAGGGCATGCAGGAGGGCTCATTTCGACTGCGTTGGAGCGGCCGGCTTCATCGCTTCTTGGTTCGCATAGAACCTCTCGACGGTCGCGAGATGATCCGTCTAGATCTGTGGAGCGACGCTGAGCACCGAGAGGAGCAGGCAGTGGAGCTGCCGACTCCTACTAGTGCCGACGCAGTCGGCGACCAGCTGCTCGCAAACATGTTCACCGACCGAAATGCCTCCGCGGCACGCGAGCTCTACCGCGACTGGCTGATCGAGCAGGGGGATGATCGCAGTAAGGTCCTGCGTTGCGCAGAGGAGACCTCCAGTGATCATTCGAGCGAAGACTGGCTCTCGCTGGAGATCAGCAGGGACTGGTTGGGCGAAATCAAGACGATTTCAGCGGCCATGCTTTGTCAGCGCGATTTCGGCGCCTGGGTGGCTACATCCGCTGACTCGAGTCCAAAGTCGTGGCCACATGTCATCAGAGAGAGACACTGGCGCAGCGTGCGTGGCCTCTGGTTGGAATGTCCGTCGCCGCGGATCGCGATCAACTTCTTGGAGCAGGCGCCGCTCGACGCGCTCGAGCACATGATGGTGAGCGAGCTCGATCTGATTTCAACGGCTTTGGGCGGCAGCTTGCCGGCGCTGAAGACGCTTGGATTCTCGGGTTCTCCAGATTCGGTCGAACGGGCGTTGTTGCTCATGGCTGAGGGGCTAGCTGGTCGGGCGACCATTCCATTGCGCCGTCTCGCAGTGAACATGAGCGTCGACGTTCCTGGAATACGGAACGATCTGCAGGCGCCACTTGAGATGGCGGCAATGGTATCGGACTGTGGCGTACGTGAGATGACCGTGCTCCTCCACTTGGAGGAAATACTCTTCGATGACTGGGACTATTTGCAAAACCGGTTGCCTCCAAACGCCACGCTGCAACTGCTGCGGAAACGTCCTTTTCAGTCCGAGTCTGAGGCAGAACCGCGACGCCGCCGCGCTAGGAATTGCTACTCACAGCTCGAGACGCTTTGGGTAAGCAGTCAGGATGCGAGCTTGCAGGGACTTGGCGGGTGGACGGATCCCGTGTGCGTGAAGATCGTGGTGCGGCTCAATTGACCGCGACGGAGAGTAGCTGAACCGAGGGTTCGCCATCGCTTGCTAGCCCTTCGGCGGGTGAGGGTCGTTGCCGTAGCTGTTCTTTTCGCGGATCACGAGCTTCGTGTTTGGGGGCTGCGTGGTGATGACCTAGTGCTCGACGATATGGGTGCTTGGCGACCGGCCTCGACGTTCCCGGCCCTACGTCCGTACTTGCTGCCACCGGCAGCTTCACCGCTGGCGACGGTCGCGAAGGGCCTCGCAGACAACTACCACCTCGCACACTGAGCCCTCCTGTCTCATCCCGGCCACTTCGCCCCGGAGGAATGCCTGCGGCAACAGGGCTGGGCCGGGCTAAGGGTAGTGCCCGGGCATGAACATACGTGCGCCCTGCACGCAGACGGGCAAAGCAGTCTTCTCGCGCGTCCGCGACGGCGGAGATTGACTTGCTCCCGCGCGCGCACGGCAGGTCTCACGACAACGTGTCCAGGTTGTTGACCACCTGTCTAACGACTTGGACGCCAATCAACGAGAATTTCACCAGTTGGCGCGGCGCGGGCTGCTGGTCCGCTTCTTGCGGGGTCCAGGACTCGAGCAAAAACGGCCGGTCGGTCGCTCGAGCCGCCGACTGCCAGTCATGGAGCAATGACGATGCACAACACGACGTCTCTCGGTTTGATCGCAGCGGCGGTCCTTGTTGCCTGTTCGGGTGGCGGATCCGACCCTCAGCCTCAGAGCACTTCCCAGGTCGGTGGCGGCGGCGCGGCCAGCACCGGCGGCGCGGCCAGCACCGGCGGCGCGACCAGCTCTGGCGGCGCGTCCAGCACCGGTGGCAATGGCGGCGCGGGGGGCAGCGGTGGGGAGCTGAATCTCCCCGCCGCCGTCAACATGTTCGTCCAGCACCATACCGAATTCAAAGGCAGTATGGACGACATGTATTGGGAGCCAGATAGTGGGAAATTCAAAGAGTGGTACCCGCCGCAGAACCCGAACAGCCCAGCAAAGCCGTACGAGCGCCTGCCCGTGCCCGCCTGCGAGGATGGCACCACCCCTGCCGACCGCAAGTGCGTTACCGGCGAGCCCATTCGCTGCACCGATGGTACGCGGCCCATGGTCTACTGGCGCAAGGGCAAGAACAACAGCAACCGCTGGCTGATTCGAATTCAAGGCGGCGCGACTACTTGCGAGGTCAACTATTTGCCCGGCCAACAGTCCGACTTGAGCAAGAACTGCTGGAACAAATACCACCACGAGCTGCAAGACGAAAAAGACCCCGGAAAGGGTACGTACATCGCGGACTTCTCTGGGATCCACATGCCGAAGACCAAGGATTTCGACGGCATCTTCAGCGACGATGCGCAGAACCCCTTGGCTGACTACAACATGCTCTACTTCGACAAATGCGTCGGAGACCGCAACCTCGGCGAGGTCACCATCGAAGACTACATCTATCGCAACGAGCTCGGCTTACCCCAGGCCGAGTACGTCGGGCCCGTGTACTTGCACGGTATGCGCATCGTCAAAGCCACCCTCAAGTGGATCCATTCTCATCCCCAAGCCAGCCCCCTCGGTCAGGTCACGTTCTTCACCCAGTCCAACGGCAGCAACGGACTGTATCAATACCTCGATCGGCTCGCCGACTACGTGCGCACGCTCAATCCCGCAGCCGACGTGCGCGGGATAGCCAACTCGATGGTGCGCGGCTCGCTCGAAGTCGAAGCGACCGCTGACGCCAAAGGCAAGACGAACTACGCCAAAGTCTACGACAACCTCGGCAAGTTCTTCTCGATCAAGCGGCATCTGAAGATGAGCCCAGCGAGCAAGGGCGACGGCATGTGGGCCTCACCGGCTGTCTACCTCGAGGGAGGCCTCGAGCACATGCGCAACAAGAGCTGGGGGGCCATCGACAGCACGCCGACCATCGACGCTAGCTGCCTGCAAGCTCACGCTAGCGAGCCCGAGATCTGCCTGGATCAAATGCATGTGTTGCTCAACCACATCTCCACGCCCATCTTCTTGAAGGCCCAACTGGCCGACAAGGGCATCAAGACCGGGCAGCAGCATCGGTTTACCAGCAGCTTCGCTCTCGACAGCGATTGCCACCAAGGCGACCCCTGCTGTCACAGCGAGAACTACAAGGAACCCGAAAAGTGCGACCATTATCCCGGCAATCCCTTCTACAAGGCATCACCGGTGTTCTACGACAATGGCGAAGACTTCGCTGACCGGGTCTTCAATACCGTCCGCGCGTTTTGGGAGTTGTTTCCCACCAAGTCGGAGATGCGGCCCGGCTGCAGCGGCGGCCCCTGCGACAGCTCGACCATGCCCACCAGCCCGCGGCACGGCGGCTTCATCGACGACACCACTGCCCACAGCAGCCTGGAGAACGACCATATCGCAAAGGCTGTGATCGGCAAGCACACGGCGGCGGAGTACCTGAAAGTCTGGCTCGAGCAGAACGTCGACGTGTTCTGTGTCGACGTCTCCGGTGGACAAACGGAAGAGTCCGGCACGCCCGCAGCTTGGGCATCTTGCCCCGGGAACTGATCGACCACGAACCCGTTTTCGATCGTCAACCTCAGCGACCTCCTCGCAAACCCTCTTCGAGGAGGTCGCCTGCTGAAGCGAGCCGATGGATCCCTCAAAAGGTCAATTCTCAAGGATGCTGGTCGTGGTACTTGGCGCGGGGCTGACGCTCTTCGTAGCAACGGTCGTGTGGCTGCTGATTGTCTCAGCATCGAAGACGACACAGCACCCAGCGCCGCAAGCAACACTGCCGACAGTCACACCGCTCACACACCTCGAGCTCAATGAAAGGCTCGACAGTTCCATCAAAGGCCTGCAAACGACCTTGGAAGCGTGCGCCGCTGCGAGGCTCGCCGAAGCCGGGCAACGCTGCCGTCGATCAGATGCGGGTTGTGGCATCGATGGAAGGCAAGCTCCCCACACGGAAGGATTGGAGGATCTGGCGCAAGGCCGTGGAGGTCGACGACAAGCAGTACGAAGTCGAGATCGCACTCAACAACGACAAGTTGGACGCGCTGCTGGAGACTGAGCAGCGCGACCACTCCTGGGCCAACTATCCGCTGGCCAAAGGAACGCAGCAACCACTTCCTAAACTGGACCGCCATGAAGGCGCCTACGAGCCGTTACTACCGGGAAGTTTGGTGTTACCTCGAGCGTGTAGCGATAACAGCCGTCGACCTGGCGCAATTCGAGCCGGGTAACCCGAAGTGGGTGTGCTGCGTATTGCTTCCTCTCTGGATCGGAGTCGGCGTCTTGTACGAGTCGCAGAACCCAACGATTCGCCCAGCGCTGCAACACCTGGACGACCGGCTCGCCCAGGGCGGCCGCTTCCTGCTCCCATTGTCTTCGATGGATCGCGAAACCCACTCGCCGGTCGTGGGCGATTCGGCTGCTCAGCAACCTGAACGGTAACTTCGTCCGCGCGCGCGTGTTCGTCGCGGCAACATTCACCGCGTCGCCCTCGCCATAATAACGCGGGACGAAGAGTGTGCTCACGTCGTCGAACACCGCTGTATTCGGCGCCGCTCCGGGCCTCAGGACGGTGATGCCGCAGCGGGTCAGGTCGGCTGCGGCGCGCTGCAAGTCACAGCTGAGCCCACCTTCACTGACGCTCGTGGGAAGTGCGAGCGCCCCACCGCCGCTCTCTCCTGTAATGTTCACACACCAACGTTCGCGTGCGAAACCAGCGGCGATCGTGGTGGCCAGGCCAAAGGCTGCACCAACCGAACCCTCTGGGAGGCAAAGCGGCGGCGTCACGAGCACGGCGAACAGCGATTCGGAGCGTTCGCGCACTGGCAGCAGAGCCACAATCCACTCGAAGTCTGCGTTCCGTAGCGGTCGGCGCCCGGGTTCATCGAGCGGTCAATACGGTAGCTCGCCCTTGGTGACCTTCTTGACCAGGGCGTCGTTGCGTTTGATTATCGTGTCGAGTCCCGGGATGTTGTAGCGGTCGGCGTACCAAAGCTCGGCGCGATAGTGTTCCTTGCCGCCCTGGGTGACCTCGAGGAGCACTGGCGTGTCGCCGGGCTTTCGAGGTGGGCCGGGGCTCCGGACCGTGGTGAAGCCGGCCTCGGCGAGCTCGCGGCCGAGCGCCGCTAGCTCTTCAGTGGTGAGCTTGCCGGTGAAGCTGTGCTTCTTGCCAGCCCTGCGATTGAGCACGGCTACGCTTCCGTCCCCTCGGACCGAGAGCTTGACCAGCCCTTTGCGAAAGTGCTCGGTGCCAGTGGTCACGCTGACTGTCACATCGCTGTGCTTTTCGAGATCCCGGATTAGCTGCGCGGCCGCTGCCGTCTCCCCGTTGCTTTGCCCACTGACGACCGACCCGGCTCGAGCCTTCTGGGTGCTGTTGTTGCAACCGAAACAGGTTGACGTTGCTACTAGGAGGGCAAACCAGGTGAGCTTCTTCATCATGTCCTATCTGACGATTGCGACTGGCAATTCTCAAAGCTGGCAAACTGGAGGATCGGGACGACAGACATCGTTGTCACAGATCGCTCGGGCTGGGGCCTTGAGCGCGGGCTGTCGACCATGGCTCATCCTACGCTCGCAGACGTCGTCCTGCCAGCATGAGCCCAACTCTGGATCTGGGCTACCGCGCTTTGGATGATTGGGCGTGCGGCGCAGCGGTCATCGAATCGCCAAGAGGGCAGCCATCTGCCGTCGACCTACGGTGGGCGACTGTAGCTCGCGGAAGCCGGAAGCCCGACAGCAGCTCAGCTCGGCGGCGAGTGCCACTACGAAGCGGTCGGTTGGATTGTTCGAGAGTCCGGAAGACTGTCCTCGCAGCCGCAGCAGGGTTTGTTGCTGCACGGTCTTAACATCTGCCCAGCTGGCGGCATTGCGCTTCAGAACATTCACTGAACTTGGCAACCAAAAAGCAAGGAGTCGTCATGATCTCGAAGAGAGGGCCGATCGATGCGTTGTGGTGCGCACTGACCGCCGAGCCAGCGGCAGGCCGCAAACACCAGTGTAAGGGGGACGGCG
>CAZRGL010000496.1:0-8459 GCA_964599485.1 uncultured Polyangiaceae bacterium
GTTTGCTTCCGGCCTCTCAAATGCACCAGCAATCGTGGGTGCGACTATCCAGCGGGGGGAGCTCCACCTGATGGTCGACCGGCGAAGGGTCCGCGGCGGGCAATGGAAAGCCGTTTCTGACCCACTTTTCGAAAACCGCGTATGGTGTCAGGCATTTACAAAGTTTCAGCTGGAATCCCGTTCGGTCTCGGGCCAAGCTGCTTCAAGGCACGGACCGGGAGCAAGAATTGGCGTTGTCGGAGCTAAGGGCGACCCGCAACGGGGAGCGCATGCTTCGTTGCCAGTGCGAGTTGGCCGACGAGACCATGCTCAACACAAGCCGCGGCCCGAACGATCTCAGGAATGCCATTGTAATTACGGTTGCTGGGGCAAGTCCAGCCGATCGCGCGAAGAGGTTAGGATGGGTTTATGGAAGCGAAATTGCCGGCTGAGTGCCGGATGAGGTTGTTCCGTGGCGAAGACGATAAGTGATCTCGCACGCGCCATGCTCCCGTACAGCGGCTTGCCGCCCGGGGACGGCTTTCCACCGGATCCGAAAATCTGCTCGGACGGGACGAGCCCCCCATGCGATGAGGTCCCGATCGGTTATCCCGACTCACTACTTCTGTGCTCGTCGCCCTCTAAGTCGGTCGACGCTGCTCTAGTTGGCTCCGGCCCTGCTGGTAGCATGGATGCGTCCAACAGCGACGTGGATGCCATTTCCTTGGCCGGCATTGGTGACGAATACATCCTGGCGTGGCGCAATGATGCAGCGACAGGTCAACAGCCCAGCGTGCATGTGCGTCGTTACGCCAACAAGCTTGGCCCGACCACCAGTATCGTGCCCCTCGCTGCTGGCGGCCAGGCGCCGTCGAATCTGATCGACGGTTCTGCCACCCCAGGTCGGGTATGGGTAGCGGCGACCGGGGATCATGCGCGAGATTTTGTGATGGTCGCATTCGAGGGTATTGATGCCAACCAAGAGCCGACCGTGTACCTGGCCCGACTGACCCCCAACCTTGCGCTGCTGTCCGTCCAACCGCTTTCGGAACCGCACGGTACAGCGCAGTGGCCCGCGGTGGCTGCTTCCAAGCGCATGGCTTGCGCCGTTTATGCGGTACAAGCCACCACGGGGCCGGGGATCGGGGGCGTGGTTGCCCAACTGGTTCGGCCGAACGGCGCACTCTATACTCGGACGGTGGTATCACCATTTCAGAAGGCGCCGAACTACCACCTGAGGCCACGCGTCGATGCCATACCGGGTGGTCGTTGGTTGATCACC
Source organism: uncultured Polyangiaceae bacterium (assembly GCA_964599485.1). Taxonomy (GTDB): domain Bacteria; phylum Myxococcota_A; class Polyangia; order Polyangiales; family Polyangiaceae; genus JAPYTK01. The sequence goes on from CAZRGL010000496.1 coordinate 1,262, forward strand.
TGGCTCTCGAGCAGCGATGACCCAGCCGCTAGCTTTAGCAACAAACTGGTTCCCATCCTGACGGTTTGGGGAGCTGTGCTGGGTTTGAATGGCGCGGTGGTCGCTGGCCCCAGAAGGCTTGTGAGTAGCAAGACGTGGGACGGCCCAAGCTGGGGCACATCTTCGCCACCTGTCGCCGTCACAAGTTTCTCTGCCTTTGCCGTTAGTCGGACGGTGTTTGGACTGGTGTGGACTGGAGTTTCCACCAAGGACGACAAAGCCGTTCCCAAGCAGTCCTTCCCCGTGCGTAGCCGGCTGTTTAGCACCAAGACGGCGCTGCCGATCGGCCCCAGCGCGACGGTGGACAGCGGTTGCCTTGGGAAAGAAGCACTGGAAGCCGTGCTGCCTTGGTCCCAATTCTTATGCAGGGCGAGCGGAGTGTCCGCCTCTGTTGCCCTGGAATCGGTGGACGATGGTCCGCCCCTGGTTATGTGTGCCTGGGACACCAGGCTGACACCGGTCGACGGCGCATCGCGGGTGCCGTCTGAGACAGCGCCAGTGAGAATCGCCGTCAAGAGGGCCGTCCTCGCTGTTGTTTCGCAACCTGGAGGGCTCGTGTTGGGCGGTTTCAGTACTTTTGCGGTGCCCCCAGTTCCACTCCCGTATAAACCGACTAAGTTCCCAAACGCCAAGTTGACCGTACCATTCACCACCCAGAACCGAGTTGTACCAGACACGTGCACTCACGCGGGTCTGATGACATACGCCAGCTATCCCTATCGGGTCGGAGACCCTCCATTGGACAACGTGTTGCGGCTGAGCACGTTGAGTGGCACACCGAGTTGAACGGACGGTGTTGGGTCGCGTGCGGGCTTCTGCTGCAGATTGGCGGCTGTGGTGGCGACGCCGGCGGCGCTGTAGCCGATGCCGTCGAACCGGGCGATGTGTCGAGTGTCGCCGACTTGGCGGACGTCGTGGAGGTCGTGGATAGCCAGGAATCAGGCGACTTGCCGTGCTGCTCCGACGTGCTGGGACGGGGCAGCGACTGGTCTGCATGGGGGTCGGCCTCAGAGTGCATTGAAGGGGCGCTCCCAAAGAGCTGGCTTACCATATCCGCGGTTGATGGGCTCATCCAAGCCACCACCGTCAAGTGCGTGGTTCCCGACGATGCTGAGGAGTTATCGATACATTGGGCGTTTGGAAGCAACCTGACTACCGAGTTGTGCGGGACGGGGCCAGGCGACTCAACCTTTTGGCAGGCGAGCGTGGCCGCTATCGACGGGAGCGAACAGATTTCGTCTCGGTGCAGCCATACGGACACTTGCGCATATGATGTTGGCTACTGCCTGCCAACTCCGTGTGCGCCACCGAGTGATTGCGGTTGTGGCAGGTGCTATTCGGCAGCAGCGCAGGACCTCTACGGGGTGTGTAACGGGTCTGACGCGCGATCGATCGATGACGACGGGCAGATCACCAATCTGGACGTGTCATCTGTGGCGGGCAAACCCGTGTTGCTGTCGTTTTCCGTAGTCCCGGGGTACCTGAACGCGGATGCCATTCTCAGCATCCTCAGTTTGGGCATATCGGTTGGCGAGGGCTCTGCATCCTGCCGGTAGGTGGGTTGAACTGCACCGGGTTCGCCGAGATCTCACCCGCGAAAGCAGTTGCGGCGGTGGGTCAGTTCTGGCGAGCAGAAGTGGGTCATTTTTGAAGAGCGGCGAAGATCCGTCAATGCCGCGCTACTGAGGACGCTCGCACAAGTTGAAGCAGTCTGCTTCAGCCCGTCCGAAAAGCACCGCGCAGATACGGCGCTGATAAAGTGGCGGACCAAACCGCCGTCGACGGCGCTGACTACGCCTGACAAGCGGTGGTCGATCCATGTGTTCACGTCCCTGGCGGCCTGTTCGCAGAGGCAGACCCGCCATGCTCGACCCCAATGACTTGCGCTCTGGCCCAGTTGGCCGAAGCGACGGACGGGCAAGAACTCAACTTCGCGCATGCGATGGCCGCCGTTGGCCAGTTGGACCTCCCCCACTTTGACGAACACCTGACATGAGGCGGCAATCCTGGGAGTTCACAATCCAGCGGCGTGTTCATCCACCTGGTCGCCGACCGGCGTGGCGACCATCGCGGCAACCGAAAGCCGTTTTCTGCGCTGGCCCTCAAAAATGCCTATGGTGTCCGTCGCTTATAAGGTCGCCAGCGAAAACCCTATCCGTTTCGAGTGACCCTGCAGTCCAACAACGAGCCGGGAGGGAGCATTGGCGTCGCCGCTGCTGAGCGCGTGCCTGATCGTGCGCAACGAGGAGAAGAACCTGCCTCGTTGTCTGGACAGCCTCGGTGGACTCGCAGACGAGCTCATCGTCCACGACACGGGGTCGACCGACGACACCATCGCCATCGCCAAGAGCCATGGCGCCGCGGTCTTCAGTGAGCCCTGGCGCAACGACTTCGCTCACCACCGCAACGCGTGCCTGGACCGCGCCACCGGGCAATGGTGCCTGATCTGCTCAGCGACAATGGCTCCTCGACATGGACGACAATTAGAAATCGACATCCGAACAAGCGTCCGCTTTCGGTCGGATCTACGTTCTCGTGTTCTTCGGGCACGGGAGGGGTGGGTTGCCGGTCACGGACGCGCAAGTGAGGAAGTTGATGGAAGAAATGGAGAGGAGTGGCCAGTTGGGCCTCGCCGCACTCAAGTCGGGGATGCACCGGCATACGGCGGCGAAGTACGTTTCGACGGGCAAGCTGCCGTCTGAGTTGAAGACGCCCCGTTCCTATCGAACGCGGTCGGATCCGTTCGCCGCCGATTGGGAGGCGTTGATCGAGCCGATGCTCGAGGACTTGCCGGAGTTGGAGGTCAAATCGCTCTTCGAGTGGCTGACCGAGCAGCGGCCCGGCGTTTATGCCGAAGGCCAGTTGCGCACGCTGCAGCGCCGGGTCCGGAAGTGGCGGGCGCTTTCGGGTCCGGAGAAGCGGGTGTTCTTTCCTCAGGCTCACCGTCCGGGCGAGGCGATGCAGACGGATTTCACGCACGACGGTGAGTTGGGCGTGACGATCGGCGGCGCCTCTCAGGCTCACCTGTTGTGCCACCCGGTGCTGCCATATTCGAACTGGGAGTGGGCCACAGTCTGCCGGTCGGAATCGCTTCAGGCGCTTCGTCGCGGGGTCCAGGCGGCGGTCTTTCGGCTGGGGCGGGTGCCCGAATGGCATCAGACGGACAACAGCAGCGCGGCCACGCACCGCCCATCCAGCGGTGAGCGCAAGTTCAACGCAGAGTACGAGGCCCTCATGCGCCACCTCGGGATGAAGCCGCGAACCACCGGCATCGGGCAAAAGGAGCAGAACGGCGACGTCGAGGCGGCCAACGGTGTTTTGAAACGCCGCCTGGAGCAGTGCCTGAAGCTGCGTGGCAGCCGAGATTTCGAGTCAGTCGATGCCTACGAGCAGTGGGTGCAGTGCATAATCGTCAAGGCCAACGACCTGAGGCGCGAGCGTTTGGCGGAGGACCTGGCCGCAATGCAGCAGGTACGGGTGTCGCGACTGCCCGAGTACAGCCAGCTCACCGTGCCGGTGAGCTACGCGAGCACGATCCGGGTCAAGTACAACACGTACTCGGTGCCGTCTCGGCTCATCCGCGAGCGCGTCGACGTTCGGGTCTTCGACGACCGTCTCGAAGTGCGGTTCGCCGGCGTCCTCCAACTGTCATGTGAACGCCTCCTGGGTCGCACCGGGTCGCGGATCGACTATCGACACTTCATCTGGTCACTGGTTCGAAAGCCCGGTGCCTTCCCTCGCTATAAATACCGCGATGCCCTCTTCCCGACCGTGACGTTCCGGCGGGCCTACGACGCGCTGACCGAAGTCCACGCAGGTCGGCAGGCCGATCTGGCGTACCTGCGCGTGCTGCACCTGGCGGCGTCCACGCTGCAGAGCGACGTCGAGACGGCGCTGCAGCTGCTTTTGGACGAGGGCGTGCGCCCGGATTCGGACGCCGTCAAATCACTGCTGAGCTCCGAGTCGGTGACGGTCCCCGAACTGGCCGTTCCCGAGATCGACCTGAACGAGTACGACGCTCTGCTGGATTCGGCCCTGGAGGTGGCGTCATGACAGCCACCGCGCAGGACAGCCTCGAGATGATGCTGCGGCAACTGCGACTGCCGTCCTTCTCGAACCACTACGCCACTGCCGCCGTGTTGGCCGAGCGCGAGGGCTGGTCGTTCGCTCGCTATCTGCACTACCTGGCGGAGACCGAGCTGGAGGAGCGGCGCGTCCGACGAATCGAGCGACATCTGCGGCAGTCGATGCTGCCTTTGGAGAAGACGCCGGCCACGCTGGACCTACGGCGGCTGTCCGTCAAAGTGCGCCGGCAATTCCCACTTCTGTGCGAAGGCGGCTTCGTCGAACGGGCGCACAACGTCCTCGCTTTCGGCAAGCCGGGCCGGGGCAAAACCCACCTGTTGTGCGCGATCGCATACAGTCTGGTGCAGAGAGGCTACCGCGTCCTGTTCGTGCCCGGGTACAAGCTCGTGCAGCAACTGCTGATCGCGAAACGCGATCTGCTCCTCGAACGCGAGTTTCGTCGCCTCGACAAGTTCGATGTCGTCTGCATCGACGACATCGGGTACGTCCAGCAGAATCGCGAGGAGATCGAGGTGCTCTTCACCTTTCTCAGCGAACGATACGAGCGGCGCAGCGTCATGATCAGCAGCAACCTGGTGTTCTCGCAATGGGACCAGATCTTCAAGAACCCGATGACAGCGGCCGCCGCGATCGATCGGCTGGTCCAGTACTCGGTGATTCTCGAACTGACGGGGCCGAGCCATCGTGCTGAGGCGGCTAAGAAACTGAACGACAGCAACGCGCCCGACACTATCAACACTGACGGTGACGAGCAGCGCGACGACGGGAGCGCCAGCTGATGCGAGGGCAGGCCGTGGACAGTGACGTGGCTGCCGGAGTCTATGGACAGCCGGTGGACGGCCTGGCGCTTCGCGCCGATCGTCGCTTCGCGCCGATGACGCCCGACCACCGCCTGCCCACAGCCTCCTTGGACAGCTCTCGGCCTGTCGGCCTTCGACCTGCCCACAGCCACTTGACCAACTGCTCCTTCCCTACGGTCAGTCCGCAGTTGCTCACACTGCCCACCGCCTCGACGGCGACGGGTTCTCTTTTTGTTCAGGCTTCGGGGGCTTGGCCTCCTTGCCAACGAACGCCAAACCGATGTCGAAATCTAATTGTCGTTGGTGGACATTCACCATTGACGTTGGGCACTGATCGTCGATGCCGACGAGACGCTGGTCGCGACGGACATCGCTGAGACACGTGCACGCCTGGGCAGCTCCGCGCCGCTCCCCGACGTGCTGTTGGTGCGCATGCGTTTGGAGTACCCGGGCGGCAAGCAGGTGTCGTTTATCGCACCGCGCGTGCTGCGAGGCACCGCTAGAATCCGATACCGCGAGGCCGTTCACGAACAACTGGACGTCCAGGACGCGCCCGCGGCGCTGTCCAACATCAGCCTGCACCATCACGGGTACGTGGACCCTGACGCGCTCGTTCGCAAGGAAGAACGCAACCTGGCCATCGCTGAGTCGATGCCGGCGTCCCCCCACTCGTTTCATTGCATCGTGCGAGCCGCGTTCAGCCTGCGGCAGTGGGACAAGACGGTGGCGGTGGCGCGCCGACTCATCGAGTCTCCCGGGCCCCCGGCGCTCAAGCGCGAAGCGTGTGCTCTCGCGGCGGCCGCCAGCCTCAACCTACGCAACTCCACGGCGATGGCGGAGTTCGTCGCACACGGCCTGGCGATTGCGCCCGACAGCGTGGACATGCATCTGGCGCGCGCCGTGGCTGCGCTGGGGCAGTACGTTCATTCCGTTCGCAAGAAAGGAGGTGGGCCCGATGGGCTCTTCCGACCGCCCGTGTTCGTGCACGACCAGGACATCGCAAAACAGGCACTCGAGCTGCTCATGCGCGGGTCCCGGCCCGACCATGGCGCCACAGCGCCACCAGCAGATCCATCATGACGCTCACTATCCGAGGAGATCGCCTATGAGGCCGCAGACCCTTCTGATGCAACGCACCCTGTGGCTCAAGTCGGACGACAGCGATCTGGACCGCTACGGTGGTCTGATCATGCCTGAGCAGAGTTGGCTTGCCACCGACGGCTACAGCAACGCGGTGTTGCTTGCGACCGTGTTCTCGCTGGGCGACGAGTGTGAGCTGTTGCTGGAGGGCACCGACGAGCCGGCCGGCGGCTGGAACCTCATCTCCGCGGTGTCCTCGCCGGGTTCCACCGGCCAGATCACGATGCTGACCCCGGCGCGCCCGCGTTCGGCGACTGCCAACCGTCTGTGGCGCTTTGTGCGCTGGCGCTGGGCACCGGAAGACACCGCCACGGGCACACTGGCTTCCCAGGACATCTGCTTCAAGATCAAGGCGGTATTGAAACCATGACGAAACGACACGGACGAAAAGGCCGCCGCGGCCCGACACACGGCGTCATGCCAAAGTATCCCCGAGGCCCGCAACGTGTTGGGCGTCCCGGTGCTCGTGAGTTGGCTGACGAAGAGCTGGTCTGGCAGGGCTGGCGCACGATGGCCGGGGTCACGATCTCGGGGTTCAGCCTGACGACATCTTCCGAGGATTACCTGGATCTGGGTGACACGACGTCGCTGGAGGTACACACGCATCTTCTGAACATCGAGGGCGCCACGCTTGCGCTTCAGACAGCGTCCAGCGAGGAAGGCCCGTGGGAGTCTCTACAGTCGTACACGGCGGCGACAGACGCCTCGATCATCGTCAACTCGGCGGTCTCGTCTAATCACGAGCTGGAGCGCTACCTGCGCTGGGAGATCACTGCGCCAACAGAGTGGCAGGCGACGTTCCGCATCACGGTAGCGGCTCCCGCCGGCCAGGTGATGGGCGGCCACGTGGAGCTGCCGGTGGATCCGTACGAGCGCGGCGCCGTCGAGCTGGCGGAGTGGACGTCGTATCGCGTGGCCTACACGACCAGCAGCACGACCAATGTCATCGCCGACCGCGAAGACTGGTTGGACACCGACGAGATGCGATACCTGAACCTGGAGACCGAGGCGACGCTGCTGAGCGCCGCCACGCTCGTGCTCGAGAGCGCATTCAGCGAAGAGGGGCCGTGGACGACGATCGCGTCCTACACGCAGGCATACACCGTGGACCGCGTGGTGATGAGCTGGCAGCC
>CAZRGL010000497.1:0-8432 GCA_964599485.1 uncultured Polyangiaceae bacterium
ACTCGCGCGCCTTCGCCCCGCCAGGGGCGCGCGAGTCCGTAGCGCCTATTGGGCCAGGCTACTTCGGTTTTTCGGTGGGGCAGCCGGTGACGATTTGCACCTGCGTGACCTTGCCGCTCTTGAGCTGCTCACAAGCGTCGCCGTGTAGCCACACCACGTCGTCGCCCTTCCAGCCCCAGCCGTTGGCGGGATCGAAGGGCAGCACATCGCAATCGAGATACACGTTGGTGAAGCCCTTTTCCTGAGGCGGGGTCTCCAGCTGGAACTCACAGCTGATCGCATCGGCGGCGATGCCTGCAAACACGGCGCCCAACTTACTGAACTCGTCGACCTTGTGGTACTTGGTCTTCGAATTGGTCTGTGCGGTGCCGCCCGCGATGGCCATCTCGTCGAGCACGCTGCCGTAGTACTCGCTTCCCGGCACGCCAACGACGTAGACGTCGATGCCGAGGGCGTGAACTGCCTCGATGGCGGTCACGGTCGCCGGCCGATCGATACACAGCTCTGGGCCGCCGCCCAAGTAGCTCGGATCGCAGCAGTGATCCCCGAGCGGGCATTGCCCCTCGATAATCGGCTGACATTCATCGTCGCCACAGCTCGCTTGCGGGTTGCAGTTCGGGCCCCCGTCGGTGAGCAGCAGCATGATGGTGCGGCCGCTGAGCTTGGCGAGCTTGGGCTGGAGCGTCTGAAGCGTGGCCGAAACCGGTGTGCCGCCAACGGGGGTGATGTTGATTGCGGCACGGAACGCCTCCGTGGTGGGCCCGTCTTCGCCGCCAGGGTCGATGGGGTCGCCGGGTGTTACTGGAAACACCTCGTCACCATCGGTGCACGGGTTGGTCTGAATGTCCCCATGAGGAAAAAGGGCCGCGCCCACGTTGATCAGCGGCCCGAGCGACTTGACCAAGTCGATAGCCGCATCGCGGACCAGTCCGTATGCGGTCTGAGGACCACCGTTGGGCTGTTCGGTCATGCTGCCCGAGCGGTCGAAGACGAAGTAGAGGTTGGGCACATCGAAGCTGATCTTGTGCACCTCATCGCCGCATACACCACTAGCAACACAAGGGCCGCCGCCCGTGCCAGTGAAGATGTCGCCACCGCCCGACCCGGTCGAGGCCGTCAAAAGCGAGTTACCAGGACGGCCCGGCCGCTGTCGCTCATCGCAGCCTGGCGCGAAGCTCATCGCACCCAATACCGCGAAGAAGAGCAGACCAAACCGCCAAGTAAGCCACACCTAGCCAGTGTATCACTCGCCGAGCGGTCGGGCGAAATGGTCGAACCCGCGGGGCGCAAGCGGCCTGCACTCGGCACCGTCCTTCAGCCAAACACGCGGCTGTTGGTCTTGTTGGTTTGATTCAGTGGTGTTCGCCGCCTCGCAACTGCCAACGCGACGAAAGGACGCCGGTAGCGTTGCCTCGACAGGGGCCGCAACGAGCAGGGCGTAGTCCTCACCACCGTGTAGCGCGAGCTCCAGAGGATCGCGCCCAGCCCAGAGCGCCGCGGCCCGCAAAGGCTCACTCAGAAGTGCCGAGGCTTCCAGCTGCACCCTAACCCCGCTGGCCGCGGCCAAACGGGCAGCGTCGAGGGCCAACCCATCGGAGACATCGATGGCGCCGCGGCCGACAGCTGTTGCATCCAGACCGTCAGCGATGCGCGCCAGCGGACGTCGCCACGCTCGTAACGCAACAGCACCAGGCTCGCCAACAGCCACCCGAAGCGGCGCGCAGTCAGCACTGGGTTGGCCACCATGAGCTCCGTCGTCGCGATCGAGCAGGGCAGCCAGACCTGCCGCCGCCAAGCCCACCTGTCCAGCCAACCACAACCCATCACCAGCTCGAGCACCATCACGCCGCAGCAACGCTCCGTCGCCGCCACCCCGGCCGAGCACGGTCGTGGTGATCGACAGCGCTGCGCCGCGCGCCAGGTTTCCACCGATCAACGCCGTGTCGAGCAGTGCGCAGGCCTCGGCTTGACCGCGCGCCAAGCTGAGCAACTCGGCGTCATCGAGATCGCTCGGCAAGACCAACGATGCCAACACGCCGCAAGGCACGCTCCCCATGGCCGCCAAATCACTTGCCGCCGCCATGGTCGCTTTGAAGCCGAGCTCTTCGCTCGTCAGCCAAGAGCGCCGAAAATGGGTGTGCTCGACCACCACGTCGACTGAACAGACCACGCCCGAGTCGAGCACTGCCGCATCGTCACCGATTCCGAGCGTAACGCCTCCTTGCTTTCCGGCCGCAAACACCTGCGCCAGCAACACCACGCGCTCGTCTTCTCGGGTCGTCATCAGACTGTCTATCTCAGACCGGAGGGCGCCACACCGGCAAGCGCACCACGAACACCGAGCCATTCGGCTCGTTGTCCTGCACATGAACGCTTCCGTTGTGGGCATCGACGAGGCGCTTGACGATCGACAAGCCCAGCCCCGTGCCGCCGTGTTCACGGGTGGAAGAGTGATCTACCTGGTAGAAGGCATCGAATACGCGCGTCTTGTCCCTCTTCGGGATCCCCGGTCCCAAGTCGACTACCCGAATCTCCACTTGTTGCAGCAGAGGCGCAAAGAGGATGTGGCCCACTTCGACCTGCCCGGTGTCTTCATAGAGGCCAGCGTGAATGCTGACGCAGCCGCCCGCGGTGCTGAACTTGAGAGCGTTTTCGACCAAGTTGAGAAAGACTTGACGCAATCGGGGATGGTCACCGGCGACCGCTGGAACTTCGGCTTTGCGTAGATCGATGAATACGCCCAAGTCGACGGCCCGCGGCGTGAGAGAGGAGACGACCTCCGCTAGCACTTCGAAGACCAGCACCTCCTTCTTGTCGAGGGCAACAGTGCCCTGTTCGAGCTTGGAGAGATCGAGCAAGCTGCGAATGAGCTCGAGCAGCTGATTGCTCTGGCGCATGATGATCTGGAGGAATTCGCGCTGCTCCTCGTTGAGCTCACCAGCGAGCCCTTCGATCAACATGTCGCCATATCCCATGATGCTCGTCAGCGGAGTACGCAGCTCGTGGGACATGGTCGACAGAAAGCTCGATTTGAGGTTGTCGAGCTCCTGAAGTCGGTTGTTTGCGTCGATCAGCTCGACGTTCTTCTGCTCGACCTGTCGGTAGCTCTCCGCCATCGAAGCCAGATGCATTTTGGAAGTGACCAAGGCTTCGAAACCGCTGGTCATCACCAACTCGACCAGCGCTTTGAGGTGCGCCTTGAGCTGCGCCGCCCGCTGCGGGCTGAGCTTCACCATGAGGGCCAAGGCTTGGGCGGCTTTGGCGCGATTCAACTGGGGCTCGACTTCGAGCATGCGCGCAACGACCGACCCGCCGGGCCCAGTCATTTCGTTCTGCGCTCCATCCGATTCGAGCCGGAACGGGCCGAGCACGAATCGACCGGCCCGCTCGCCGCCGCGCTCGAGCGGAACGACATCGTATTGCGCGGAGTTGAAGCACTGCTCGCTGCACGCTGTTGTCGCAGCAGCTGCCGTACGCTTGACCTGCGTGACCAGCTTGCTGCAAGCACGTCGACCGGCCGCGCCCGTGTTGATCAACGCGCAAATCTCAGCTTGCTCGCCTTCCTCTGCCAGCAGCGCCCCGCTCGCCGAAAACAGCCGAATCGGCATCCCAAAGAGCTGATAGTAGGAGTGCATCAAGCCACGCAGCCTATCGATGTCGACGATCGCTTCGAGCTCGACTGGCTTGGCCGGCAACCCGTGCTGCTGGCTCATGGCACGCCCCCATCAGCAGGCTGGCCACCTGCGCCAAAGCGCCGCGCCAACGTATCCTCGAGGTTCGAACAATCGAGCTGCTCCGCGGCTCCTTTGAGGACCTGCTCTTCGCTGATTTGGATGCGTTCGAATAGGCCGTGGCGCTGCTCGAGCACCCGCCAGGTACGCTGCAGCAACGCCAGGAACGTCTCAACCACGCCCTCGCCGCGGCTGGCAACAGCGGGGTAAACCGGCTCGGTCGAGCGTGCCGCCAGCGCATCGAGATCCGCATCACTGCGAATCTCGGGCAAATCGCGTTTGTTGAACTGAATGACCAGCGGCAGCTCTTGGAGGTTGAGCGCGTGGGCCTCGAGGTTGTCCTTGAGCTCGCCAAAGGACTGAGCGTTGGCCTCGATGAACGAGCTGCGCGAATCGGCGATGAAGGCTACCCCATCGGTGCCGTTGAGCACCAGCCGCCGAGTTGCAGCATGAATGCTCTGGCCAGGCACGGTGTACAGCTTCAGCCGTACGACAAAACCGGTCCTACTTTGTTGGTCGCCGTTGCCTATGCACAACGGGAGCATGTCGAAAAACAGCGTGCGATCATCGGCCGTGTCGAGCGTGAGCAAATGACCGCGGTTGATCTGAATGCGGTCGTGCAATTGCGACAAATTGGTGGTCTTGCCGCTCAGCCCTGGACCGTAATAGACCAGCTTGAGTGAGACCTCGCGCGGCTTGAACTGCAACTGCACAGCTCGCAGTTTACTCCAAGCCGCCGCGCGTTCTTGCTCTTTGTCAACTCGAGCTAGGAGGGCGTAGAGCCAGGCCCATCCCAAAGCGTGGCGCGCAGGTCCTCGAGACGGCCGCGAATGGTCGCTAGGGTCTCACTCATGGCATCGCATTCGGTCTCGACGCGCTCCGCGTCGGGCTCTGCGCTCTCACGCTGCTTCTTGGCAGAAGTGAGCACGTCGATGAGCTCGCGGTGGACCTCGCCGCCGACGGTGACCACCCAGGCATCGAGCCGCTCAGCGAAAGCGTCGATCATCTGCTCGAGCTTGGGCGTTACCTTGCTAGCAGCTTGGCGCAGCGCGATCTCTGCTTGCTCGAGGGCTTTGGCGCGCGTCTCGGTCTCTACCCTTCCCTTGAGATAATAGGCCAATGCAGGAGCCGCGGCCGTCATCAGCGCGCCAAGCAGCAAGTTGCTGAACAAGGTGCCGAGCCCGACGCTGAACAAGGCCGCAACACCGAGGTCGTAGCCAAACGTGTCGACCCGCACGTCCGGAGCGCTGACATCGGAGCCCACGCCTTCGCTCAGTCGCTTGGCAGCGTCTCGCGCGTTGTCCCGCATCAGTGCAACGGTGCGCTCAGCCAACTCCTCGAGCGCTCGAGCTACCTCGTCGGCCTCGTCGTGAGCCCACTTGCTGAAGGTCGCTTCGATGAATCCCGCCAGATGCTGACGAATGTCGTCGACGCTAGCCTCTTCGATGATGGGACCGAGCTGCCGCACGACGTCGTCGCAGAAACGATCGGTGTCGCGCCGTACCCAGGCTCGGATCGCCGATACTTCTTCGCGGATCCCGCTGCGCCGCTCTTCGACGGTGTTCTGCTGTCCCTCCAGATCGACCTTGATGCGATCGATGCGACGAACGATTTCATCAGCGCTCATCCGCGCTGCGCGCCGGCGGGCATCGATGCCGTGGGTGAGCGAGTTGGTCGCCTCCAGGCCCTCACCCATGGCGTTGTCGAGCACGATGCGGCCACGCTCTTCGGCCAAGAACGCCGTCAAATGGGCCATCATCGGATCCATGCCGCTGTCAGCTCGTTTGCCGGCAAGCGCTTTCTCCGCCGAGACGGGGAACACCACTGGGCCTTCGACCAGCTTGCTCAGCTCCGAACGGATGTAAGCGAGCGCTTCGCCGCGCTCTTGCTCGGTCCAGATGTCGGCCTTGGCGACGACGAAGATGATCTTGTCGCGCGATTGGGCGATGAGCTTGTCCCTGAGGAACAAGCGCTCGCTCTCCTTGAGAGGCTGGCCCGCGTCGACGACGAAGAGCACGGCGTCGGCTTGGGGAATGTACTTGTAGGTGACGTCGGCGCGCTGCAGACAAAGGTCGTTCACGCCGGGCGTGTCGACCAGCACGATCCGCTCGCGCAGCAGCTCGGCCGGATAGGCCACGTCCAGATGCTTGATGACTGGCGTTTCGTCGTCATCGTCGACGGCGTTGGCCGAGGACGTCTTGATCGCTTCGGAGCCGACCACGTACTTGCCTAGCTCGGCGAAGGGCAGCTCCTCCTCGCGCCCATCGCTCCACAGCACCTTGGCCTCAGGCTCGTCGGCATAGCTGACGTGGTGGATGGTGGCTGTGGTGGGCGTGACCCCGACGGGCAGCACTTCTTTGCCCAGCAGCGCGTTGACGAAGGTGGTCTTGCCGTGGTTGAACTCGCCGACCACCACGAGGTTGAAACGGTCTTGCTCCAGCTTGTTGACCAGCTCGCGCTCGATACGCTCGGCCAGGGTCTTGGCCCCCACTTCGGCGCAATGGCCGCGCAGCTCGCTGAGGGCAGCAATGACTTGCTGTCGACGGTTGTTGAATGCTTCAAACAGCTCGCTCATTTGCTTTCCTCGTTAGCCCAAAACCTTGATGACTTCGTGAACCTTTTCGTCGATCTCTTCCATGCTCAGCCCGCCGTCGAGCCCGACCGCGTCGCGGTACAGCTTGCTCTCGGCGAACACGCGCAGCGCTTTGACACGCTTGGGTAGCCACGGGTGGCTGGAGGAGATCTCGGTGAACTTGCCCACGCCCGCTTGACCCTCTTCGTACTGGTCGAGGAAGGCCTCGAGGTTGAGCTCCTCGTAGAGCTTGGTCGAGCCCAGCGCCAATTTGGCCAGCGCCCGAGTGGAGACCTCGACGTCGTTGCAACACAGAGCGCCAGCGCGATCGCAGGTAATCTCCGCGCGCCGCGACCAGCCGCTCAGAGCGAGCATGGCTGGAGCCACAATCCAAGGCAGGAACATGCCCGCCATGGTGCGCAAATAATGGAGCGCGGTCAGATAGACGACGTGATCGTTGTGCACGTGGCCGCACTCGTGGCCGATGACGCTCTTGAGCTCTTGGTCGCTGAAATGATCCACCAGCGCCGAGTGCAAAACGATGAATGAGTCGTCGTTGGTGCCGTAGGTGAAGGCGTTGAGCCTCGGGTCGTTCTTGATGTAGACGACCGGCGGGGCGATCCCCCACGGCTCAGCGCATTCGATGCCGAGCTTGTGGCCCCGTGGGAATTGCTCAGGGCCAACCTTGACCGCCAACCCCAACAGCTCGTTCTTGCCGATCTTGCGCAACAGACGCACTGCGGCAGCAACAGCCAGCTCGACGGGTTTGGCTGTGTCGAATGCGGTGCGGGTATTGCGGTCCGAGATGTAGGCGTAGGCGTGCGAATCCTCCCGCCCTCCCCGCTCGCTGGGACGCTTGGCTTTCTTGGCGTCGACAAAGGACTTGAAATTGAGCTCTCCAATGGTGGCCATGCCCGGAAAACTAGTGACGCGCCCCGTCGTGCGCAAGCGGGCCCGGTCCGAGCGGGCAGAATTCTGACGCTTTGATGACCGAAGGGTGATGAATGTGCCGCGAGGAGGCACTGATTCGGAATGCAGCCGCTACGTCGCGTGTTGAAGGTGCTATCGATTGTCTTGGAGATGGACTGGCTGGCGCAGCTCTACAAGCAACTCGCCCCCTGGTGGTACTGGATCCTGTTGGGACTCAGGGTGCTCGGTTTGCTGAGCATCCCGAGCGTGCTGGTGCAGCGGCGCGGACGGCCGGTGGCGGCCATAAGCTGGATTCTGGCGTTGGTCAGCGTTCCCCCGCTGGGGCTGTTCTTGTGGTGGCTCATCGGTCGGCGCCACCTCGAGCGACGCCGGCGTCGTCATAGCCGCGCCGCCGCTACCATCAACCATCGCTTCAAGGAGCTGCAGGACCAGCTCTGCCTCACGCCCAGCTGCCGCGCCCCCAGCCTGCTGCCGATGAAGAACCTGCCGGCTGAGCTGGCCGAGTCTGTCTTTCGTACGACCGGCGGCAACCAGGTGCGCTTGTTCGCCAGCGGCGGGCAAGCCTTCGACTGCATCGAGCGCGACATCGAGGCAGCTCAGCACCACATTCACGCGTTGTTCTACATTTGGAAGAACGATGAAACAGGCCGGCGAATCAGAGATCTGTTGGCCAGGAAAGCACGCGAAGGCGTGCAGGTGCGGGTGCTCTGCGATGCCATCGGCTCGCCGGTGATGGCGACGCGGTTTGCTCGCCCGCTGCGCCGCGCGGGCGCCCAAGTTGCCCGTTTTTTGACTCCACAGTGGCTCAGCGTCACCCCCCGGCTGAACTTTCGCAACCATCGCAAGATCTTGGTCATCGATGGTCAGATCGGTGTCATCGGCGGCTTCAACATCGGCCACGAGTATCGGACGCGCTGGCGCGACATGGGCATTCGCATCCGGGGCCCAGCGGTCGATCAGCTCCAGGAGGTGTTCGCCGAGGACTGGTACTACGTCAGCGAAGAGGATCTCGCTGACACGACCTACTTTGGCAAATGGCAAGAGCGCCGCGACGAAGCACGAGAGGAAACGGCCACCGACGGCGGCGGCGAGGCAGCTTGCGCGGTCATCGCTAGCGGCCCCGACACGCGTTACAGCTCGATCCACGACGCGCTGTTCATGGCCATCAACCGGACGCGCAAACGTCTGCTGATCACCAC
>CAZRGL010000498.1:0-7534 GCA_964599485.1 uncultured Polyangiaceae bacterium
GGTCCCGGAAGTCACCTACAAGTTGCAGGCTTACGGAGATCTTGCACCCCGTTATCAGAGCTTCGGCGCTGGGTTCGGCGTCTGGTACTGACCTGGTGCTCCGCGCAGCTGGTCAATAGCGCAGCTGATCAATAGCGCAGCTGATCAATAGCGCAGCTGATCAATAGCGCAGCTGGTAAATCACCTCGACGCCGCTGCCTGCGCCCCCCACCAATCCGAGAGAGCTGCGCACCAACCACCGAGGTGCCACGCGAACATCAACGGTCACTTTGGCCCGCGAGGCACTCTGGTGCGCACCGCTGGCCGCTGCTGCATCAGCGCCAACCGCATGGCGCGCAGACACCCGTTCGAGGGTTGCTTTGGCGGTGACCTTCTCGCTCACCTGGTAGATCAAGCTCGTGGCGAGATAACCATCTTTGGTCGTACCCAGCCCCGTAGCGAGTCCCGGTGTAACTCCGCCGAGTAGGTCGTTGAGCTGGGTTGCAAAGACGCCGCGCGCCATGCTGGCAGCCCGATCGCCACCTGCGCTGGCGCCAGTCGAGGGGCGGCCGCTTTGCTCGTCGCCCAGCAACAGCAACGAGACGATCGCTTGTTGAGAGCGCGGCGGATTGCTGCGAAAGCGGATCTTCTCCCGTGTTACCGGCTTGAGCACGCCCACGTAGTCCGCGTAGATGATGGAACCGTCGGGCGCTGGCCAATGGGCTGTGAGGTTGATGAATGGGTTTCGCGGCTCTTCGCTGCGCAACCGCACTTCCGCGCGATCCACCTCGAAAACTTTGCCCAGCACATTGAAAGAGCCCCCGGTTACCTTGAGCTTGCCACGCACGCCGTGGTCACTACTGGCTTGGATGGGATGGGCGGCATCCGTCTCGAAGTCGATGTGCACACCATGGCCCGACACCTCGCCGTTGCGCAAACCCACCGTCACGTTGACCAGAGCGGCCCCGGCACGGCGAGGCAGCTTGTTGGGTGCACCCGTGAGGTGCGAGATGCTGATGTCGGGATGGTCGTTGAGCCGTTGAACTTTGTGGCCCGCTTTGGGCGGCAGTTGCAGATGTAGCTTGGCAGCAGTCAACACCACGTTGACCTCGTCGCGCTCGCCACGTTTGCCAAACTTGCGTGTGAGCCGCAGCAGGAACTCGCCCCGCAGGGTGCCGAGCGGAATCCCGTCGGCGATCAGGGGCATCTCCTCGCCCTTGACGATGACGAGCTTGCCGGTGACATCGGTGAGTCGCAATCCATTGAGACGCGCCACCATCGAACCGGTGGCCCGACCGCTGGCTGCTTGGACCACGATGTCGTCGACACGGATGGCATTAGGCGCGGCGCGCAACCGCGCATTTATGTGATGGAGGCGCTGGCCCGCGGCTGGGATATGCACGATTCCGTCGATCAAGCGCATGTCACCACCGAGCACGACCTTGCGGTCAGGCCGCTCCTTGTGCGCCAAGCGCAGCGCCCCGTGAAGTCGTCCACCAAGCTTCGAGATCGAGTCGTCGACTAGAGGCTGGACGGCTTGAAGCGGGAATTGGTCGGCGATGAGCAGCAACGCTGCCGGCGCCTGGTCGTTGGCGCTCGGCACAAAACCTCGTTTCCAACGCAGGGCGCCGTAGCCACTCAGCTGGAGCTTGCCGCCGCCGCGCACGCCGAGCTCTGCGAAGGTCGTGAGGGTGCCAGGGCCGTGACTGGTTGCAGGTTGGATGCGTAGCCGCGCAGCATCGAAAAAGACACGATCGGCGATGCGCATCCCGTCAACTGCTAACGCCGCAAAGATTTGGGGCGCGCCACCGATGTCGCTCACTTTCACCTTACCGCTGAGCTCACCTGCGATGCGTCGCTGCCCCAGAGCGGGTACGGCGGCGAGGGGCAAGCGGTCCAGGGCGAGCTGCATGTGACCTCGCGGAGGCGGCGTGGTCGAGCCGCGGATTCGTGCGCCCAAGTCGGTCTCTAGCTCCGCCGACCAGTGAGCCACCTGTCGTTTCTCATGCTCCAGGGCTGCGTCCACGCGCGCGACCTTGGCCGCGTAATTGGCCAACACGTCGAGGTCGACCTTCGTCGGCTGCTGCCCTTGATCGACCATGAGCTGCCACCCTCGGAGGCGTGCCGCCAGGACTGGCTCGGCAAGCTTGCCGTCGAGCTCGAAGCTCAGTTGACCTTCACCAGCGAGCCTACCCACGCGGCTCCGCCACGGCTCGGGCAAAGCGGCAGCGAATCGCGCGAGGGTCAACCGTGGGGTGCTCACACTGAGCTGCAGTGGTGCGTCGAGCAGCACGCCGCGGCGCGCTGCTTTCGGCGTGCGCGCCAGAGCAAGCAGATCGATGGTGGTTGCACCCGACAGCTTGGCCAGGACGAGCTTGGCCAGATTGGCACGCTGTGTAGCCCCAAATGGGACCGCACCGCCGAGGGTGGTCGCGTCGAGCAGATCCACGGCGAGCTTCGTCTTGCCGCTGACGGGTTCGTGACTCGCTTCGACGCTCACATCCAACCGGTCGCTTCGCCACTTTGGCGGCTCATCGCCTTGTTTTCGTGCAGCGAGCTGCAGTCCGTCGGTGCGAATTGCGAGGCGTTTGATCGAGGGCAAGCGTTGGCCTACTCGGCGAACAAGCTCGAGGGACGCAGTGAGCTTGCCTCGCATCAGACCCACAGGCAGCTCGCCGAGCGCGGGTATGGTCTCGGCGATGTTCGCAACGCAGCGCGGTGCCACCACGGCATGCTCCACGACCAGCGCGCCGCTTGCCGCTTTCCAACTATCTGGCTCGAGCAGCCCACCAGCCACGCGGATCCCTTGTCCGCCGAGCTCGAGCGATGCGAGGACACCGCTGCATGCGGCCTGCGGATCTCCTTCTTCGGGCGCGCCGGGCTCGGGCGGCCCGTCTGCAGGAGGCTCGCTAGAACGCAGCACGAGCTTCGCTTCCGGCTGGATGTGCTTGCCCTTCATTTGGGCGGCGAGATCGAGATCGAAGGTGCCGATGGTCAAGTAGCCGACATCGCGCAAGCGCAGGCGCACACCGCCAACGCGGCCGCGATGCTGACGAGCCAAGTCAACATCCAAATCTGCGCTTCCGCGGATGGGGTAGGGGACATCCATCAAGCGTCCCAGTGGTTTGAGCTCGATGCTTTTGGCGCTGAGCTTTCCGAGCAACTCGCCACGCTCGACGCGAAGACTACCTTGGACCACCCCATCGCCGAGCCCCTTGACGACGATGCCCTCTAGTCGCGTACCTCGTGGCCGTCTCAACACCTGCGCAACCGCCGCCTCGATCTGAACGCTACCTCGCTCGATCGCCAGACGAACGTTGCGCAGCCGTTGGTTCACGGGCTCGGCGAGGGCATGCGCAGTCACCGTCGTGCGGTTGGAGGTCTCGAGCGCTGCGCTCAGCTGGGCTTCGCGCACGGGCCCGCGCGCGTCGATCCGGAAGCTGCGCACCTTCGTGGTGCCAACGGCAACCGCCCCGCCTTGCGCAGCCGCTTTGACGGTCAACGCCTCGAGTGGACCACGAACACGTCCCTCGAGCTGGGCATATCCAAGCCGCACGGCGTTGCTGGGCAACTCGACACCCCGAAGTCGCGCGTCGAATGCGGCGTCGACGCGGTCAGCTACGACGCGCCCTGCCGCCTTGAACGCCACCCGTCCCCGCCAGCGCGCAGGCGCAAAAGCAGCTGGTACGCGATGGCGCAAGCGTGGAACACCACCGAGCCGCTCCACCGATGCGCGGAGGGCGAAACGTGCTTGCTTGGTGGCATCGACGGCAACCCCAAAGTCGGTCGGGCTCCCGGGCTCGTCGACGCGCAGGTTGCATTCCACTCCGCTACGCGCCGCGACCAGCGTTCCGGCAATCGGTGGAACTGGCACACCGTTGACCCAGGAGGGTGCGCTGCGGAGCTGAGCGCTGAGCGTGCTGTCCGCGCCAGCCAAACGTACCCGCACCCTGGCGCTGGCATCGATTCGCGAGCGCACGACCTTGCTCGAAACAAGCCGCGCGTTGGCATTGCGCGCCTCGAGGCGCAGGTCAATCAAGCCCGGCTCGCCGAGTCGGACCGTACCATTGGTGCGGATCTCACCCGATGTCCCACCAGCCAACGCGGGCAACTCCACCCGACCGTCAAAACGAAAATGAGGCATGCTTCCGGTCAGCGACGCGCTCACCCGAACAGGCGCTGCCAGCAGCTGCGCCTTGTCGAGGAAGGGCGACAACTGCCGGGCGCCGAGCTCGGGTGCGTCGAGCGCGAACGCGATACGACCATCGACCAAGGAGCCACGTGCATTGAGCTCCAGCTGACCGAAGCGACCAGAGAAACTGCCCCACATCGACGGCTTTCCCGACAAGCGCGGCAGGTTCAAGTGGCAGCGCAGCACACCGCCGAGTTGAGCCGGGCCGAGCTTACGCTCCACGATGCGTACGCGGTCCAGATCAAAGCGAAGGCGTTGAGGATCCAAGCTGAGCGAAGCGGCTAGGCCTGAAAGTTGCCCGTCGACATTCAGCTTCTTCGGCCCGAAATCCTCAGCCGACACGGTGAGCTTCCCGAGCTCGATGCGCTGCAACCACAGGCTCCTGCGGCTGGGCGTGGGCTTTTCGTCCGGCTTCTTTGGCTTCTTTTTTGTGGGCCGGGCACGCAGCGCGTGTTTCAAACTGAGCTGGCCGTCGGCAGCAAGGCGCAGGCGCAACGCGGCTGAGCTCACCCGTACGAGTGGAAGTACCGACGCGCTGTGAGACGATAGCGCCGCGGACAGCCAGCTGCCCCGCACCTCGATTCCCTGCAGCTCGAGCACGACGCCCTCAGGATCGCTCACCTGCAGGCTACTTATGCGCAGCTCGCTCGCAGCGAGCTTGTCAATCCCGCCCAGCTCGACCTTGCCCATCAAGCGCGAGGCGAGCGCCGCGTTGATGATCATCGAGACGGTTCGTCGCGTCGGCGCCATGTCCGCATGCGCTAGCGCGCCGATCAACAGGCTCGTACAGAACAACACCAGGACACCCAGCCCAAGAGCAATTCGCGCGGGCCACCCGAGCTTGGCGGGCGGCGAGGTGTCGGCGTCGCGCACGTGCTGAGTCTAGCCCGAATTGGTGGGTTAGTCCCCTCGAGGGGGAACTAGCAACGAGGAACCTGCACTACCAATGGGCGCCGACACCGGGCTTTGCTGCTCTTGCCGCTCAGGCTGGGGCGGTCAGCTCGCGGAAGCATGCACCCAGCTCAGGCTTGGACCGCAGTGGGGCGCTGAAGCGGGAGGCGAGGTCGAGCAACTCCATCTCGAGCTTGTCGGCTTCGTTGCCGAGCTGCGCAAGCGCGCCCTCGCAGGCTTCTATCTCAGCACTCAGATTGGACTCATGCACCCTCAAGCTCTCGCGCAGCGCTTCGAGCTGTGCCTCCAAATCGACGAGTTTTTCCCTCTTGTCAGCCGCATCCTGCTCACAAGTGAGCTGGGCGTTGCGCACGCTCCACCACTTTTCCATCAGGTCGGCGATTGAACGATAAGCGTCTGCAAGCTCCTTGTAGGGCTCGAAGAATCCGCTGCGACCCTCCCATTGAACGACCTCGCGGTGCTTGTCGATGACCTTCTGCGGGAACGCTTGGGCTTTTTCACCATGCCGACCAGCAGCAACCAAGAGCGGCTGGAGCTCGCGCCGAATCTCGGAAGCATCAGCATTTAGCAAGCCCATCTGGTCGGCGATGCGTTGCCGACCTTCCCCGGCACGGGTTGCGATGTCGCTGAGATTTCCGTGCTCGAAGCGTCCTTTCTTAGCGACCTGCTCGAGTTGGTCGCAGCGACCTTGAATCGATTCGTAGGCGTTGCGCGTGTGATCCGGAGCACCTGAAGGAAAGCCGATCTCCATCATCTTGTTGAAAACGCCGCGGTAGCGCTGCCAACGGGCGAAGCTCGGGTCGAGTGGCGCCTCAGCGTTGCTCTGGGCGGGCCCGGGGGCTGACTGTGCCGCCAGCCCGGCCGCAGTGCAGGCCTCCTCGAGCTCATCGAGGGCCTGGTGGGCGTTGGCGGGTCGGTCCGGCTGCGCCCGCGCCAGCATGCGCTCGAGCCAAGCAACGACTTGCTCGGCCAAACCAGGCAGCCGTGGCGCCAAGGGGGTAGGCTCGGCGCTCAGCTCCGCCCGAAGCTGGCGAGAGTCGTTGGCCTCGATCGGCAGGCGGCCACAGATCATCTGAAAGCACATGACGCCAACAGCGTAGATGTCCGCCGGGGCGCTTACCCGCTGCTTGCTACTGAGCTCAGGCGCCAAATAGCACTGGGCCACGAGGGAAGCCGGATCGTCTTCCCAGGGCTCGCGCAGCAGTGACCGGCCCAAGCCGACATCGATCACCTCGACATGGTCTTGTGCCGAGCAGAGCACGTTGCTCGGACGGAGGTCCCCGTGGATGACACCAAAATCGTGGATACGACCCAAGGCACGGAGCAGCTGCATGGTCAAGCCGACGGCGCGTTCGGGTTGCATGCGTCCGCGCTGGAGCAACTGCGCCAGCGGTTCAGCGTCAGAGCAGCGTTGGACCAGATAGGGTACCGCCTCAGCGGTCAAGCCCCCACCAAGCAGCTCTCCCACGTTGGGGTGCGTACAGCGGCGTGCCAGCGCAACAGCGTCCAGGAAGCGTTTGCGCTGTGCATCGGTGAGCGACTCGCGCACGAGCTTGACCGTGCAGGGCACATCCAACAAGCGATGGCGTGCTCGGTACACGCGCGCCCAGGGTGTCTCCGCGATCACGGCCTGGAGGCGGAAGCGTCCGACCAGCGTACTGCCGATCATGTCGTCGCTCGACGCTTCCAAGGTCTGGCCATCAAGAAAGCAAAACGTGCTCTCGTTGGGAAAAAGCAGGCCGCAGCCAGGACAGGTCTTCATCGGTTGGGCCGATGATAGCCAGCAGCGGTGGGAAAATCACCCAGCGGCCGCGTCTTCTGGCATTTGTGGCAACTCGTCCGGATCCGTTCCCGGGGGGACGAGGTAGATTTCGGTCGTCGGTGGGTACGTATCGATCGTCTTTTCGTCCAGCTCTTTTCCGTCGCTGTACTTGATGTGGCGCACCTTGCGGATGGTCACGCCCCGACGACCTGCTTGCTTACGCACGATACGCCCCTCGGTGAGCCACGGCGCTTGGCGGATCTTGCGCTTGTAGGGCTTGACGCCCACCGTCGCGGTGGCGAGTGAAACGCGCGCCGGCCGCTGTTTTCCGTGCAAGCTGACCACCAAAGTGCCCTTGTGAGCCACGGCACGGACGGCGACCGGAAACGGGAACGGATTGCGCATCTTCAGGTCGATGGTGGGGTAGGCCACCGTGGCATCCAAACCGATGGGGATGTATCCACTCGGCCGTGAGTGATTGCTGCGCTCGACCACATCGAAGCCAGCCAAATAAGCCGATGCGTGAAAGGTGGAAGCTGCCTGGCAGGTGCCTCCGCCCACGCCGATGCGGTACGCGGGTCCGCCGACGCGCCCGATAGCCATCCCCGGCGCCGGTCTGCGCTTGCGCAGGTGGGCGTCGTCGACCATCCCAACGCCCGCGGTGAACATAATCGGCTTGCGCCACTCCC
>CAZRGL010000498.1:7544-8402 GCA_964599485.1 uncultured Polyangiaceae bacterium
CCCACGCCGATGCGCAGCTCGCCCTTGTAGATTTCGCCTGCTTGCGCGAAACCGTTGGCCACGCTGCGCGGCCCTACGAGCGCGTTGAACGACACGATCTGTCCCGGCATCATTACTGTGCCGTCAATCCCAGCGGCCGCACGAGCAACGTTTTTGGCACGACCGACCTGACTGCCGCCGAAACCAAACCGTGTCTCGTACTTGGAAAGCTCGACCGATAAGTCCATCTGGTCGAGACGGCGTTGCGTAGCGGCTGGAACGACCTCGCGGACGACCACCGAAACCTGAGTTTGCCTTCGTTTGGCCGCCTCGGCAATCGCCTCCACGGTAGCCGGCAAATCGACGAGCAAGCCGGGCTCGTGGGTGGTCGCTTTCTTCTTCGCAAAGTCCCACTTTGCCGGGACCGAGCGCCGGTCGACCCTGAGCTTGAAGCCGCTGAGCCGCTGGATCAGTGGCCCCATTGGGAGCTTCAGTGGTAGCGCCACCGCCACCCCGGCAGAGCGCGCTTGCCGTGCATCGTCGAGGCGCTGCCAAAGCTCACCACGCCGGGCAACAGCGGTGAGCGCCTCGCGCAGGGCCGCCTCGTCCACTCGAGCGCCGAGATCTGCCAGGCTGGCCTGCAGCACCAACTCGGAATTGCGACGTAGCTCGACGCGAAGCCCTAGCAACTCACGGGCACGAGCACGGGCAAAACCCTCAATGGGTTGTGCGCCATCTGCCCGCACCGTGTTGACCACCACCCCCTCAGCGACACAGCCCACGGCAGGCAACTGGGCGCGCACCCAGACGACGGCAGCGGCGGCGACCCCAGCGAGCAACACCACAGCGAAAACCACCCCCACCGCAAAACCCAGCCCA
>CAZRGL010000499.1:0-8376 GCA_964599485.1 uncultured Polyangiaceae bacterium
CACCAAATATGCGAGACCATCGCCGAGCGAGGTAGCGATTTGGTCCTGTTTTCGGGCGGCGATGGCAGCTTGATGGCAGGTGTCTCCGCCCTCGAGGACTGCCTGGCGGGGCAAGGGCTTCCTCATTTGGCGCCCGTACCTGGCGGCACGGCGGGTACTGTGGCCCGAAACTGGGGTCTGAGCGGAGAGCCCACCCGCTGCCTTGAACGGCTATTACGACGGCCGCGACGGCTGCTACAGCGACCGAGTCTGCGCATCGTGGCCCAAACAGCCCATGGCGAACCACCCTGGCGGCGCATTGGCTTCATCGTTGGCACCGGTTTGGTCGCTCGCTTCTTCCAGCTGTATTACGAGCGCGGCGCCCCGGGTTACGCGGGCTCAGCCAAGCTGGTGGCTCGGATCTTCTTCGAGTCTTTTGTGGGCGGGCCCGTGGCGCGGCGCGTGCTCCAGCCGCTCCCCTGCAAACTCGAGGTCGACGGCGAGTTGCTCGCTCCAGCAGCATGGTCGCTCGTGTGTGCGTCGGTGGTGCGCAACCTCGGCATCCACATGTTGGTCACCCATCGGGCAGCCGAAGACCCGAAACGACCTCACTTGGTCGCCACACCACTGCCGCCTCGCCAGCTTGGACCGCGCGCCCCCCTGGTGCTCAGCGGCAAACCGATCGGCGGCAGCGACAATGTCGATCAACTCATCGAGCGCTTTGCAATTTGCTTTCCTGATAGCGGTCCCTGGGTGCTCGATGGTGAGCTGCTGCAAGCTCGGCGCGTCGACGTGTCGGCTGGACCGATGCTGACCGTCGCCCAGCCGCTGTGAGTCCGGATCCGCGTCCGAGCCCCCGTCGGGGGCCGCGTCCGCGTCCGGGCCGGGGCCGAGTCCGAGGCCGAGTCCGAGCCCGGGGCCGAGTCCGAACCCGGGGCCGCGTCCGAGCCCGGGTCCGGGTCCGAGTCCGGGGGTGCGTCCGGGGCCGGGGCCGAGTTCGGTCCCGGGGTGCGTCCGGGGCCGGGGCTGCGCGTCTGAGTCCGGGGCTGCGTCTGAGTCCGGGGCTGGGCTTGGGCCAGGGGCTAGCTCGATTCGAACTGGCGTAGCTTCTTGTGGAGTCCTTCGCGGGTGATCCCGAGCGCCTTGGCGGTGTTGGTCTTGTTGCCGCCGTGCTCGCGCAATGCCTCGAGGACCAGGAATTTCTCGACCGTGCTCATCGTCTCTTTCAAGACGCCCTTACGCGCTCCGGCTCGCGAGACGATCCGCTCACCCCGACGCATGCGGGACGAGAGCAGGTCAGGCGAGACGAAGGCGCCCGGATCGGCCTGGATCACCATGCGCTGCACTTCGTTTTGCAGCTCGCGAACATTGCCTGGCCAGTCGTAGGCAACCAACAAGTTGATGGCCTCCGAGGCGACCCCGGCGACTGGCTTGCCTATCTCGGCGCTATAGCGCGCCAAGAAATGCTGCATGAGCAGGGGAATGTCGCCGCGCCGCTCCTGCAGCGACGGCACGCGCAAGGGAAAGACCTTGAGGCGATAGTAGAGATCCTCGCGAAAACGGCCCGCTTTCACCTCATCCTCGAGGTTGCGATTGGTCGCCGCCACGACCCGCACGTTGACCGTTTTGGATTCACTCGAGCCAACTGGCCGAATTTCGCCTTCTTGCAGGGCACGCAGCAGCTTGGACTGGATGGTCATCGGCGCTTCGGTGATTTCGTCGAGAAACAACGTCGAGCCATCAGCTAGCTCGAAGAGCCCTTTCTTGTCCTCCGTCGCGCCAGTGAAAGACCCCTTCTTATGACCAAAGAGCTCGCTCTCGAGCAGGGTCTCGGCCAGGGCCGCGCAATTCTGCGCCACGAACAAGTTGTCCCGACGCCTCGAGCGATAGTGCAGCGCTGAAGCAATGAGCTCCTTGCCAGTACCGGTGGCACCCTCGATCAACACAGTCACGTTGGTGTCGACCACCTTGTCGAGCTGCTTGAGCAGCTGCTTCATGGCCGGACTGTCACCGATGATCTGCAGCTCCGGCGACCCTCCCCCGCCCCGTCGCTGCTGCTCCCGATCCTTGAGAAAGACATTCTCCCGTCGCAGACGCTCTTCAGCCACTTGAAGACGGGTGATGAGCCGCCCGTTGGCTACTGCGAGCGAGGCTTGCTCTGCGACCAGCAGGAGCGCGTCGAGATCCTTGTTCTTGAGCATGCCCGGCGCATCGCGGTTGTCGACTTGGAGCACACCAAGAATCTCGTCCCCTTGCCAGAGCGGCAGCGCGATGCAGCTGCGCACCGAGGCGCCCATTAGGGAAGGACTCGCGCCGATCTGCTTCGGCGCATCGGCCGCGAGCACCGCGGCGCGCTCGCTCAGCACTTTTCGATAGACGCTCCGAGTAACGGGCACGAACTGGCTGCGGCCCTCGCTCTGCGGCTCGTCAGATGCGGTCTTCCGTACACGCGTCAGCACCGGCAGGTACTGGCGCGCCGCCGCGGCAGCACGTTTCTTGGTTTTGGTTGGTTGGTCGCTCGTCTGCAGCACGATGGTCACGTGGGTGGCGTGCGCAACGAGATCGAAGACCGCCTCAGCGATGGCCTCGAGCGCAGAGTCCAATCCGCTGGTGCGCCCGATCTTGCTCTGCGCTGCATACACAGCGCGCAGCGTGACGGGATCTTCCCGCAACACCACTGCGCTGGCCACTTCATCGACCTTCTTTACCGAGACCAGATGCGCCGACTTGTCGTCGGCATCGAGGCGCACTTCGAGCCGGCACACCTCATCGTCACTGCCTAGCTCGATCGCGTCGCCATCTTTGAGGGCAACGACATCACCCGGATCGACAAGTGCAATGCGGGCTGCGTCGCGCACCACGGCCGTACCATTGGTCGAGCCCAAATCCTCGAGCGTTGCTTCGTGCAAGCCCTCGACGATGCGCGCGTGTTTGGCCGAGATGTGCGTGTCTTCGAGCTGGACCTCACAGCTCGGAGCACGGCCCAGAACCGCCACCTCGCCGGTCAGCTCGAAGACGCGACCAAGCGAATCACCATGGCTGACTTCGAGCCGTACCATCCTGTTTTGGGCTACTGGGCCCGAGCACGCAGTCGGTAGATGAACGGATTCAACGACTTGAACTGCTTGATCCGGCGCTCATCCTTGGATGCGTAAGCCTTGTCGACCAAAACCTGCAAGGCATCGGCGGTCTTCTTGCTGCCCTTGGGCGAAAGACGATCAATGGCCGAGACCGCTACGAAGCGCACTGCGGCGTTTGACAGGCGCGGCAATGCTGCGACGAGCTTGGCACGCGCTGCCTCACCCTTGGTGGCCACCATGTAGGCAGCTTTGATGCCTTCGAAACCCTGGCCCTTTTGCGCTTCGCTCGAGGCCATCACCTTGGCGTAGCAATCCAATCCCTTTTCGTCACATTTGTCGACGAGTGCTTTGGCCTTCTTGAGCTCCTTCTCGAATGCTTTGCCGACGGTGGTCTTTGTCGGCCTGGTCACTTTGATGGCAGCCAACTTCTCGATCAGCGGCCAGTCAGCTTTTCCAGCAGTCTTCATGAGCACCTCGAGCGCGACCTGCTGGACCGGCGCGACGTCCCCTTCATCGCCTTTTAGCTCCAGCGCCTTTTCCGCCAGCCAGACTGCAAGCTTTTGGTCGAAGAAGGTACCTACTGCCGAGCTGAGGGCTTCCTTGGCATAGCCAGCGGGGGGCATCGATTGGGTCAAGCTCATCTTCTCCCAGATGCCTTTGAACGCCTTCGTCACGCCGGGATCTGCTGGAAGCTTGGACAGCTCACGGCCAATGACCGCCTTGGTGACGGCATCGCCCTTGGCGGCTGCTTTGAGCATCGGCTCGATGCACTCACCACGCCCGATGTTGGACACGATGATGGTGGCCGCCCCCTTGTAGGAACTCTTGGCAGTTGCCTGTACCTTCTTGTTGACCTTCCCGTCGTTATCCTTGACCCGCCGGAGGTACTCGTCTACGGCATACTTGATCAGTTTGGGTTCATCGCCGGGGCGCCGCTTTACGCCCGCTTTGATTGCCGGCTTGCCAATCTTGATGAGCGCCACGATCGAGGTGGTGTGCAGATTGACCTTGAAGGGGGACAGCACCACCTTGATGAGCGGCACCACCGCGTCGCGGCTCTTGAGCTTGCCGAGAATCTCGGCTGCAACAGTTTGCCAGAACACCTCGTTGGTGATGGCCTTGATCTGCTTCTTCTTGAGCGTCTTGATAGGCCGCGCAAGCAACTTGATCAGCTGCGACTCCCAACTCGGATCCGCAATCTTGAGCATCGTGTCGCGCAGAATGCGGTAGAAGCCCTTGTATCGTGCCTTCGGGTACGAGGCACGCAGCTCCACAAAGAGCTTGAGCAACGGAGCGTTGGCTTCCGGCACCCCGAGCGCGCCCAGACCGCGCACGACGTTGGCCATGTCGGCGTCGAATTTCTCACCGCGCTTGTCATCCGGTTTGTATTCACTCACAGCCTTTGCGAGTGCTTTGCCGGCGCGCTTGTCTTGGGTGTCAGCGAGAAAGCTGAGAACCTGTCCCTGGGTCTTTTGGTCCAGGTCACCCTTCATCGCCACATCGATCAGCGGCATGAGGATCTTCTCGAGCAAGGGCGCGACGTTCTTGCCCTTGCGATCCTTCTTGTCGTTGGTCATCGCGTCTTCATAGAACAGGATGAGACGCTTGACGGCGGCGGTTCGCTTGAGCGGATCCTTCAGTCGCTCGACATGCGTCTCGGGCGCGTTCTCGTCGGTGCAACCGGCCAAGCTGCCCGCCATTAGAACCGTCGTTGAGGCAGTCACCCCCCCAATGAACAGAGCAACGAGCAGGGGGCTGATTCGACGCAGGGTACGAAGCATTCTCTTTATCCTTCCCAATGTGGTGACGCACTGGTCACCGTGAGCCTCAAACCCGCCCCACGGGCGCAGCCTGCAGGCCCAAGCGCTGCGCGAAGCTAGGCCTCCTATCGGAAGGTGTCAAACGCCCAGATGCCCCTGTGAGGGCGCGCCGACTACAGCATGCCGCTACAGGACGCTCGCCCCAGCAGCTGCTGACACCAGGGTGAACACAGACGCGGACGCAAACGTGGAGGCGGATTCGGACGCGAAACCGGCCAGCCTTCCTCATGGCCTCTTGCGCTGGTAGGGGGGGGGTTATCCTGGTAGTGAGCGGGGCGTTAGCGTCGGCGTGGCGTGAGCGGGGCGTGAGCGTCGGCGCGAGGAACAGGCCAGCGACGCTTGCCGCAGGGCGCTACGACGAGCCATGAGGTCACGGCCAAGCCCGATCCGTAGGCCGCGCAACAGCGCATCCATCCGCCTCGCCCGCGCGGACAATGCGCCAACGATTCAGCTCGGGCGGGGATAAACCGCCCGAGCCATTTCGCGTCAGGCAGGGTTGCGCCTCGGATGATGCCAGTTGACCGGCTCGGGCCCAGACATGGCCCACCCGAGCCATTTCGCGTCAGGCAGGGTTGCGCCTCGGATGATGCCAGTTGACCGGCTCGGGCCCAGACATGGCCCATCCGCTCAACGTGAGCGTTTCTGTCAACGATGCCGTGACCAGCTCGTCATAGCGCAACGCGATGCGTAGCCGCGCCGGTAGCCCTACCAAATCGCCGGGGCAAAGGTGCAGATGTTGGCTCAGGTAAGCCAAGCTCTCGGCAAGCTCCAAGCTGGTATCTCCAAGTGGACCGCTATCGTGCACCCCTTCGGGCGTCGACACCTCGAGCGAACGGCGCCGCAGCGCAGCGATCGAGGGCCCCACGACCAAAGTCGGACCGAGCTGGCTGGGCACTTGTCCGACACCTGAGAGTCGGCGCGTGCGGTCATCGCGCCAATCCATCAACAAACTGAAGCCCAAAACGGCCCGCTCTGCCTCCCGCGCGTTGGCCTGCCACAGCTCGTCGGCGAGCATGACCGCAAGCCCGACCCGCACCTCAGGGTTTCCTGTCTGGCCAGCAGCCATCAGCACGGGCTGGCCATGCCCGACGAGCGCGCGCGCATCGCACTGCTGAAACAGCGGGGGGCCACCGCTAGGGGCTTGTTCGAGCTGAACATAGATCGAACGCTTGCCGTCACACGGAGGCAGTATTCGCACGTCGTGCAGGCGGGCTTCGGTCGGGCGTTGCCCGGCCTGCAAGCGTGCGTACAGCTCGTCCAAGCGCGCCGCCCGAGCCGCCACGACGTGGTTGAAGAACCCGCTGGGGCAGGATTTCCAGCGCGGCAGTAAGCGCGCAGCAAGCCGGCGCACATCGTAGTAGATGCCGTCACAGAGCAGCGCCGTCACGGCAGCAGCATGATCTTTGATTTGGACACGAGACAGCTGCAAGGTGCCGAGATCAAGTGCTCGAGGAGCTCCTGGGTCAAGCCCAAAGACACGCAAAGTGACGTCCAGGAACAATGCGGCATTGACGACTGCCGACGGGCGCCTAGAATTGCGGCCCAGCCATGAGGAACAACATCCCGGCTGGGAGCGCACCGTGAGTCGACGAAACAAGTTCATCTTCGTCACCGGGGGCGTCGTCTCCTCGATTGGGAAGGGGCTGGCCGCTGCCACCATCGGCGCGCTGATGGAGGCCCGAGGGCTGAAGGTCACCAACATCAAGCTCGACCCGTACATCAACGTGGATCCGGGCACGATGTCGCCCTACCAACATGGGGAGGTGTACGTCACGGACGACGGCGCCGAGACCGACCTCGACCTCGGGCACTACGAGCGCTTCACCAGCGCACGGATGACGCGCGAGAACAATTTCACCACAGGCAAAGTCTACGAGGCAGTCATCTCGAAGGAACGGCGCGGTGAATACCTGGGCGCCACCATCCAGGTCATTCCTCACGTCACCCACGAGATCAAACATCGGGTGATGCAAGCTGCCGAGGCGGTGGACGTAGCCATCGTCGAGATCGGCGGCACGGTTGGCGACATCGAGTCGTTGCCGTTCTTGGAAGCCATTCGCCAGCTCAAGGTCGAAGCCGGGCGCCGCAACGCGGTGAGCGTGCATGTCACCTTGGTGCCGTACATCCCCACGGCCGGAGAGCTCAAGACCAAGCCGACCCAACACTCGGTCCAAAAGATGCGCGAGATCGGGATTCAACCCGATTTGCTGCTGTGCCGTTGCGACCGGGCGCTGCCCAAGCCGCTCAAGAAGAAGATCTCGCTGTTCACGAACGTGAGTCAAGACCACGTCATCGCGGCAGTAGACGTCAGTTGCATCTACGAGCTCCCGCTGGTCTTCAATCAGGAGGGACTCGACGATGCACTGGTCGACATGCTCAACATCTGGTCACGGCAACCCGACCTGTCGAGCTGGAAGCGCATCGCCGACCGCTTCAAGACACCATCCGCTGGCTCGGTGAAGATCGGCATCATCGGCAAGTACGTTCACTTGCGCGACTCCTACAAGTCCTTGCACGAGGCGCTCGTGCATGCGGGGTTGGGCCACGATGTAGGCGTCGACCTCGAATACGTCGACTCCGAGAACATCGAAAAGCAGGATGCGGCGTCCCATCTCAGCGAGCTCGACGCCATCCTGGTGCCCGGTGGTTTTGGCGATCGCGGCGCCGAGGGAAAGATCGACACGATTCGTTATGCCCGCGAGAACGGGATCCCCTTCTTCGGCATCTGCTTGGGCATGCAGCTTGCGGTGGTCGAGTTCGCCCGCAACATCGCCAAGATGCCTCACGCCAACTCACGCGAGTTCAACAAGGACGGCGAGCACTGCGTGATCGACTTGATGCCAGACCAACACGGCGTGGTCGACAAGGGTGGCACGATGAGGTTGGGGGCCTACCCATGCGAGCTCGAAGCCGGCTCGGTGGCACGGCAAGTCTATGGCACTGGTCGCGTCGACGAACGCCATCGCCATCGCTACGAGGTCTCCAACACCTTCCGTGAGCAGCTCGCTGAAGCAGGGCTCGTGCTGAGCGGACTATCGCCGGACAAGCGATTGGTGGAGATGATAGAGCTTCGCGACCACCCCTGTTTCGTTGCCTGCCAGTTCCATCCAGAGTTCAAGAGCAGCCCGCTCAAGCCGCACCCATTGTTTTCGTTCTTCGTCAAGTCTGCTATCGAGCGGCGCGACGCGAGACCAGAGCCGGAAGTGACGGCAAGCTCACGCGACGACGGCGACGCTACCGCGCTGACCATCAACTGATCGGCCAAGCGCACCCTCCAGGCCGAGCGTGCGCTTTGCTTGGGCGCCTGATTTTACGAATTATTGGCCCCACCTTGGCTCGTTCTGCGCTTTCATTGTGTGATGCGCTCTTGGCACAACCATGTCCTGTTGGCGTTCATCCTGACCGCTTGGCCCACAATCCTCGCGCCCGCTTGCAGCAGCTCTGAAGATTCGGGCGTAGCGACTTCGAGCTCCACCAAGACCAACACCACGAGCTCG
>CAZRGL010000500.1:0-2011 GCA_964599485.1 uncultured Polyangiaceae bacterium
TCCGTCAAGAATCAGAACGAATCCGACGTCGACTGCGGCGGCAGCTGCAATCCTTGTGAGAAAGGCAAAGCGTGCACCGTCAACGCCGACTGCAAGAGCAAGAAGTGTGAAGCCGCTACTTGCGTTGCGGGTTGCGGCGGCTGATCTGCACCTCGCGACACATCACGGAGCGGAGCCTTCGACGAGCGCTGCTTGACCGCAGCACCGGATCCCAACTCACCCCCAGTCGAAGGACATCTCGAAGCGCGAGCGCTCCGTGACGGTGTCTGCCGGCTCTGTGAAGAAACACGCGCCCCTGCCAACCACTTGCTGATCATCCGAGGTCGGCAGTGAAACTGGGTTGGGCAGCGGCTCGCCATTGGGCTCGGCGACGTAGAGTTGATAGCGATCTCGCACCCACTCGTAAACGTTGCCAGCTAGGTTGAAGACGCCTTCGACCGAGGCGCCGTCGGGGTGGCTGTCGACCGGATCGATGAACCCCGAGCCCACCGCCGGCAAGTTAGCCAGCGCGGCGGTTGGTGAGGCCTCGCCCCAAGGATGAGGGCGCCGCTCGGGACCCGGACCGTTCGCGGCCCGCTCCCACTCGGCTTCTGTGCAGAGGCGAGAGCCGATCCATGCGCAATAGGCTTGCGCCTGGTGGTAGCTCTTGGTGTTGACCGCGTGGTGACGACAAGGCTCGAGATCCGATTCGCATTGGGCCGGGTAATGGTTGACCACTGTCTGGTAGTCCGAGCTCTTGAAGAGCAGTCCGTCCGGAGTGCAAACGCCCGCGTCGACGCAGCTCTCATAACGCTCGAGACTGACCTCGTATTGATCGATGCAGAACGCGTCGAGACGTACCGGATGGACCGGCCGTGCGTCTCCGCTCGGAAAATGACTGTCGCTGCGCGGCGCGTCATCGCTACCCATGAGGAACACGCCACTCGGGATCAACACCTGCTCACAGAAGTCTCCGGCGCACCGAGCACGCACCGGGCAACCAAGTTGCTCTTGCCCATCGGTCTCAGCGCAACCAAGCAGGGCGCAACAGACAACAAGAAGAGCGACGCGGCCCAAGCGCACGCGCCGCAACGAGGTCAACACTTCCAAAGCCTACCCCGAGGCACGCCGATGCCCCACACAAATACTGGAACAATGCAGTCAGAATGGATCTCAGCATGTCCATCTTCGCTACCCCAGCTTGACTGAGTTTGTCGGTCAAGCAGCTGAAATGACCTGTTCGTGATCACTGGCACGATGTTCGCAGTGCCGTCTGGGTGGTGATCGGCAAGGGCAGAGCTTTGGCAGCGAGCGCGGTTGTGGGCTGCGCCCTGATGGCATCAGGCTGCCTTTCCGAGCTTCCCAATGGACTGACAGGCGAAGGCATCCCCAGCTCGGACGACGACGGCGTGGTGGAGCTGGCCAAGACGGTGGTTGAGCCTGACAGTCTCGACAAAGAGGCCGCCCAAGAGAAGTTCAAGTCCACCACCGATCTGATGCACCGAATCTTCGCGCCAACTTGTGCTGCGGAGAACAACGAGTGCCACAACAACGAAGACTTCCCGGACTTTTCGTCGGAAGGCAGCCTCTGGTCGCAAATCGACGTCCCCTGCAACTTGGGCGTCGGCTCACGCGAGACGATTGAGGACTTCTGCGAGGTGCTCGGCGACGAGCTGAAAATCGCACATAGCTTCGTGGCGCGCATCGGCTCCATCACCCTCATCACCGATGCAGAGGGCGAGTTTTCTCACTATGAGATTCTGATCGACAAGCCGCTCAGCCAAGACTTCGCACAAGCCGAGTTCGTAGTCATGCGCGACTCGGTCGCCAAGCCGCAGCTCGGCGCCGGAGTCTCACTCAGCGGCAGCGCTGGAGCGCAACTGGTCAAGGTGATGGACTCCGAGGAGATCGGCGCGCCGACTTTGGTCCTGCAAGGTGACGAGAACAAGAACGGCAAGTACGGAGACGGCAGCGGCGTTCTCATCAAGCCCGGCGACGCCCGCAACAGTTACTTGGTGCGCCGCTTGTTCGG
>CAZRGL010000500.1:2021-7394 GCA_964599485.1 uncultured Polyangiaceae bacterium
CCACCGAGGTCAACCAGACCTTGAGCTTGGAGGAGATGTACGCCGTGACCAGCTGGATCAACTGCCTCGAGTCCGACGACAACGTGTATTCCGACATTCGCTACGACTGTAACGCCAACCTAGACAATCACGGGGCCTGGTGAGGGAGCTCGCATGAACAAGACAGTCACATTGCCCTTTGCTGCGCTGCTATGTGTGCTGATGGCTGGCGGCTCTTCGCGCGCCGAAACGCCCCAGACGCTCGAAGCGTTGATTACGACCTACCTCGAGGAGCGAGGCGCTTCGGTACAGATAGCGCCGGATTACCAGCTCGCCCGGCGAATGGCCATCGATCTGACGGGCGTGGTGCCGTCGATCAGCGATCTCAAAGAACTGGCGGGCAAAACACCAACCCAGATGTTCGACTACTTCGTCGCCAAGAAGCCGATGGCTCATACCAACGGCGAACGGCCTTACTTCTGGGTCAACCTGCTCAAAGACGCGGACCATTTCCTGTTCTCCAACTCGACGCAGTTCTCCCAGGTCAAACACATCATCGAGTTCCGCACGAAGCTGCGACGGGTTTACCAAGAGGGCTGGAGCTATCAAGAATTCGCTCGCTGGGCGCTGACCTCGCAGATGTTCCTCAATCGTTTCCCCTCTGCATCGGACCGCGCCACAGCATCGTTCTTCTTGTTTCTATTGCGCGACATCCTCTCACCCGAGCTGGCGGTTGGGCACATGTGGAACGGCTACGCTCTGACCGCACCTGATCTGCTCGCGAGCGACGCCGAGACCGAGTCGCTCTATCACGTTTACGACTACGATGCGGATCGCTGCACCGAAGGCAACGTCGTTTGCGACGGAGAGCTGTGGTCGTCCAAAGGCTCGACGCCCGAAGAGGCAATCGAGCTGATCGTCACTTCTGCTCGATTCGCCGAAGGAACGGTCGACCGCTATTGGGAGCGCTGCATGGGCTACCCCTTGCCGGGCGTGGAGTTTCCCCAAGTGCGGCGTGTGTTGGCCGAAGGCTTGATTGCCTCGGACTTCGACATCAACTGGCTGCTGCACGAGCTGATGACCTCGCCGGCCTACACACAGGAGATGATGTTCCGATGAGGTCTCCGATGCTTCGCTACAGTCTGCTCGCCATCTTGCTGATGGGCTTCGCCGCGGCCGAATGGGGCTGCGTTGGCGAGCTCGGCAAGCCACTGGGTCTCAACATCGACTCGAACACGTCCGAGCCTGAGGTCGAAGAGGAAGTGCCGAGCTCGGCTGGCAGCTCGCTCTTCTTCTACTACGGCCCGATGAAGCTGATGTACGGCGAGACGATCTTGCACTCTATCGAGAACATCACCGGCCACAAGTTCGGCAGCTGGGACTCGACCATGCCCGATCCCGCCAGCCAAGCGTTCATCGACGTCGGCAACGGTGAGGGCGGTTATTACCGTCACTGCCGCCTGCTCGGCGGTTGCATGGAACACCGCATCCCCCTGCCCCGGACTTCATTCGTGGGCACCGCGTATGTGCTCGAAATGGAGAAGTCCATCACGATGGCCTGCTTCGACCGCGAAGCCTTCGGGATGTTCCCGGCGCGCAAGTCGCCCGGCCAAGACACAGCCGCCGAGAGCATCATCGAGCACCAATACCTGCAAGCCTTCAGCGCGGCGCCTACCAAGACGGAAATGGTATTGGCGCTGGCCTACTTCAATGCCCACCTCGAGAAGCCCGAGCTGACCGACATCCCGCCGCTCGAGAGCGCTGGGCGCGGGCATTGTCGCGCAATCCTCGGAACCAACCGATTCCTCTTCTACTAGCCCAGGAATACAATCCAATGAAGCTCTCTCGTCGTCGTTTTCTGGGTGCATCGGGCGCAGCTGTTGGCCTGGCGGCCACCTCCGGCCTCGGCTCATTCTTCGTACGCAGGCCTGCGGCCCTCGCCGGCTCCGGCGACATCGGCCTGTCGGTGGGCGCCATCTTTCTGGTGCTCAACGGCGGCGCACGCACCCAAGCCATGTTCAATGGCCGTGTCGGCGGCGGAACCAACCCTTTTGGTCAGCTGACTGGAATGCCCGTGGAGCTACCCGATCTGACCATGAGCGGCACGGGCCTCGATCTGCCCGACATCAACAAGCACCTCAATTTGATAGCCACCGCGCAGCACCACAACCGCACCAGCATCCACGGCAATGGTCGCGCCGTGGCCTGCACGGGCTTCACTCCTGATGAGGACAAGCCGGGGATTCTGTCGTTGATCAACCATGCGTTCTCGTTCCGCGAGATCCCTTGTGTCAACATCGGCAATGACACACCCACCACCAACATCGGCAGCGAGATCTCCAGCACCTTTGCCCCCATCAAGATAAACGCAGCCACCAACATCGAAGACATCACCGACGCCTTCAAGTCTACCCAGGTCTCCGGGGTCGAGCGCGCGCGACTCGAAGCATACCGCTACGAGCTACAGGACGCTTACCATCGTGAAACCAAGTACAGCGAGCCCGAAGACATCCCCTTCTTCCAGAAGAAGGCCGCCAAGATAGCCGCCCAACTCAACGACGATGCCCTCAACATCACCAGTGACTCGTCGATGGGCACCTATCTCGACACAGGCTTGCCGGTCGCCAATGCTGACTTGCGACCCATGTTCGGCATCGACGATGCGGGCGACGGCAACGACATGGGCGCCAAGGCCATGCTTGCGCTACGGCTCAGGCAGCTCGGCTGCGCCGGCATAACCCTATCGTCTGACACCAACTTCGATTTTCATTCCAACGAGGTCACCAATCTGCCCATTGCAGCAAAGAACGTGGGCAAGGCAATCGCTGGACTGATCGCCAACCTGTCGAACATTCCGGACCCAATCGTCGATGGCCTCACGTTGCTCGACACGACCGTCATTACTGTGCTGACCGACTTCGGACGTGGCAATTGGAGCCAAGGTAGCGGCTTCAATGGCGGTGGCGGCTCGGACGAGCGCCCCAACGAGGACAAAACTTCGTTCCAATGCATCCCGATCATCGGCGGCGGCCTGCCCGGAAAGAAGGTCCTCGGCCAGATTGGCAGCGACGGCTCGCCCAAGGGCTCGTCGCCCATCTACGGCACCAGGCAGATCCTCGCCACCGTGCTCGACCTGATGGGTATTGCACCCCAGACCTACTTCCCCAACACCGATTCGCTCACCAAAGAGCTAATGGGCTGAGCAGCCAAACACCAAATTGATCAGCTAGCGTGGAAGAGCTCGAGCTTCTTGGTCGCAGCGCTCATCGCAAATGCGTGCTCAGTTTTGCTCGGCCGCTTTGATGGGGGAAATCAGACCGGCACCGTCATCGCACAGCAGCGCGGCGCGGACGGCTCGATATGGCGGCGGCCCATCCGCCCCGCCAATGGGGAGTCCGAGCAGCAGAGCGGCCAGCTCAGGAAGCCGAACCGAGCCTTCGTTGCTGAGGCTCACCAGCGCATCGATCCAAAGTAGATCCTTTGGCATGCCGGCCCTTCTGAGGAGCTCGTCAGTCTCACCGCTGGCGACCTCGACGGTACGGATGAAGGCGCGAATGTCCACCTCGCGTATGCCCTTCTTGCGCTTGCGCCGCACCACGACATGGTCGGTGGCCAGTACTTCTTGGCAACGCTGTGCGAGCCAGGATAGGGGCGCGTGCGCTTCGGGGGCGACAGCGGTCACCTGCTCGGGCGCGAAGCCGAGCAAGCAGCGCGCCGCGACGATCTCTTTGGACACTGCGTCTGCGCCCTCAGGCAGAGCAATCGCCTCGAGAAAGTCCAACCCAGTCGGGCTCGCGGCGTTCATGCGCTCGAGCAACTGGGGCAGAGCAGCTTCTTCGAAACGGTTCGCGAGTCGCAAATCGATGTGCTCGTCCAGACCGACCACGCCGAGCGAGAGGGCTGGTGAGAGGGCCATCTTGGGCTTGGGGTGAAAACCACCGGTGTACATGAGCGGCTCACCGAGTCGTCTGAAGATGCGGGGCAGCTCGCGCACCAAATCCAAATGCCCCAGCAGGGCCGCGGCGCCTGCCTTGAGGAAGCGAAAACGATAGCGATGGCCAGCTTTGGGATCGCTGCCGGGGGGTTGCGGTCGAGCGCGGCCGTGTGCTCCATCCGCAGTGCTGTCTGGAGTCGACGCTTCGGGTTGAGAACGCTGCGCCTCCTGGCGCGGCCCTTCGAGGCGACACAGATGCGCCAAGCGTTGCGCTCGCATCTGGTCCATGTCGCATTCGACGCCGCACTGGTAGCAGACGAGCTTGCGCGTCTCGGCCTCGGCTTGGCTTGGGCTCGGCGGATGACTGAGGCTGCCTGCTGGCTTGGCGCACGGGGGACTGGCTTGATCACGCAGCGCGCGGCGGTACTCGGTAGCCAAGAAACCTTCGCGCAGGCCAACGTCGATGTGGCTCCACGGCAGTCGGGCCTCGACGGGCAGCGCGGCCAAGTAGGCGTTCGGATCGAGATCGAAGTGCGCTAGCGCTTCACGCCAGCGGTCCAAATCGGCGCATTCGTCCCACGAATCGAAACGAGCGCCGCGGCGCCAGGCCCGCTCGATGACCGGAGCCAAGCGTCGATCGCCACGCGCCATGACCGCCTCGAGCATGCTGCCTGATGGATCGTGCATGCGGAGCTTCAGCTGGCGCCCGCCGCCCAGACCACTTCTGAGCAGCTCCTGCTTGCGCCTGATTTCTTCCAGCGAGTCCATGCCGGCCCATTGAAACGGGGTGTGCGGCTTGGGGACGTGCGTCGATACGCTCACGGTCAGCTGAGCGCGGTAACCGATAGCGCGCTTGCCGATGAGGGCCGTATCGCGGCTGGTTTGCACGATTCCCTCCAAGTCCTCGTCACGCTCTGTGGGCAAGCCCAGCATGAAGTACAGCTTGATGCGCTGGAAACCTCGCGCGAACACCTGATCGGCGGTCTGCTGCAGCTGCTCTTCGGTGATGTTCTTGTTGATGACGTCACGCAAGCGCTGGGTGCCGGCCTCTGGAGCGAATGTGAGGCCTGCTGCGCGGACGCGCTTCAGCTCGTCGAGCAACTGAGGGGCGAGCCCATAAGCACGCAGCGAGGAGATCCCGAGCGAGACCCGCTCGGCGGCGAGCTTGGGCGCCAAGGTCTCGATGAGCGGATGGATGAAGGACACGTCGGCAGGTGACAGAGCCGTGAGCGCCACTTCGTCGTTGCCAGTGCTCGCTAGCGAGCCCGCCACCCCCTCGATGATCTGTTCGGGAGCGCGTTCTTGGACCGGGCGGTAGATCATGCCCGCCTGGCAGAAGCGACAGCCCTCGGTGCAGCCGCGGGCGATCTCGATAGAGGTCCGCTCGAAGATCGCTTCGGGCCCGCCGGTGGGCCCAGCGGCCGGAAAGGGAAAGTCCCGCAAATCCACTACTGCGCGGT
>CAZRGL010000500.1:7404-8363 GCA_964599485.1 uncultured Polyangiaceae bacterium
GGGCCCGTCGCTGGCGCGGTTTGGACCTCGTAGAGAGAGGGAACGTACACGGCCCCTAGATCCACGAGCCGGCGCAAGCGCTCGCGTCGGCTCAGCCCTTCGGCTCTCGCCGCGGTCCAACAAAGCGCCACTTCGCTCAGCTTGGCCTCACCGTGACCGATGACGATGGCATCGAAGAAAGGCGCAACCGGCTCGGGATGGGTGGCGACGGGGCCACCAGCGAGGACCAGGGGCTCATCCTCGCCGCGCTCCACGCTGCGTAGCGAGATGCCGCCCAGATCGAGCATGGTCAGCACATTGCTGTAGGTCAGCTCGAACTGCAGTGAGAAGCCGACGACGTCGAAATCGCTCAGCGGCCGGTAGCTCTCGAGCGACACCAGCGGCAAGCCGCGCTTGCGGAGCTCTGCCTCGACATCGAGCCATGGGCAATAGGCGCGTTCTGCGAGGGTGCGCCCATCCTTGTTGAGGATGTCGTAGAGGATCTTGTAGCCCAGATGGCTCATCCCGACGTCGTACACATCGGGAAAAGCGAGGCAGATACGCGCCTGCACGCTGGACCAATCTTTGTGCACGGCGCCGACTTCCCCACCTGAATAGCGGGCAGGTTTTTCAACTCGCACGAGGAAGTCGGCGTACGGATGTGCTGCAGGGGTCCGGCTCATGTCAGCGCGGGCCACATAGCACGCTTGGTGGGTCAGAGCATGCTCTGCTCACTCTTCGAGCGGCGTCGCAACAGGACAGCCAGTGCCACGACAAGCAGTCCTAACCCGCTATGGCCAGGCCGTGAATGGCCGACGACCCGACAGCCGCAGCTACCTGAGGCCTCTGTGGCAGGATTGCCCGCTGGCGGCGACGAGCTAGACGAGCCGCCTTCCGAAGGGCCTCCGCCTTGGGCCTCGCTGCCACCATGCGCAACATTGCCAGCCTCTCCCGAGCCGCCCTGTGCCGAGCCGCCCTGT
>CAZRGL010000501.1:0-8355 GCA_964599485.1 uncultured Polyangiaceae bacterium
AGTCCAGCCCAGCCCAGTCCAGCCCAGCCCAGCCCAGCCAATCGCTAGTCGTTCTTCTGGCCCGCATGGGCCACGACCACGATGTTGTCGCGTAGCTCGACGCGGGCTTGGTTGGATTGGGCCAAGGCCAACAGTGCGTCGTAGGGCTCGACGCGACGTAGCGCCAGCGAGACCGTCTTGGTGAAGTCACCTTGCACGACCAAGTTGAACTTGCCCACGTTGGCCAGCAAGCGGAAGGCGTTGTCCAAGCGCGCGTGGTGCAGCTTGATGTCCCGGCGTCCTACCCGCCGAGGTCGCGCCGCGGGGCGCTTGTGGGTGGGGCCGATCGATTGCGTTTCGAAGCGGGAGGCTGAGTCGGCAGCCAGCGAGCGGGGCTCGGAAGTGTCGTATTCGAGCAGGTGTGGGCGCCCGGCGGAATCGTAGAGCACCTGGCTGCTGTCGAAAGCGTCAGGTAGCGCGGCGGCAGGCTCGCTCGCCGGTGAGCTCGCTTGGGTGCAGTCGCTCGGAGTGGTTGCCGGCATGGATGCACAGCCAGCAACGAAGAGGATGACGGCCAACGAAGAGGCGCAGCAGTTGTTCATGACATCGAGAAGCGTATCCGATATCCCCATGCTGCGTGAAGGCTATCGCGCTTCGGCCGCGCGGGCATGGGCTTCGAGGCCTTCGAGTCGAGCCAGGGCAGCCGCGTCTTGGCGCAGTTGCTCGGCCGCCTCTGGCTCATCGATTTGCATCCAGGTTCGCACCCGCAAGAAGGACAGCACCGACAAGCCACCGGTGTGGCGGGCTGTCCGACCGGTGGGCAGCACGTGATTGGGTCCGGCGCCATAGTCACCCAACGCCTCGGCGCTGCCGGCTCCAATGAACAGCGCGCCATAGTGACGCACGCGCGTGGCGAGCTGTTCGGGCTCGGCGACCATGAGCTGCAAGTGCTCAGGCGCGATGCGGTCACACAACTGCGCGGCTTCAGATAAAGACCCGCAGCTGACGGCGAGACCACGAGCGATGGCCTGGGCGGCTGCCTTCGCCGTTGGCAAGTCCGTAAGTTGATTGCAGAGGGCGCCGTCGACGGCGTCGAGCAGGTTCGGATCGCAACTGATGACCGCCACCAGCGCGTCGTCGGCATGCTCAGCTTGGGCAAGCAAGTCGGCGGCGATGAGCGCAGGGTCCGCGCTGGCGTCGGCAAGCACCACCAACTCGCTGGGCCCCGCGAGCATGTCGATGGCCACCTGCCCAGCCACGAGCTTCTTGGCGGCCGTGACCCAGCGATTGCCCGGGCCAACGATGATATCCACCGCCGGCACGCTCTCGGTGCCGTAAGCAAGCGCCGCGATAGCTTGCGCGCCGCCACAAGCGAGCAAGCCATCGGCGCCGGCGACTGCCGCAGCAGCGAGGGTGGCCTGGGTGGGCCTAGGACTGGCGACCCAGACTTGTTCCACGCCTGCCACCCGCGCGGTCACCGCCGTCATGAGCACGCTCGAAGGCAAGGGATAGCCGCCACCAGGCGCATAACAACCGGCGCGCTGTAGCGGGCTGATGTTGTGGCCGGCTCGCCCACCGGCGATCACCACTTCGAGTGGGCGTAAGCACTGTTTCTGGGCTTCAGCGAAACGGCGAATGCGCTCAGCGGTGCGGGTGAGCAGCGCCTGTTGCTCGGCTCCGAGCCCCGCCAAGGCTTCATCGAGCCTCTCGCGGCCGATCAGAGACGGCGCCCCGGCGACGAGCGCGTCGAATCGTTCCCCATAGTGTCGAAGCGCCGCATCACCGCCGTCGCGCACTGCGTCCACGATGCGCTCTGCCTCGCGCAGGGTCGTGGCGTCAACGGCTTGATGCGCGTCGATGGTTCCCTCGAGTTGTGCAGGGTCAATGCGTCGTAGCGTCGTAGTGTTCATGACCTGTCCTTCTGTGGCCCCGACCACCGCACCTCTTGGCCAGCGGCAGACAGTGCTTCTTTGAGCTGTCCTACGGTGGTGTCGCCGTCGTGAAGAATCGAGGCAGCGAGCACCGCGCTCGCTCCCGCTTGGGTCGCTTCGACCAAGTGGGCTGCGCAAGCGGCACCACCCGAAGCGACAACAGGCACGGTGACCGCTCGGCTCGCCGCGGCGATCAAGTCGCAGTCGTAGCCGCTGCGTGTGCCATCACGATCCCAGCTCGTCAGCACGATCTCGCCCGCGCCTCGATCGCATGCTTCGCGAGCCCACGCGATGGCGTCTCGCCCGGTCCGTGTGCGCCCCGATTCGATGACCAGCTCCCAGCCGTCAGCTTCGCGGCGTCTCGCCGCATCGAGGGCCAGGACAACGCACTGACTGCCGAAACGGGCCGCCAGCTGGTCGAGCAGTCCGGGATCGCGGGCAGCCGCGGTGTTGACCGCGATCTTGTCGGCACCAGCTTGCAAGAGTCGGTCAGCGTCTTGCACCCGCCGCACACCGCCGCCCACGGTGAGCGGGATTCCCAATACGGCGCGCACACCTCGGACCGTTTCGGTGGCGCTGCTCCGCCGTTGTGGGGTAGCTGAGACGTCCAACACCACCAGCTCGTCGGCGCCCTGTGATTCGTAGTCTGCGGCGCGCTGGGCCGGATCGCCGGCGTCGCGCAAGCTCGAGAAGCGCACGCCTTTGACCACCCGGCCGCCGTCGACGTCCAGGCAGGGGATGACACGCGTCGTCAACATGACGCACCTGCTTTTGCGCTTTTGAGCCATCGTTTGAGCAGGGCTTGTCCCCAAGCGCCGCTCAACTCTGGGTGGAACTGGCAAGCCAACACGCCGGCCCGCTGCAAAGCAGCCACGAAGGAGCCGCCGTGACAGCTGGTCGCGCCGCGCCAGCCGCTAGGGATCTGCTCGAGCCGATAGGAGTTGGCGTAGTACGCGTAGCCCGGTCGCAACAGCGAGCAGCCTTGCTGCGGCTGCACCAGGTTCCAGCCGAGCTGCGGAACACAAAGATCTCGGGCGGGCGTG
The DNA here is from genome assembly GCA_964599485.1 of uncultured Polyangiaceae bacterium. GTDB lineage: Bacteria > Myxococcota_A > Polyangia > Polyangiales > Polyangiaceae > JAPYTK01. Next base: position 2,954 of record CAZRGL010000501.1, read on the forward strand.
AAGCGCCGCGCCGTCTGCGACAGAACGCCCAGACCCGCCAAACCGGGGCTCTCTTCGCTGGCGGCGCACAGCAGTTGAAGTCCCAGGCATACGGCCAAGGTCGGCCGGCCGCTCTCGATGCGTTCGCACAGCGGCTGAATCAACCCGCAACGCTGCAAGCGATCCATGCCCGCGGCGAAGGCGCCGACACCGGGCAATACCACCCAATCCGCGTCGCGAACCCGCTCGGGACAGGTGCTCACCGCTGCTTCTACGTCCAGCCGGCGCAGCGCAGCCACCATCGAGGCCAGGTTCGCCGTCGCCGTGTCGATTACCACCAGCGCGCTCATGTCAGTGTTCCTTTGGTGCTCGCGATGCGACCGTTGCCGTCCTGGCTCGCCGCAGCACGCAACGCCAGAGCCAGAGCTTTGAAGCTCGCCTCTGCGCGGTGGTGGTCGTTGCCTCCACGCAGCACGTCGAGGTGCAAGGCGCCTCGCATGGTGCTTGCCAGTGACTGCAAGAAGTGACCGATGTCCTCACAGGCCATCGTGCCGATCGAGGGGCGGCGCAGGCCGAGCTCGATCTCGCACCAGGAGCGCCCGGACAGATCGACCACCGCGCGCGCCAATGCTTCGTCGAGGGGCGCATAGGCGTAGCCGAAGCGCTCGATGCCGCGCCGCTCTCCGAGAGCGGAGTCGATGGCTTGCCCCAGCACCAAAGCGCAGTCTTCGCTGGTGTGGTGCCCGTCGATCTGCAGGTCGCCCTTGCAGCGCAAGCTCAGATCGAAACGCGCGTGCTTGCTCAGGCAACAAAGCATGTGGTCGAGAAACCCAATACCGGTGTCGACGTCGGCGATCCCCGTGCCATCGAGGCTCAACTGCAATGCGATCTCTGTTTCGTTGGTTCTGCGCTCTATTCTGGCGCGGCGCGGGCTGTTTTCGACGATGGTATTCATGGCAATAGCTCCTGCAGTTGCTCTAGTGATGCCAGCACTCTGGCGGCGCCAGCGCTGACCAAGGCGTCGGTGTCGCTGTCAGCGAAGCGAATCCCGATGGGGACCACGCCAGCTGTCCGAGCTGCACGCAGATCGTCGGGCGTGTCGCCCACCATCCACGCGCTGCGGGCGCCTAGCTTCTGCAACGCCAAACGAACCGGCTCGGCGCTTGGTTTTGCCGCTGCATCCTCCATGCACACAACGCAACGGAAGAGCGCGCTGATGCCGCAGCGGTCCAGAAAACGCTCTGCGTCAATGCGAGGTCTGCCCGTCACAATTCCCAGCGCAAGGCGCGCTGCCAGTCCTTCGAGTGTTGCGCGCGCGCAGAGCAGACGCTCGGATTCGTACAGTCCCGCTTGCCCCTCTGAGCCTTGGTACAGAGTCTCGAAGCGCTGGCGCACCTCAGGCAGGTCGGTTTTGCGGCCGCGCTCAGCCAGCAGCTTCTGGGTGAGCAGCCAATCGTTGTTGGCGTTCCCCCGAGCTTTGGCGCGCGCCACGTCGTTGTCGCTCACCACGATGCCGTAGCTGGCTGCAGTCTCGATAATCGCGCGGCGGTACGAGTCCGACACGTCTGCGAGCACTCCATCCATGTCCAGCAACAGAGCCTCAGGGCGCGTGACCGCGCGGATGCCCTGCTCTAAGCGAGCCAGGCCAGCCTCGCACCCAGGGCAGCTGATGCGCACCATGCCCCCGCGCTGCTCGTCGCTGGTTGGCCAGCCGCGCACCGCGATGCCGAGTCCCGCCAAGCCGTCACGTAGCCAGCTCGGACGCGACGGGGCGCAGAGCACGAAGTTGGCTTGCGAAGGCCAACACGAGATGTTCAGCTCCGCCATCAGAGCGCGCAACGCTCGTCGCTCGCGTCGCACCGTGCCGACATAGGCCTCGACACGTTTGCCCCCATCGCTGAGTTGGCGGGCGGCCAGCGCCAAAGAAGGGCCAGACACGGCGTAGGGATTGCCGGCGGCGGAAAGCCACTCGAGCAGCCTTCGCGGGCCGAGTGCAAAGCCCACCCTCAGGCCCGCCAAGCCCCAGGCTTTGGAAAGCGTGCGAAACACGATGGTGTTGGGCAACGACAACGCCGTCTGTGTCAGATCCTCGTCGGCGAACTCGCCGTACGCGAGATCGACCAGTAAGGCCGCATTGGGAGCGGCAGCCGCCAAGCTGGCTAGGTCGGCTGCGCAAGCGACAGCGCCCGTCGGGTTGTTCGGGCTGACGACGGCGATGGCCGCAGTCGTGGCGTCGACGGCCGCGAGCACTTGCTCGACAGGGTAAGGGCCGTTTGGCCAAGGCACCGGCACTATTCGAGCGCCGCTCAGCTGTGCGTAGCGTGGCAACATCTCGAAGGTTGGCACCGGCATGACCAGTGTCCGACCCGGACCGAGCAGGGCCCGGCAAGCCCGGTCGAGCGCGTCGTCGACCCCGCTCGTTATCAGCACCTGATCGGCGGGCAGGTCGAAGTGTTGGGCGGCCAGCAGCTGCAAGTCACTTGCGTCGGGATAGCAGCGCAACAGCTCTACGCTGCGCTGGGATAGCGCTGTCAGCAGCTCATCGCAGGGCACAGCCCCTTCGTTGCCGTCGAGCTTGAGGTCGATGGGCGCGCCGTGAGCTACCACAGCGTAGGGTTGGAGCTGACCAAGAGCAGGGTTGGGCGTGAGCTGACCAAGGGCAGGGTTGGGCGTGATGCATCTGTCGAGCATGGTCTGTTCCTCACACCACGATTTGGGCCAGCTTGGAGACCACGATGTCGCTGCCGCCGCGCGCCTTCAGCTCGGGGATCAGGCTCACGAGCAACTGCCGCGGCACGGCGGCTTTCACGGCGAAGCCATCGTCACCGAGCAATCGGGCAATGGTGGGCTTGCGCATACACGGCAGCACTTCGATGACCTGGTCGAGGGCACTTGCAGGCACGTTGATTTCGACCATGACGCGCTGTCGCGCCTGCACCACGGAGCGCAGAAGCAGCACGACGGACTCGATGGCGGCTCGTTTGTCAGCGTCGTCGAGCGCTCGCGCATTGGCATACAAGCGCGTGGACGAGCGCATGATCTCGTCCACGATGAAGAGACCGTTCTCACGCAGCGTTGCCCCCGTGGCGGTGTTGTCCACGATGCAGTCGGCGTCTTCCGGTGGAAACACCTCGGTGGCTCCGTAGGAACGCACGAAGACGGCGTCCAGGCCCGTGCGATCGATCCAATTGCGGGTGAGTCGCTGATACTCCGAAGCGATCACCAGGCGGCGACGAGGCAATTGTTGGCCATCCAGGATCGCTTCGGGCGCCGCAGCAACGATGCGCACCGGATCGAGCTTGGTGTCGAGCAACTCCACCACGTCAGCTTCGAGCTCGTCGGCCCAATCGGCACCGGCGAAGCCGAGATCACGCGAGCCGAGGTGGAGCATCTCGACGATGTTTTGCGGCTTGAGCACCTTGGTATCCACATTTGGGAGCGTGACCACCGGCCGATAACTACGCTCCTTGACGCGCAGCTCGATGCCTGCTTCGTCGAGCAGCCGCAGCACGCCGCTGTGCATGCGTCCTTTGGGGAGCGCGAGCTTGAGACGAGGGGTGGGCGAGCCGTTACGCGTGGCGAGCGCAAGTCCGCCGCGAGCGACAGAGGTTGCAAGGTTGGCTGACATCGGAGGTCCTCTTGGTCAACGACCTGAGAGCCAACGCGCGCCCTTTGTAACCCACAAAACGACGACGCCGGCTCAAGGCCGGCGGTTGTTTCATGCAGAGTGCTTCAGCGCGCTACAACACCACCGGCCCGATGGGATGATGATGGTGGTGATGGCGCAATGAAGTCATCGTTTGAAAGGTATGACACATCGTTGCGGGTCTCGTCAACACGTGTGCGTCCCATCATCGTGGTATGCGCACGATGACAAACCCATACCCGGACTTTTGCAGCCAGCTCATCCAAGGTGGCAACCGACCCTTGGTTCGATAAGCCATGGCAGAAACCAAGAAGTCGCCGCCCGGTGCTTGGAGCTGCGCGGTCGAGCTCGGCTCGAGGACCAACATGGCGCCCCCGCTCTCGACCTCCACATCATGGGCAATGTGCCAGTAGTCCTCATCTCGCTGTTGCCGGCTGCGCTCGGGTCCTGCCGTGAAGCTCCAGCCTGGCAGGGCGGCTCGTGTGCGGGGCATCGCATCCGAAAACGCGACGAGCAGCTTGCCGCTGGCGTCAAAAACGACCGCTGCGCTGCCAGGATCGTAGCCAAGCGAATAGCGGTAGATCACACCGCAAATGTGGTCGCCGATCTGTGCTGGGAACGATGTCGAATCCGGCAGCGCGAAGAAGACGTCGTTTGATTTCTGCCCGAAGCGCCGCTCGACCGGGCCAACCTCCATCGAGCCAACAGCGGCGCCGAGCTCGGTCGTCTGGCATGGTGTGCTGACCGGCTCGAGGTGCAACCTGACGCCGCTGAACTGAAACTGGCTGGACGGGGCGAGGGCCGCACGCATGGGCCGCACGGCGCGAATGATTCCCTCAAAAAAGCAGGACTGGCTGCTCTCACCGCAACGCGCGAAGGGCCGCCCTGCGTTCGGTGGGTGAGCCGCCGCTGTGCTGGCTGTTACGGCTGCGGATGCCGGCGCTGCTGTAGCAGATCCGGTCGAGGCTGGTTGAGTTACCGTCCGCGCAGCGCCCGATGGCGGCCCGCAGCTCGCGATCGAGAGACAACCGAGCACCAAAGCGACGCGTGAGTAGGAGACCGTCACAGACACCTCGTGCAACGGCAACGCGCCAACCAGCTGCGTCATTCCTGTCTCGCCCTCAAGGCGTCGCCAGATCATTGGAGCGGGGTCGCTTGGCGGGCTGCCGGCTTGAACCTGGTTCCCATCCGCTCACCTCATCAACCAGATCACCACCGCGATCACGCTCAAGACGATTCCTATCACCCAGCCGATGGGAAAGCCGCGCCGGAATTGGGCCATCGATTCATCGTGCAGTTTCACCACTCCGAGATCGGGACGGGCGGTCCATTGTGCGTCGACTTTCTGCTCGCGCCGCTCTGCCTCGCTCATTGGGGCCACCATGGCGTCGAGCAGGACTTGGTCACCGGCCGACAGCGCCACCTCGCCGAAACAGGCAATCGCGCCGCTCATGCGCGGGTGGGTCATCGCGCCCATCAGACCAGGGGGCAGCGGACGGCTGATGGGATGCACGTCGCCGGCTCCGGGTCGCTCTGGGAACACCAGCACCAGGTCGCGTCGCGGGATCAGTACCTTGCCCTCGGCTGTTTGCAGGATCAGGCTGCGACCCACCACCATCGAGTCGACTTCCTCGTAGCGTTCGACGACCTCTTCGTGGTCGCCGTATTGCACGACTTCCGTCCAGCGCGCGCCAACCGTGAGCAGGAAGATGGCGGCGTGGTCGAGCCCTTTGAAGAAGTGCTTCAGGCGTGGTGACCTGAACGAATGATAGAGGGT
>CAZRGL010000502.1:0-8329 GCA_964599485.1 uncultured Polyangiaceae bacterium
CCACGTTCAAGCGGCTGCCGATGGACTCGTGCAGCTGGTTGCTACGCTCCAACTTGGTGCAGGCTTCGTGTTTGTCTCCACGCTGCCACAGTGCGTAGCCTTGGACATATAGCTGTCGCGCGGCGCTTTCGCGTAGTGTGGCCGGCTCGAGCGCGCCGGAGCTGGTCAGAACGAGTAGCACCAGCGCCACGGGGATTGGCGGGACCATGCTGTCGCTCCACGCAAAGGCTGTGCCAGTGGCTGTGCACAACCCGCACATGCTCGAGGACTGAGATCTGTCCAAGGTTTGGACCAGCTGACCTCATTGCGGGCGCTCGATGCCGTGCTTCTTCATCAGTCGGTACAGCGCGTAGCGGTTCTTCAGGCCGAGGGCGCTGGCGGCTTGGTTCACGTTGCCGTCGTGTTCGGTGAGGCAGGATTGGATCTCATCGGCCGTTGGCTCGGCTGGACGATGGCGGGTCGCTCCTTCGAGCCCATGTGCCTTGATCAAGCGGTACAGGGCGTAGCGACTCGGCAATCCCAGCGATTTGTAGGCGGCGCTGATGTTACCGCGGTGCTCGAGCAGCGCCTCTTCGATTTGCTCTGGCGTGACACTTGGCGTCGGCCCCCCGGAATCGGGCGGGACGAATGAGCCAGCGCCGAGCCTAGCGGTCATCTCGATGAGCTCGCCGCGGCTTCCGGCGATGGCCGTCCACAGCGCGCTGTCCAAGTCGCGAATGTTCAGGGGGTAGTCCCGGCGCAGCAAGTGGTCGACCAGGAGGGGGTCCATTCTGGCAACGGAGCCCTGGTCGGATTCTTGAAAGAAACGGCCCAGCGCAGGTGTGCTGCGCGCGTTGGCGCGGAGCAGGTGCGTCGCCAGCAGAGGAATGTCCTGGCGCCGTTCGTCGAGCGGCGGGATGGCGATGCGCAAGCGTAGCCGAGCGAGCAGATCGTGCTTTAACTGAGAGGCATCACGGTTGGTTGCAGCCACCAGCCGAAAGTCACTGCGACGCGTGCCTGTTTCGCCGAGTCGCTGGTATTCGCCCTCGTCGAGCACCCGCAGCAGATGCGCTTGAGCTTCCACGGGCATTTCGCCAATTTCGTCCAAGAACAAGGTCGAGCCATCTGCCTCGCCGACGAGGCCAGGTCGCTCCGGCATGCCCGGATTCGGATAATCTCGCGCATTTCCGAATAGCTCAGCATCCACCAGGGTGGACGGAAAGGTCGCTGCGCTACGCGCCACCAGCGGTCGCTTGCGGCGCTTGGACATCATGTGCACGGCCCGCGCTGCGAGCTCTTTGCCCGTTCCACTTTGTCCGAGAATCAAGACGTGAGCTTCGGAGCCTGCGGCAAACGCGATCTCTGAACGTAGCTGCCAGCTGGTGGGGCTCTCGCCGACAATCTGCTGGTCGTCCGGCTCCCCGAATGGATGCAACGGCGGGCCGGCTGGCATTTGTTGCGGGCAGCTGACGCACAGCAGCAGGAGCTGATTGGTAAGCAAGAGCGTGTCGCCTACGCGCAGCTGTCCGCCGCGCGTCGGCTCACCATTGATGCTCATGCTGCAGCGGCCGGTCTGCTCCACATCGAGAAAGTCGTCTTGGGCGCGGATGAGGAGCTGGTTGCGCGAGATTCCGCGGCCCGCCAGGGGCGGCGACGGCCGGAAAGGGCCAGGACGCAGGCGGCCGAAGAGCACCCGAGGCTGATTGTCGAGCTCGCGGCCTCTGCCCAGTACCCAGTCGAGACCGTCCTCAGGAATGAAGGCGACCTCACCTACCCGCAACGGTTCGTCGAGTGACCAAGCGATCACCAGTGCCAGGTCGGTATGCTCACTGACCGGATCCCGCCGCCGCCATGGCAGCGGCTGCTCGCGTAGCGTTTCGTCGTCTTTGATGCTCATGCCCGGTAGTGCGGGCTGTGCGGCGGCTTGGCGCGGCCGCACGATCCACACAAGCGATGTTGTAGCGCACACTTCGCACAACGGGAAATCGTCGCTCCGTGAGCCAGGTCAGGTGCCTGAAATCACGGGATTTCGAGGCTGAGTGTCGAGCTCGCAGCGCCAGTGGACAGTCCCGGCACGGCTGTTGCGGTGGGCACTCAACCAGGAGGACGCAGATGACCCGAACCAACAAGAAATCGCCCCGAAAGTCCACGACCCGCAGCCGTAGGCTCACAAATCGTAGCTGGCTGATCGCCGCGAGCTTCGCAGCGATGGGCGCACTCATCGCCTGCTCTGGTGATGACCCCACGCCGTCTGGTGACAAGCAGACCGACACGCAACCGACGCTGTCTACCGCCGAGCAGACCTGCGAGTCGATGGGCGACTACATGCAGCAGTGCGGTGCGATGACTCCCTGCGACGACGCTTTGCTCGCTGATTGCAGCGGCGTCGTCGGGTTGATGAGCGAGCCTTATCTGTCGGCCATGATTGGTTGCATCGACGCAGGAACATCTCCAACGGCTTGCTTGGCGAGCTCGCTTGGCAGCCTCGAGCCAACCACCGCACAACAAGATCTCGCCCAGCAGTTTTGCTCGGAGTGCGCGCTTGGCGTGCCGGGCTGCGTCGAACAGTTCTTCGGTGAAGGTGACGACGACACAGCCATCGCCGGCAAGATCATCGCGCCGCTCGGTGACGATTTGGTCAACCAGCTCAAGACCGAATGCGCCACGGGTTTGGGCTGCGCGGCCACCTTCTTCGAGTGCGCCAAGGGCGTGCTAGCCCAGCAGGCCATTCCCGAGCAGACCCTTCAATGCGTGCTCGGCACCGTTACGGATCCCTCTTCCGTGGCCAACCTGCCGACCTGCGATACGGGTAGCGGCGGCGGCTCGGCCAGCTCTTCGTCGAGCTCTTCGTCGGGCTCGACATCCAGCTCATCGTCCAGCTCTACTTCGAGCTCCACCTCCAGCTCCACTTCGAGCTCCACCTCCAGCTCGTCATCGAGCGGCACAGGTGGTAGCGGCGGTGGCGGCTCGACATGCACCCAGCTCGACGCGGAGCCCAACGATACTGTCGCGGCGGCTGTCGACCTCGGCGAGACCACCGATTGCAACAAGGACAGCGTAGCGGTCAAGGGCACCTTCGTCGAAGGAAGCAACACCGATGTGTTCAAGGTCCACGTCAAGGACACAGCCTGCGTGATGGAGCCCAAGCTGACCTCTGAGGTCAACAACTACGTGTGCATGTATTTCGACTGCGACAAGGGAACCACCAAGGTGACTTGCCCTGCCGACGCGATCGCCAAAGTGCTCGTAGACGGTGCGGACCAGTATCAAGGCTGCTGTGCCAACACCAAGCTCCTATCCCCCACGCTTCAGTGCAAGGGGACTTTGAGTGAGTCCGCTGACGTCTACGTCGCCCATGGGGCGCACGTCGTTGGTGACTTCTGCTTGGACTACTCGATGACGCTCAGCTTCTGAGTCGTCCTGTCGTTGCGGCGACTGCATCGTGCACGAGCACGCAGCCATCCGAACGTTTGCGCCGAGGGTCGCCGACCCACCCTCAAGTGCCCGCGTCATCCATCAACAGCACCTTGGGGCGAGCTGCGCCCCAAGAACGAGACATCAATCGAGGACCCAACATGAAACCCAGAACCATACGAAACCTAGGTATTGCCAGCGTCATCCTGATTGCAGCGTTGTTGCCCGCTTGCGGGCCCGATGAGGCTCCGTCCTTTCAACCCGGCAACGAAACCGGAGCTGGCGGACAAGACAACACGACAGGAACAGGTGGAACTGCGGATACGACCACGAGCAGCTCCACGACCTCTGACACGCCAACGGACACGGGTACGACCTGCAGTCAAAAGGACCTCGAGCCCAACGACGCTGTGCCCATCGATTTTGGTGCCATTACTGATTGTGACGACGATGCCGTCGAGGCGAAGGGTACCTTCGGCGACGGGAGCGACCATGACTGGTACGAGCTCGATGAGGCCGACACGCCTGGTTGCGCGACCAATCCAACGTTCTCGTTGGACGCGCCCGTCGAGGCTGAAATCTGCGCGTTCTTCTCCTGCGATGACGGCGATACCGCCATCACCTGTCCCAGTGGATCGACGGAAGAAATCATGAAGAGCAAGGGGCTCGAGTATCCAGGCTGCTGCGTTGTCGGAGCCAAGCTCGCGCCGCTCGTGAACTGCAAAGGGACCACGGACGACTCCGCTCACACCTGGGTGCGCGTCACGAGCTCTGTGGCGAGCTGTATCGACTACACCCTCGGCTTGCACTACTGATCGAGTGACGCAAGGGTGACATCTGTTGTGCTCGCTTCGCGGGACAACAGAGTAGGATCGAAGGCCTCGACTCGAACCCGTCGAGGCCTTCGTGATCCTATGAGACGCACGCATCCAATTTGGCTCGTCCTCCTGGTCGTCGCAGCTTGCAATGCGCCGCCTACCTTGTTGCGGCACCCTGCAGCGGCCGACCCCTGTACCGATATCGCGGCGCGGGCTGCACGCATCCACGACGAGGAGAGCACCGCACGTGTGCGCCTCGCGCTGCTCCAGGGCGCTGGGCTCGATCGCGACGCCGAAGACCAGAGCCGCGGCGTCGATGTGGTCCTTGCGGCGCTGACTGACGCTACCAAGGAATGGGTAGAGCGCAGCCACGCGCTGTGCCGAGGTGATGAGCAGAGCGGCGCCGAGCAAGCAGAGCGGGACGGGCGCCGCGCCTGCTTTGAGGCTGTTTGGCCTCGCCTAGCGGAAGCCTGGCGATCGCTGGAGATTGCCGAACCGACAGTCAGCCGTCGGGCCTTTTCTGCAGTCGCCTTCGTTCGGAGCAAGCTCGTCAAGTGTGCGCTCGATGACGTGCCTGGAATCTATCAAGCCGACGTGGGCGCGGACCGCGCCCTGGTGACGACTGCCGAGCAGGGTAACGCTGAAGCCGAGCTGGCGCTGATATTCGAGGACAGGAAGCGCGCTGCTGCAGCGCTCGCGCGCGCAGCCGAAGCCTCCGCGCGCGCCCAGAGTAAGCGCCTCGCTATCGAGACGCTGCTCAACCACGCAAGCTTGAGCTCCGATCAGAAACGTCACGATGATGCGCAACAACGTTACCAGCGCGCTCTCGAGCAAAGCCGAAGCGCGTCGATCAAACGGCTGCAAGCACGGGCCATCAAAGGCTTGGCCCTGGTGGAGCGCAAGCGCCGCCGTTATCGCGCAGCGCTCTTGCTGTTCGAACAAGCGCTGGAAATGGATCGCGAGCTCAATCGCGAAGCGCCCGCGTTGACCGCGGCAACGCTCGCCAACATTGGCATCACCCTCACGTCCAAAGGGGACCACCGCCAAGCGCTTGCCAAGCACAAGGAAGCGCTGGCAATTTATCGCGACAGCTACGGCAGCAGACATCCAAGCACGGCCCGCGCGCTCGTAATGGTCGGCGTGGTCTGGCGCAAGCTCGCCGAGTACCACACCGCTTTGCGTCACTACCAGCTTGCCCTCGCCATCCAGCGCAAGACGCTAGGGCCGGAGCATGCCGCGGTCGGTTCGACACTGACCACCATGGCCGCCACCCATTTGTATCTGGGCGAGCATCGTGAGGCATTGCGGCTTCTCGAGCAAGCCCTGGTCATCAAGCGCAGAGCCTTTGGCGAACACGACGCGCGCGTGGCCGTGACGCTCAACAACATCGGCGGCGCCCACTCGAAGTTGGGCAACAATCAAAAAGCGCTCGAGTATTACGAGCGCGCCTTGGCGCTGATGCGCAAGGAAGAGGGCGACGAGAGCGTGAACGTTGCTGTTACCTTGTCCAACATGGGGCAGGCACAAAGGCGGTTACGCCGCCCCAAAGAAGCGCTCGCGCTCTACCAGCGAGCCCTCGAGATCCGCAGATCCCTCGACGGCGACCAGCCTCGGGCGTCAACGGGTATCACGCTCAACAACATCGGCGGTGTCTATCGAACGCTGGGCCAGCTCGACAAAGCCCACGCGGCCTATGATCAAGCGCTCGCACTGCTCCGCAAGGTTGTCGGCCCCTCCCACCACCATGTCGGCACGGTCTTGTCCAACAAGGCTGCAGCCTTCGAGGAGGAAGGCAAGTGCGCCGAGGCCGCGCAGCTGTATGCCCAAGCGCTCAGCACCAAGCTCCCAGAAAAGAGCCGAGCTTCGGTCAAGCGCAACATGGCCAGCTGCAATCCGAAATAACGCCCATGTGTTTGGCACGGTTCTTTCTTCCATGCCGCTATATCTGGCTAGAACCCCCCTATTCGAGATCCTGGCTGCGCTGCCGGCACAGATTGGCACATCGGAGACACAATTGACTCGCATCACCTTTTTGGTCCGAACCGCGATAGCGCTCACCGCGACGGTGCTGCTTGGCTCGACGCTGGCAGCCTGCGGAAACGATGTCGTCGTTTTCAGTAGCGGCTGCGACTCTGGCGGCAACCACTATTCAGTCGGTGACAAGTTCGCCTCTGCTGACGGCTGCAATACTTGTGAGTGCACCGAGGAATACGGCGTGATCTGCAGCGAAATGGGCTGCCCACCGCCGCCACCAACGACATGCAAATACAACGGTAAGACCTATCAAGTCGGCGACTCCTTTCCGGATGTGGACGACTGTAACGACTGCAGTTGTATGCAGGACGGGACTGTGGCTTGCACGCTCCTGGATTGTTATGACTGCGAGTACAACGGCGAGAGCTACCAGGTCGGCGATTCCTTCCCGGCTGGCGATGGTTGCAACCAATGCGCCTGCACCTCAAGCGGCGTCAGTTGCACTGACGCCTACTGTGAGACTGACTGTGTGTACGCAGGCCAGAGCTACTCACCCGGGCAGAGCTTCCCAGCCGTGGACGGCTGCAACACCTGTACCTGCCAAGAAGATGGCTCTGTCGGCTGTACCGAGCTGGCCTGCGATTGCAATCCTGACAAGGAGTGGTATCGCAAGTACGTGAGTCTCGATCCAAAGGAGTGCGAGCTCATCGATTATGGCTGTCCGCCCAACACCTTCGGTTTCCAAAACGCGTGCGGCTGCGGTTGCGAGCAAGACCCATCTTGCCCTGAATGGTTCAACTGCATGCCACCCAATGGTTGTGACGTCGAAGCCATCAAGAAGAAGTGCCCCTACTCGGGTATCGCCGTCTAGCGCCTAGCTGACCAACACCCAGCATTCATGAGACAATGCGCGGCATGTGGCGTGCGCAGAAGGTGATGTTGGCGGTGGTGGTGTTGGGCTTCGTCGTCGCTTGCGGCGACTCGGTGGTGTCCCAAGGTTCGACAGCGTCGAGCTCGGGAGCAGGTGGAAGCGGGCAAGGGGGGACGAGCACGACCGGAGGCACGGCGACCGGTGGCAACGGGCTTGGCGGCGGCCCCGTGACTGCAGCCGCCTGCTTCAAGGATCACCATTGGCCCCTCGATCCTGACTACGACCAGTTCAATCCGATTGTGGCGAGCCACTGCCGGGGAACCAACCACCAGGACATCGAGGGCGTCGAGAAGCTCGTGTTCCTCGGCGATTCGGTGACCGAGGGAACCTTCCCGACGGGCGTGGCCCAGTTCTATCGCAACCAGCTGGCCGACAAGCTCGAGGGCGTCTTTCCGGGACTCGAGGTGGACGAATGCGCCGTCAATGGTGCACGCGTCAAAGATCTGCTCGAAGGTGACAAGCAGATTGAAGATTGCTTTCCTGGGCCGGAGCCCAAACGCACGCTCGTGGTCATGACCCTGGGGGGCAACGATATCCTCTCGTGGGCTTCCAACGATTTGCCTCAAGAGGAAGCGATGGCAGAGGCTGACAAGGTTGGCGGCCGTTTTCGCAAGGCCATCGAGTGGTTCTTCGACGATCCGGCCAAATTCCCAGCCGGCGTGTTCGTGGTCTTTGCCAACATCTATGAATACTCCGACGGCACCGCCAACCTCGGCTCATGCCCTGGCGCCAACTTGCTCGGCTTGAGCGGCAACTACTTGCATGGGGCCACGGCGGTGGCGAAGCTCCAAGAGATCTACATGAGCATCGCCGTCGATACCGGCGCCGACATGATCTTCATGCTCGAGGAGTTTTGCGGTCACGGCTACCAGCGGGAAGAAGAGGGCACTTGCTACCTCGGTCCTGGCGCCGAGTTGTGGTTTGACCTGACCTGCATCCACCCCACCCCCAAAGGTCACTCGGTGATCGCGGACATGTTCTTCGACACGATCACCAACTGACCCAAGGCCTGAGGGTACACAGAGCGGCGCAGCCGCAGACTGAAGGCGCACCCGCCCGTCGTGAGCACGGTGCAGCCTGATGGACGTGTCAGTGCTTGAACGGATGCGGCAACGGATCGGGCGGTGGCGGCAGTGGATCGGGCGGCGGCGGTGGCGGAGGGGGCGGCGGTAGCGGATCGGTCGGCATGGGGAGCGGATCGGGCGGCGGGGGC
>CAZRGL010000503.1:0-8245 GCA_964599485.1 uncultured Polyangiaceae bacterium
GACGTCATCAGTAGCTGGGGCGACGGCGCACTGATTTGTGCCGGCGGCTGGAAGGCTGTTGCCTGCGTGCGCAACGTCCCGCTGAAACCAAGCAGCTACGTGCCAGCGCCTGCGCTCGTCGGCGCTGACTGGGCGACGGTCCCTGTCTCGGACCGATCCCCTCCCCAACCACTTCGACGCGCCTGGCTCACCAAAGAGGACAAGGATCTTTCGGAGTGGAACCACAACGTCGCCGTGGCGCCCTGGGGCGATGTCGTCGCCATCCAAAGCTACGCGCTGCGGCTGTATGCTCGCCACGACGGCTCCGTCCTCAGTGAGACCAAGACCTGCTTCTCAACCAAGGGCGCGATGGAATTCGTGGATCACGACACCGTCGCCTTCGCCTGCAACTACGCCATCGTCCAGGCGCGCTTGGGGAGGACTGGCTCCAAGCCTTCAATACGTATCGTCGAGGAACATCAAGTCGACATGTCCGTGGCCGCCGCGGCGATCCGGGCAGGCGCCATCGCCATTGGAGGCGAGAAAGGCAAGATCCAGGTCCTAGCGCGCGGAACCTGGACGCCCCGTTTCGAGACGACCCGCTCCAGCGAGATCAAGGCGCTCGCGCTGTCGGCCGACGAATCGCTACTGGCAGTCACCACGAGCAAGGCGTTCGAGGTCATCGATCTGACAACCAGAAAAGTTCTGTGGAGCAAAACTTCCCCTCTCAAAGCCACTGGATTTGCGCCAGATGGCAAGGAGCTCTTCACCTTTGGAACCAATGCATGGGCCCTCGACGCCCGCACCGGAAGACGCCTGCGCGAGTACCCAGCGAGCGGCTGGCTGACCACCATCCGCTATGTCGGCGATGGGAAGCTCTCTGCATCGGCCGGAGCGACGGGACTCTTCGTCTATCGCCGCAATGGTGGCCAGCACGCCAAACTCCCCATGGGCAGTGGCAGCGTTGTCGCCCTCGGCGCCTCGGCAGATGGCTCGATAATCTGTGCCGGAACCTCCTCAGGCCACCTGGGGTGCTACAGCACTTGGCCTGCAATGGATGCCACCGCCCAACCACCGAGTACTGGAGTGTGCAGCGCCTCGGCCGAGTGCATCATGACAGGGCGCTGCTCACGAAACGCGGAGGGGCGCTGCGCTGCAACAAAGGACAGCGATTGCGCCGCTTCGATGCTCTGCAAACAGATGCAGCAATGCAGCGCCAAAGGCGGAGCTTGTGTGGCGTCGGCAGCGGCATGCAAGCAGAGTCCCCTGTGCAACGTGGCGGGGCTCTGCAACGAACACGACGGGCGCTGCTCGGTGACGGACGACCTGTGCCGCTCGCGGAAAGCCTGTCGAGAAAAAGGTCGCTGCTCCGCACGAGGCGCTCAGTGCGGACCCGGAACCCATCATGACTGCTGGCAATCCGAGCCGTGCATTGCCAAGGGGCTGTGCACGCTCGTTGGGGACCGCTGCGCTGCTGTGCTCGATTCAGATTGCCGCCAGTCTTGGGGCTGCAAAGGTGGCGGTCCCCAAGATGCCAGCGGCGGACGCTGCAGCGCCAAATTCGGCAACTGTGACATCGCCTCGAGCTACGGCTGTCAGCGCTCCAACATGTGCCGGTGGAACGGCCGTTGTGAATATCGACAAGGCAAGGGCTGCGGGCCTACGACGCTAAAGCACTGCCTTCAATCCTCCAAGTGCAAACGCAGACGACATTGCCGACTGCAGGGCGATAGGTGCGTGAGATGATGGCGCGAATCCAATGCCTCGTCGTCCTGATGGCAATCATCAGTGCATGCGCAGAGAGAGCAGAGCCGCAAACCGAGATTGAGCCCGAGCGCCCGATGATTCCTCACGCAGCCGCCTCCACCTCGGCCAGCTCATCCGTCACCAACAAGCCCTGCAAAGCAATCTGGCTCTGCTCCTACCGCGGACTTTGTACGAACAAGGGCTCGCGCTGCATCGCCACAGACGATGCGAACTGCAAGCGCTCGAAGGCTTGCGCCTCGCACGGCGAATGTGTCGCCCGAGACGGTCGCTGCCGTCAAGGAAGCGACGCGGACTGCGCCAAGACGGCTGCTTGCTCGAGCGAGGGCAAGTGCAGCTTTCGCAACAACCTCTGCGTTATCGCTACTGACGCGGACTGCCGCCGAACCGACTGGTGCAGCTCGTTTGGTCGCTGCGGCTTCGGCAAGAAGGGGTGCGTGGCCAAGAGCCAAGCAGATTGCCAGAAGAGCTCGTTCTGCGAGAGCTTCGGCAAGTGCAGCCTCAGAAAAGGTAGCTGCGATGTTGGCAAAGACGCCGACTGTAAGCGCACGAGCCTGTGCCGCGACTCCGGCCGTTGCCGAGCGCGACGTGGCCGCTGCGTCGCCCTGACCGACGCAGACTGCAAGAACACACTCTGGTGCGTCCAGGGCGGCAATTGCAAAGCGAGCAAGGGCAGGTGCGTCAAGCCCTGAGTCGCGGGAGGCCGAGCACTGCAAAACGAAACCGTGACGCAACGGTGATGATTGCCGGGGCGGCTCGAGCGTCCATTGGTACATGATCAAGCGACAAGCATCGAAATCGAGGGGCAGACGAGGCGGCGCATTTCTCGGACTTGCGGCGGCCATGCTGATGAGCGCGTGTCAGGCAGGCAAGCACGGCGCAACCACGAGCAACAGCGCGGAGCTGAGCCCACCGCCGACTGGCTCAGCGACTGCAGGCCCGACGACGAGCAGCCCTGTCTTGCCAAAAGCAGGCAGCACCATGGCCATGCCCATGAATCTCGACGTCGACGCGTTTCATCGCCTCAATCGCGGCGACATCATCGCCGTCGGCACGGTCGGCAGTCTGCACAATCAAACCATTCTCGAAGTCTATCCGGGCATCCATGTTGGCCAGTTCAAGCTGGTGGCTGGCGCCACAGTCCTTCGGGGACGGCTGCCGGCGTCGGCGCTCGTGAGCTACAGCACCCGGGATGAAAACAAGATCCCGCGCGTCGGAGACAAGATCATCATCGGTGTGCGTCGACTCGACGAGAACCTCGAGAAGACCGACTCGCGCTACGTGGGGCTCATCGACTACCAGTGGTCCCCGCAGCTCGAGGCAACAGCGCGCTACGCCGCGCGGGTGCCCGTTGGTTGGAAAGTGGTCGCTGGCAAGCTGGTCTCGCCATATTCGGCACTGAAGTGTCACGCCTCGCTTGGCGCCAAAGCGCCCGCGGGTCGTTGCAATACGCCTTGGCGCGGCAGCAAGGTGCCTGACGACGTCGTCATGTCCGTTCGCCAGGTCGCGCCCGCCAAGCCAATCAGATTCAGCAACCCCTATGGCGATGGTCGCTTCGAAATAACGCTCACCAACACTGGCCAAACCCAAGCCAGGCTGGACGATTTGCTCAGCACCGGGACGGGAGCCTCCCGACGAATCCTGTGGTCCGAGAGCCTCGTGGTCCTCCACCTGAAGAACACGGAATTGCACCCGTCGGCTCGCCCCCTACCGGCAGACGCTGCAGCCGTCGTCCTTCAACCTGGCGAGTCCGTCTCGACCGTGGTCGACATGCTCCCCCTCGACAGCATCGTAAACCACGGAGGCGCTCGCATTCGGCTCACCTTCGCCATCGGCAACCGGAGTGTGTCGAGCTTCTTCTACTACGCCTCTTCGTTGCACCAAGCCATGCGAGCCAAAGCGCGGAGCAAGCTCGGACTGCCCTGAGGCAGCGCGTTCGCGTTGCTCCCTGATCGCGATCATCTCGCGCCTTCGCCTATGATGCCCACCACCGGAGCCCGCGCTTCTTCACAGCTACTTGACGATGGTCTTGCAACCCAAGATTACCTTCACGTCCCAATCGGTCAGCATGATGTGATCGCATGATGCAGGGCACAGCTCGATGACCTTTGGGTCGTTGGGGTCGTCGTAATACCAACCGCCTTCCACCGGATCGCAACCGGCAGCGTTGGTTACATACTTGAGCTCTTTCTTCTGGGTAGGATCATTGGGATCGACCAGCGTCACGTTGACCTTTCCGAAGTCGGGCGTGCCCACGTCGGGCACGGGGATCTGGAACTTGCACTGGCCGGCAGAGCGGATCTCGTTGAGCGCGTCGATGAACTCTTGAGTGGTGTTTTTGCCACTGTCGACGAGATAGGCTTTTTCGGTTCCGCCTGCTGCGGCGATCTTGTTCAGATTCGTCAGTTTCTTGCCGACGCCAATGACGAAGGTCTTCACAGGGGGCACGTCAGCGGCAGCGGCAGCGGCAGCAGCAGCGGTGCCATTGATCGAGTTGGTCGTGCAGTTCGTGGGCTCGCCATCGGAGGCAAACAGCACGAAGGTCAAATGAGATGGATTGGCTTTGGCCCAATCGCTGGCGTAGATTACTGCGCCCTCCATGGCCGGCTGCGACGGCGTGGATGAGCCCTTTGCCTCGGTGGCACCGAGCGAACCCTGTAGCGCTCCGGCTGCGCCGGGCAGCACCCCAATGCCGAGGGCTGGATTGGCGTAGTCAGTCGCGACACACGAGTCATCGGGTGAAAGGGTGCCGCCACAGAAGGCCCCGAGGCACGGGCCATAAGCGCCGCAGGGACACGTAGCTGGTACGGGCACGGCGGGTTTGGTGGGGAAGTACTGCAGACCCACCCCAATCCCGGCCGAGCTCTTGTCACCAATGAAGGTGTTCAAAGCCGCGACGACGTTGCTCCACTTGCTCGAGTCCTTCATCGACGAGGAGCGGTCGAGCATCACATAAAGATCGAGCGGCACGAGCTGCCCCGGGAAGGTCTCGGCGGCACAACCCATGTCGCCGCCACTACCCGCGTCTCCCGTAGCGTCGAATCCTCCCTGGTTTGTGGTGTTGCTTCCGGCACCAGCGCCATTGCCAGCGCCTGCGCCATCTGTCTCGGTCGTTTCACCAGCAGCCGAGCAGCCTATCGGGATCGATGCCGCCAGAGTTAGAGCACCAATCAGGGAGAATACGAAAAAAAGCGTGACTCGAAGCATGACGCCAAGTTACCGGGTGGCGTAGCGAACGCGCCAACAAAATCCGACCAGTGCGACAGGGCGTCGTCCATCAGGCGACAATCAGGCGGCACACCCGCTAGGGCTGGAGGATCGGCTCGCGGTCCAAAAGTGGCGGACCGCCGGCGGATGGGTGGCGGCCGCCACCCCTTGGCACTCCTTCGTCTAGTATTGTCAGCTACTTACAAATGGCATGCTTCATGCCGTTGAGGGGTCGTCCGCAAGGAGGCACAAAATGAACGACAAAGAACATGACATGATCACACGCCGCGACGACTGGGTTTTTGGCCCGCCAAACCCCTTCAGCAAACGAGAAGCCGATTGGTACAAACGCCACGAACCGATGGTCGATCGCTGGCTCAGTGACATGGAGCAAGCAAAGGACGCGTGGTGGCAGTCCGCCGAGCATGCGGCCTTTTGCTTGGTGTCGAGCCGTGAGTTCGAGGGCTATTCGTGGAACGGCTTCGAGGTTTCGCACTTCCTCTTCCATGACCTGATGGAGGGCGGCACCGTCGGCTGCCATGGCTCGACCGAAGTGTTTTTTGATCAGCTCATCGAAGCACTGCAGCGCTTCGTTCAAGGCGGACTCGTCGACGCTGCTCGAGGCGAGCAATGGCTCACAGAAATGAAAGAGGCGCGCGGGGATTTCCTGCGTTGCTACGACGAGGCGACCTCTCAGAGCGAGAGGCGCGCGATTGTCAAACGTCACTGCAAGCGCCGGTGAGCAGCACAGGTCCGGGCCAGGCGTGTCACTCGACGCAAGCCTGCCGGCCTTCGATTGGCAAGCTTGGACCAGGCATCCGTCGGCGCCGCGCTCCGATGAGGGCCGCCACGAGCAAGGCGGCCCACCCTGCTGATCGGTTCGGACGTGGCACGCCTGGCGCGCTTCGACAGCTGCAGTCGCCGCTCAACCCGGAGTTGTCTCCTGCGGTCGCCGTCGAGCCATCGGTTGTCGTTGACGTGCTACCGCCGGCGGGGCTGCTACCGCCTGCGGTCTGGCCGCCTTTGCCGCTGCTGGTGCTCGCGCCTCCCGCACCGAGGCCGCCCGAGCCACCACCTGCTCCGCCACTGCCTCCCTGATTGAGGGTGCCGTAGATCTCCAGCTTCACGTCCGAGTAGGTGACGCCGATGGGCCCGCCGCGGTTGTTTGGCTCGTCCCAGGAGCCGCACAACAGACTGCCCGAGCCGCCGCAGGTGTTGATCGACAAGATGAGCGAATCCTCGGACAGAACACCCATCGAAGTAGCGCCCAAGTCCATCTTCTTGTTGACGGTGGAATTGCTCTGGAACGTGACCCAGACCGCCGTTCCGCTCCACTCGAATGTCCATGTCACCTTGGCAGCGCCGCTGATGAAGTTGCCGCCGGTGGCGGTTTCGGTCGAGCACAACGGCCAATCAGCGCACATCGGATCGAACAGGTTCCAATAGGCCACGGCTGCATGATCGGGGCCGGCATCCCAATAGCCGCGATGGCCCGCGCCCACGTGGGCATGCCCCCACGGCGGTAGCTTTGGGGTCTGTGAGCCAAAAGGATCGAGCACCACGAGGTAGAAGTGCCAAAAGTGCGAGTTGAACGGCGGGCTCATCTCGAAGTTGGCGACTGAGGCGACGAGCTTGCCCTCGCTGGTATCGAGCTTGGACGGCAGGGGGATGTCGATGTAATCGCCGCGCGTGCTCGTCGTCCAACCGTTGGGACCGAACTGCCCGCCCGACAACGAGCCGCCATGCTGAGCGACCACCGACTCGGTGACCGCTTGGCTCGTGAGCGGCAGTGAAAGTTGAAAGACCGTGTCGCCACGCACGCTGGTCGCATTGGTCACCAGTGCCAGAAACAGCAACAGCGTCGGAGGTCGTGGTAGCCGAAACACGCCGCATTATGCCGCTGCTCGCGACTGCCTGTCATGTTGTGTGACCCGGGCTAGCGCGTTGAGGACAAGAGATGAATGATTCGAGACCGGGGCGTCGGTGACAGCAAGAGCCACCTGCGATCTCAACGCTTGGTGCAAGCTCCCTTGTAGACGGCGCTGATGTTGGCGTCGTGTACGGCCTCGACCGTGGCCTCGCACGGGTATTTTCCAGCTGCCGGTGCCGAGAGCGGTTTGACGGCGATGGTGATGATCGCCCGATGGTCGTCGAGCTGGCTGTCAATGCTGTGTCCGAGGCGCTTTTGCACCGGGTCGGTGACGAGCGCGAGGGCGTGACGGGCCCGCGCGTCGGTGGTGTGCTTCGCCTTGAACAACAGTGGCTTGCCGGTGGCGCACAGATAGCGCGCCAAGTACTTCGTCAGGTCGAGCGAACGCTTCTTCAGCTTGCACAGCGGATCGAGCCGCGTGCCGATGCGCCGGACGAGGTCCTTGCGGCGCAGCGAGGTGGCATTCCGAAGCAGCGCGCCGAGCGCACCCGCCTTCTTCGCCGCCTCGAGCTCGGCTTCACCAAGCGCATCGAAGCGCTTCTCGAAAAGGGCCAGCGCCTTGACGGCTGCATCGGCACCGCGAGACGCGCGCTGACCGTGCAGCATCGTCATCCAGGTGAGGAGGTCGGCTGTCTTCTTCGCCTTGGCAGCCTCGACCTGGGCCCGGGTCACCAACCTGGCAGTGACATCGGTACGCTGTGTCGACGTCAGCTGCGCCCATTTCTTCAGCGTCTGCTCGACGTCGTACAACGACTCGAGCGACACCTTCACCGCCGACGTCGGAGCTGCGGCGGGAGCAGGCGCATCGCCCTCGCAGCCCAGGATCAGCAACAGAACCAGGCACAGCACGCGCGACAGCATGCGGATAACGATACTCGCTCGACCGGCGCACGCGCTAACGTTCATGCGCACGGTGGCATGACCAAGCAATTGGCGGGCGATGCCGCTACCAACAAGAACGATGCCCAAAACACGACCTCAAGCGATCGTCTACACCATCCTCGGTCCTCTGCTTGCGTTGCCGAGCATATGGGTGCTGTTCGTAAAGCTCGACGTGTTGCGCGTGCCGGGCCTGATCAAACACTTCCCGCAGGTATATGTGTTTCTCGCTGCATTGGTCATCAGCGGCTTGTTCTTCTTCGTTTCCGGTGTCGCGCGACTTGCGGCAGAATCATCGAAGCCACCGCACCAGTAACAGGTCGAGCCTCAATCCGGTTTCCAGGGCTCCGGATTGGGATCTCTGGCCTCATCTTCCCCGCCGGTTCTCGCAACTCCGCCACAGGGTTGTCCACGGCTTGGTCAGCTGTCCACAGCACCCCGACACACGAGCACCATCCCCCACCCCCCTGGGCAGCCCCCCCCCCG
>CAZRGL010000504.1:0-8199 GCA_964599485.1 uncultured Polyangiaceae bacterium
CGCCCCGGCACAATCGTTGTACCGCTTTGACGCACCACGGTTACCCTCGGACGGGGTCTGGCGCGGTTACCCTCGGACGGGGTCTGGCGCGCCCGGACGGGGTCTGGCGAAGAACAAGTGTGCCCTATCGTCATTGGCCCTTCGCGCCGCTGCGCACCCAGTGAGCCGTTTGAGTCGTGTGGGGACACTTGGGGTGGGTGCAAGAACCAATCGCACTCGAAACCCGCGCCTTTTCACCTCGTTGTAAGCTGGATTGCGCGTCTTCAAGACG
This sequence comes from uncultured Polyangiaceae bacterium, assembly GCA_964599485.1. Lineage (GTDB taxonomy): Bacteria > Myxococcota_A > Polyangia > Polyangiales > Polyangiaceae > JAPYTK01. The sequence goes on from CAZRGL010000504.1 coordinate 272, forward strand.
CTGCTCCGGGCTGGCAATCGCGTTGGTGCTCCTCGTGTCGTGCGCCCCCGGCTCGAAGCGGTCCGATCGAGGGGAGCGACTGGCGACGGTTGACGCTCCCTTAGTTGTCGAAGCCGCCAAGCTCGTAGCTGTAGCAAGCGATGGTGCATCGGGAGACTACTTCGGCGAATCGGTGTCGCTCAGCGGCAGCTGGGCGGTGGTCGGCGCCGGCAGTGACGGCCACAAGTTCATCTCCATCGGCTCGGCTTACGTTTTCAAGCGCAAGGCGCAGGGCAACTGGGCTCCGATTGGTTGGCTCACTGCGTCGGATGGCGGGAAGTGGGACGTGTTCGGGACGTCTGTGTCCATCAGCGGAAGCCGCATAGTCATCGGCGCACCCGGACACGATGGAGAGGGCCCCGGTTACGGTGCAGCATACGTTTTCGAGCGCGACCAAAACTGGCACTGGACAGAGGTCGCCAAGCTCACCGCGTCGGATGGCGCAGAATTCTTCGGAGGGTCGGTGTCGCTCAGCGGGAACAAGACGGTAATTGGTGCGCGTCATGATGAGGCCAATGGCTCGTCGAGCGGTGCCGCCTACGTGTTCAAACGCCACCCCAAGGGAAACTGGAGTGAGGTGCAGAAGCTCACAGCATCGGACGGCGGAGCGGAAGATTGGTTCGGGGATTCGGTGTCGGTCAGCGGCAGCTACGCGGTGGTTGGCGCACCTTATGGTGACGTAAACGGTGTGATATCGGGTGCGGCCTACGTGTTCGAGCGCGATGGACAAGGTAGCTGGATCGAGGTCGCGAAGCTCACTGCACCGGATGGCTCAGCGTTTGATCGCCTCGGTAGTTCGGTGTCAATAAGTGGGAGTGTCGTATTGCTCGGTGTCGGTCGGGACGACGATTTCGGTTACGAAAGCGGCTCAGCCTACGTTTTCGAACGCAATGCGCAAGGAAACTGGATCCATACGCAGAAGCTCTTCGCTTCAGACGCTGCGACGGAAGATGGATTCGGGTATTCAGTGTCGGTTGAAGGCAGCATCGCGGCTATCAGCGCGCCCTACGACGGCGACGAGGGCAAAGAAAGCGGTTCTGTGTACTTGTTCGAGCGCGACGCGCAGGGGACCTGGGAGCAAACCCAAAAGCTCACCGCGTCGGACAGCGCCCCCGAGGTCTACTTCGGAGTGTCGGTAGCAGTGAGCGGGAACTTCACGCTGGTCGGCGCGTCGCGCGCCGAGGGTAAGCAGCCCAAGAGCGGCGCAGCATACGCGTTCCAGCCCGAGTCTTGTTTGCCATAGGACTGCTTCAGTGGCTTCTGTGTCGATGGAGTCTGCTGCGACAGCGCCTGCGGGGGAAATGACCCTGACGATTGCCAAGCGTGCAGTGTGTCGGCGGGTAGCAGTAAAGATGGTGTCTGTGAGCTGCTCGCGGCGGTGACGGTTTGTCGCGCCCCGAACGGGCTCTGCGACGTAGCCGAAACTTGCGACGGTATTGCACCGAGCTGCCCAGTCGACGCTACGAAACCAAAGGGAACGACATGCCGTGCGGTCGTGGGCGCGTGCGATGTCGAGGAGCAGTGCGACGGGACAATGGCGGCCTGCCCGGATGACGAGACCAAGCCCGATGGCGTTATTTGTCTCCTCGGAGCCGGAACCTGCGCTGAGGGGGCCTGCGTGCCCGCCGGCGGGGGCGGAAGTAGCGGTGGAAACTCGGCTGGCGCGGCTGTTCAGGTGGACAGCAGTTGTGGCTGCGTTGCGGTCGGCGCTGCGTCGCCTTCACGACCATACGCGCTGTGGTGGCTGCTCGCGTTGGGCGTCGCACGTCGTCGATGGCGTAGCGGTCACCAGTGAACCGCGGTGTTCGATGTGCAGCAGGACGAAATGAACCGCGCCGAGCGATATGCCACAAGCCGGAGTGCGAACAGAACACACGCTGCCGAATTGAGCACGGCGTAGACGCCCGTCTTCAGGGCTGCGATACGAAGGTAATGGGGAAGGAAACCAGCGCGCTGCCCCCTTTTGGCGGGTCGAACTCGGCAAGCCGCAGCAGGAACGTCATGCACTCGAGCATGGTCCTCGGCTCCGACAAGTCGCTTTCCGCTTTGCGAACAGAGCCATCGTGATCGACGGTCAGGTCGAACTTGATGGTTCCTGAGAACTTCGGCGCGTTGTCAAGGCGGCAGCCAGCGAGTCCGCGCTTCAACCTGCCAATCACCTCCGTCGCGTTGGCCACAATGTTGCCGTCAGCGGGTGGCGCTGGTGGAGCCGGTCGCCCGAGCGCGTCAACGATCTTCTTGAAACGTTGGGCATCGGTGTCCGAGTGCTTATCAGCAACTTTTTCGAGCACGCCCAGCGCCATGAGCCGGCGCTTCTTCGGCTTCTTCTTGTCTTCGGCAACGTTCCAACAGTGCGCCAGCACCGGCGCACCGACAACGTGCTTCATCGCCTCATAGATCCGCGCCAGCCTTTCATTTTCAACCAGCTGCACTTGGAGGTCGAGCAGCTCGGCAGTAGGAGCCAAACCAGCACGCTTGTTCGCCTTCTCGAGCTCGCTGCGCCACGACTTGCGAAACGCTCCGCTGGCCATTTCCTTGGCGATCTCGACGAGGCGGCGGGAGGCGCCTGCTAGTTTGGCCGTATCGCCTTCCTTCTCGAGACGAGCGGCCACCTTCACGATGCCGAGGTTATGGGCATCGATCCCGTCGGGAGCTGGGGCGCTGGCCACGGTCGGTGTCGTGCTCGCCTCAGTGGCGCTCGACGTCGCCTGGGCCGAAGCGGTCGCCGCGCTCGGCGCCTTTTTGGTATCGTCACATGCCCCGGAAGCGAACACGAGAGCAGCCAGCAACAACCAAGTCCTCATGGCGGAATCCTACCATGTGCTCGGACGCTCGGTCGCCGCTTGCCAGTGGGCCCGCAGCGATTCAGGTGGCCGTCGGGGTCTCGAGCGCGCGTTGCTCGAATTGAAGGGAGGGACAAGCGCTTCATGTTAATACCTCGCAAGTGGATCACTACTACTTCTACCCTCCCCTTCGGACGCCGGAGCTCGACGTCGTAGAGACCCGCGCCCGACTCGTTGCCCTCCTCGACGATGGCATCGATCCCTACGAGCCCGACCAATACGGCGAAACGATGATGCACTTTGCCGCGCACCAGTCGGCGGAGATTGTGCAGGCACTCGTCGGTCGCGGCGTCGACCCCAATTCGGTCAACAAGGCGGGGGACACCCCAATGCTCGCGGCACATCTCGCGACCTGTGCCGCCCTGCTCGAGGCCGGCGCCGAGCCGCGCTTCTCCATTCCCGGACCCGCCAGCAAGGACCTCGAGGAAAGCACCGAGCTGGCCGTGTCCGGACCAGATGAAGTCATCGGTCTGGTCATGTCCGTGGTCTACAAATACGATGACGACGCGTTGCTGAGCTGCTTCGCCAAATGGGCGGGACGGCAGGAGGAGCGCGCCAACCTCTTGGTGCCACGCGTGGCCTGTCGGCTGGTGCTCAGTAGGCGGCTCGCTCTTGGTGTCTTGGAGTTTGGCATGCGTCACTCCTGCCCAAGCACGAACCGGCATTTCGTTTTGCCAGTCTTGCGGCAACGCGGTAGGGCCTTCGTCATGCGCGCATACCTGGAAGCGTTCCAGGTAGATGACCAGCGGCTCGCGGAGGGTGTCCCCGGAATGTACTATTGGACGCGCGCTCGCAAACGGCGCTGGACGTTTCTAGGCGAGGACGACGAACCTGGCGCGTTGCGTGCTGAGCAGGCGCTTTATGACGCAGTCATTGAACGCTTCCTCGCCGGTGCAACGGGTGCGCTGGCGCGTGGGTGTATCGCCATGATCAGCCTCGCGGAGGACCATCCGGCCATCGCCATCGAGCCCGCCCGCATCCTTGCGTGTCAACAACACGCTGCCGCCAGCGACGACAGCTACGTCCGCAATCGAGGTGCGCGCATGGTGGACAGGAAAATACCTCTCCAAGACATTACTAAGTGAGGTCCCCGCCTCTCCTCCGGGGGGTGCTCAAGATTGCTCGAATAGGTCCGCGCGCTCCCAACCTGGCGCCAACCCGGTGTCACTGTCAACCCGGTGCCATTGCCAACCCAGTGTCATTGCCAACCCGGTGTCATTGGCGATGACGGGGCGGCGGAGAATAGAAGCACGCCGCGGAGGACGAGGCACTATTGTCCATTCCATGAATCGCCCTCACCTGCTGCGTGAGCTGTTCGCGTTGTCGTTGTTAGCTGGAGTGACGTGCATGTGTGGGGCTCAGCCCGTTCACCGACAACCAACTCCAAGCGCTACCACACCAGCCATCACGGCTGCTGCCCCTGTAACGTCTTCGACGCTGTCAACCAACAGCAACCAGACGCTCGGTACCGCTTCCGCCTCTGCGCGCCCCCCTTTCAACCCCTGCATCGGCGGCGACGCGTGCAAGAGGTTCGGGCGCTGCACCGTCTCAGGCGGACGTTGCGTCGCGACAGACGAGAGTTGCCGCCGCTCGCTGGGTTGCAGCGAAGATGGGCTGTGCACGCTTCAGGACGGCCACTGCAAGGCGACATTGAACGCTGACTGCCAAGCTACCCATGACTGCAAGGCGTGGGGGCTGTGTGAGCCAAGGAATGGCCGCTGCGCAGCTTCTGCGGCAGGTTGTGCAGCGTCGAAGCGCGCCTGCGCCGAAGGGCGCTGCTCGGTAAGCAAAGACGGCTGCGTTGCCTCCACAGCCGCTGACTGTGCCGAGCTCTGCCGTCGCGAAGGACTGTGCACTCCGCGCAATGGCAAGTGTGCCGCGACATCCAACAGCGATTGCCGCAAGGCAACAGAATGCCCCGGCTGCACCGCATATCGGGGCGTTTGTGTCATGGGCACAGCCGCATGTAGGAAAGCGAAGTGTAACCTGGGTTCCGACTGCAGGCTCATGCGCGCTCGCATCACTCCTCAGCGGAAAGGCGCCACCTGGGAGTGCACCATGGATCAGCAGACGGCCTTGTGTGGCAACACGGCTGGCTGCAAAGAGGGCGGGCAGTGCACGCGCCGAGGCGACAAGTGTATCGTGACGCGTGGCGCTTGCGGCTCCTCCCGCGCCTGCCTGCGCTTCGGCCAGTGCACCGCTCTACAAGGTGTGTGCGGCGCCGCCAACGACGCCGATTGCGCCAAGGGCGAGGCGTGCAAACACTTTGGCCAGTGCCACGCCCACGACGGTGAGTGTGTGAAAACAGCGGCGGATTGTGCACGCTCACGCGCCTGCAAGGGCAATGGTGATTGCGGTTTGGTGGGCACGTTGTGCGCTGCTACGACCGACGCGCACTGTCTGCAAAGTGACGTGTGCAAGTCACTTGGCATGTGCACCCTCGTGGACGGCATGTGCACCACCACTTCGGACGCTGATTGCACGCGCTCCGAAGCCTGCACCATCCATGGGCGTTGCCGAGCCTGGGGCGAGACCTGTGTGGTCAGAGCACCGTGAATGAGGAGGTGGAGCGGATCGCTGGTGTCTGGGTTTGCGCCGCATTGGCCTTGGCCTCGACGAACACCTGTAGTCGCTTTCTGGCAACATGCTGGCGTGCCCATCCGTCGACGTACGTGATGCGCAGCGTGTGCCAGCCCGCGCGCTCGAGGACGATATCGTAGGGAACGAGCGCCGCGGCTCGCGCATCGACGTAGTGCAGATGGCGGTCGCGCCGAGCGGGCGCAACTGCGCTACCGTCGGGGTTGTCGATCCAAGCGTCGGTAACGCGAACGCGGTGCGGATTGGGATTGTGTAGGCGTATCGCCAATTCGCGCCTGCACCAACGCTTGCACGCTACACTAGGTCTGGCGGGTTCAACCGTGATCTCCAAAGGAGCCAACTCAGGCGGCGACGGGGACGTGCAACGTTCGTCGGACGCGACCGAGCGGCGAGGGGGGCTCTTCCACCGTTTCAGCGAGCGTGCCTTGCCCACCGGGTGCGTCGCCACCTGCTCGTGGCCCCACCCGTCGACGTAGATGACGCGCACCTCCCGCTCGAGCTTCTCTGCGAGGTATGAGGTTTTCAGCAGAAACACCGTCTCTCGTGCGGGGACGAAGACCGGCTCGTCATACGCCAAGCGGACGGTGGTCCAGCCGTCAGCCTGCAGTGCGTGCACCTCCGAGACGAACACCGAGGTGTCATGGGGGTTGCGAATCGCTAGCCCCGCCCGCACGCGGAGGAAGCCCATCGGTGAAACACGGCCGCCCTTCGAGCACGTCGCAGGAACCAGATTCTGCTCGTCGGCTTCTGCGGCAGCGGGGATCACCAGCACTGGCTGCAGCGCCGGCGCCACGCCGCAGCCAAGACCAAAAATGAGAGCGGCTCCAACAACCCGTCGCACGCCAGCATGGACACGCGATATGCGCGCAGGTTCCTCTTTCCACATGGCTCATCGACGGACACCTAGTGTCCCTGAATTGCCGGTCGTGATTTCAAGCGAGTGGGCCACCTCGGCAGCTTCAGCTTGCGGGTGGTTGGCCGACGACGCTACCTCCCGACCCAATTCCCTACGTCAGGGTTTTGTAGGTTCGATTGCCCTATGCGCTGAATTTGCTGACACCTGATCGCTGACCGGATCGGTCGATCAGGCCGGCCACTTCTGGCCACCTCTTCTCAAGGGGCTAGCGCTTTTTCTGGCGTGGCACGGGGGTTGCATATTGCTCATTACGAAACCAACCAACCTGATGAAACCCCCGGTGGAACATGAACATGAAGTATCTCTTGAACCCAATCCTCATCGGAACAGCGTTGCTCGCCCTAGCTGGATGTGGCGGCGAAGGTCTCCCAATCGAAGGCGAGTCTTGGGCCGACACGCAGCTCGCGCTGGGCAACGACCACGATGCCAAGTTGTTCAACAAGTACTTCACTGTCGAAATCAAGGGTATCGGCAAGATCAAGGGCGTGACCCAAGTGGATTGTGGGCGTGTGAAGCCGGCGGACGATCCCGTGGTCGACTGCGAACACAAGACGTACAGCTATGCGCCGGAAGATTACCGCAACTTCTGTATGATGTTTCCGATGCAAGACTTCTTGCTTCCAATGAAGAAGTGGTACGAAGGGGCGGGCTCGAGCATCCCTTCTGGGTCCACGTTCGATGCCATAATCATCCAGCCGGCCACGGAATCGGTCGAAGCTGAGTGCACCAATATCGGACCCGATCTCCTTTTCGGCGCCGCCATCTAGCGACCCTTGAAGACACCCTCCCGACCGGGGTCACGATCCCGCTGGCTTCGTAGTCGTAGAACGATGATGGCGTAGTCACTCGGGACAAGTCACTCGGCTTCGAAATACTGGTGTGCTCACGCCACCGTGATACCAGGCGGCGATCACGTCTTTGCCCAGTCGGCCCAAGCTAGGTGACACCGCGTGAAACCCCCTGCTGCCCAGGAAGAGGGGCTGTCCCGCCTTTCCTGCTGGCGTAGCCGCCAAGACCATCACCCGGGCGTTGCCTTCGCAGCCATGCATATGACAATTGCTGACTACGAATCCGATCCAATACTGTCCCCGGTGGTAGAGGATGCTCGTTCGGCCTACCCGCTCGAGATGTCCTGTTGCTTTCCAAAGTGTCTTTGGCGCGCTGAGCACGCGGCCGTCAAAGCCAACGCGAGCAAATCCCACCGCGTTATGGCCGGCGCGATAGGCGATGCCGATGCTGTCGGGCGCCACAGCCGCGGCTGGCCACAGGGTGCGTTGTTTCGACAAGACGACTCGTTTGACGACGCGGACTTTCTTGTTCACCAGCATGACGACGAGCGCCGTGTCGCGTTCGACTGAGCTTCTGGTGTAAACGACGCCGTAGCCTGTTGGGGTCGTCACCAGGTCGACCCCTTCGGGATTCGCGTTGGCAGCGAGCTGTTGGGGCGTGCCAGCATTGGCTTGGGCGGCCCCGCCGCGCATGAACAGATTGGGCGACTGCGGGTAGACGCCGCTCTGCCAGGCGACGGCCCA
>CAZRGL010000505.1:0-8197 GCA_964599485.1 uncultured Polyangiaceae bacterium
CGTCTTGATTATCCCGGTCCACGTCCATCCCCACGCTGCCGTCCACGACCGCAGCGATGATCTCGTCTTTGGAAGCGCTCACGGAGCTGACCATCCATTGCTGCACCGCGAGCGGTTGCGGCTCTCCCGGTGGCTTGGCCGGCTCCTCGCCGCCGGAACCGCCACCGCCTGCGGCCCCGCCTGAGCCGCCCGCCGAAGTGCCCGGAGCAGGGGTAACTTGCTCTTCGGTACAAGCTGTCGTCAGGGCGACAAGAAGAACTGCAAGCAACGGAAACAAGACAAAGCGATGACGGCCGACCATGTCAGCAATGGTCGCCCCAGCTGCCGTCGTCGTCAATCAGGGCGTGCTCACCTCGGGGGGCGGCTCGTCAGCCCGCGAGCGTCCGAGATCGCGCTTCAGAACAAGTAGCTTCGCGCGACCCGATGCCACCGAGATGTGCAGCTTGGCGTTGGCCTTTTGTTCGCGCGCGCAGAGCGTCACGGAGGCAACGTGCTGGCCCCCTCCGAGCCGCGCACTGCCATCGGGCTCCGTCAACCACAGACGCAGCCCTGAGGCCGCGCCATCCACCGCGGCGATCCACTCCGCACATTGATTTGCTGCGACGCCGATCGACAGCTCCTTGCGCACTTCTGGATCCAACTTCAAGGCTGACACACTCGCGGCAGTGCTTGGAGCGACTGGCAGGCCCGCATCCTCGAGCCGCGACAGCAAACGAGCGGCCGCCAGCGGCTGGGCAAGCAGCAACCCTGGTGGTTTCGCATCGACACGGGATTCGACCACGAAGCGCCCAGCGCGTTCCAAGGCGGAGATCTCGAGCTGTGCAGTGGATGGCTCATCGCTGCACACGAACAGCGCAGCGCTCTGACCACCCCGCGCAGCGCTCAGTCGTTTGCCATCGCTACCCCAAAGCGCTGCGCCGAAATGCCCGAGCGGGGTCGCACCGATCACGTCGAGCCGACTGCAGCCCGCATCGAGTTGTACGCTGCTGCTGTATTGACTGCCTACTTTGACTAGGCCGCCGCCGAGGTTCTTGGGTGGTGCCAGCTCGAGGCCAGCGGTGCGCTGGTGGTGGTGCGCGAGCGCGGCTTCGAGCGTCAACACAGGCGTCACCGTGTCGATCCACGTCTTGGCCGACAGCTCGCTGGCAGCCCCCACAGCGGAACGGGCGATAATCAGTGCCGCCAGCCCACTGGACAGCCGCGGGCGCAACAGCACACTGAGAAGTTGCGGGCTGGCGCTACACACGACGGCGCTGCGATCACGGCCCGTAGCTTTGCCGCTTGCGACCATGCGGCCTGTGCTGTCGACGATTTGGAGCTCGAGGGCGTTGACGTCGTCATCCGGTACCGCCAGCACATCCAGACAGCGGCCGGTTTCGATGGGTATCGAGACGGTCGACTGTGCGTGCACAGCTAGTGGCAAAGCCACCCGGCGCACGTCCTCCCAGGTGCCACCAAGCTGCGTCCGGCGGTCCCGGATCTTCGTCTCGAGCCCCGGCCACGATGCCAGCTTGCCCGTGTCCTCACCGGGACGCCCGCGCACTTCGAGCGCTTGGGCGACGCCGTCCGCCTTGTCTCGAGCAACTGGCATCACGCCCAGCGCGAGCATTCCGGTCCCCGTGACCACCCGCGCCGCCAAATACATCCGTCGCGGATGGGGCGGACACACCATGACCGCAGCGGTCGGCGACGGCGACTCGTCAACGGCGAGAATACTCCCGCCGTCAGAGAACATGAATAGATCGACGTCACGTATGCTGGCGCCCGGCCGGGCCAAGGCGAGCACGCAGGCGTCTTTCGGCACTTGGATGAAGCTGCCCAGTTGGTCGCCTTCACCGACGAGCGCGGCGCCCACCGGCTTGAGCGGTCCGGCGCCTGCTGCCTGAGCGCGACGCGCGTCCGCCTGCAAGAAACGGTGAGGCTCCAGAGGCCCGTTGTTCACGCACAGCTCGCCCGGCGGCGGCCGACAGCCTCCAAGCGTGGACGCCACACAAAGCAGCAGCCAGAATGACGAATTGGGGCGAAGCCAGGAGCAGCGGCGCATCATTGCGACGTCCCCAGGGGCCAGACCACCAGCCGCCACCATGCCTGCCGACCGTGCAGATCGACCCGAAACGTGGCCCGCCGCTCATTACCTGCGCAAAAGCTCACCGCAGCGCTGTGTGGAGGCTTGGCCGCGTCATCATGGACCTGCTGTTGACCAACCCGCACCGTCAGTCGTCCAGCGCTCGGCGCTCCTCGACTGGCAGACAAGGCCGCCAGGTAACAAGACCCCGGCGTCAGTGCCGCAGGGATCTGCGTCGGCCCCACTCCTCCAATCAGCTGCAACAGCGGCGGGGCAACGAGATCGGGCCCGCGACGCCGATGCAGGGCCCAGGCCATGCCCGCCTTGAGCCGCGGCGACCAGACCGGCTGAATCGCAGCAGGCAACGGCCACAACGCGTCGAGCACCCTGACATCTACGGCTCCGCCCGCCCCGAGAAAACGAAGCTCGACCTTGCTGGTCTGTCCCAGACAGAAGTCGAGCCGCGCGTCCGGCGCGTGCGAGCGGTCGCGACGAAGCGGTTTCTTGGCCCCCGAAAGCCTCACCTCGGCGTCCACGTCGACCGCTCCACCATTGCTTGCGCTGGCATCAGCTAAGACAGCCAATCGATGACAACCGGCCGCTAGTTTGAGAAGGAGCGAGCCGGCACCCTTGTCCGTGGCACGGGCCTTGGCAGCCACGATCACTCGGGCTCCATCACGCTGCGCGCTGGCACGCGCTCGGGCTACACGATCCGCCACCGGACCGAGCACGAGTGGTTTGCCGAGCTCGCTTCGGGGGGCCAGCGGGCCGAGCCCACGCTGTGGCAAGATCGACTCGACCGGCGGCAAATGGGCGCGAAAGCTGGCGACCAGCACATCGATGGTGCCGCGCTCGGAGGCCATCGTCACGGTGAGCTTCGCGAGTCCAGGCCCGCCAGGACGGGCGCCACCGCTCGGCAGTGGGGCGGCTGACTGTGATTGCTGGCAAAGCTCGATCTGAGCTACTCCTGCTCGGCTCTGTTGAGCCGCAGGTTGAGCCGCAGGTTGAGCCGCAGGTTGAGCCGCAGGTTGAGCCGCAGGTTGAGCCGCTGCTTGCGCAGGCGGCTGGGATTGCGCCGGCTGTTGAGCTTGTCGCGATCGGGCCGGCGCTTTAGGGGCTTTGTCTTCTGCCTCGTCGGATCCGGAGGCCGGCGCCGGAGGCTGCACGGTAAACGATATGTGACGCGCCGCAATGGCGACGACTGCCCAGCACCCGCCAACAGACGCGGGGGGTCCGGTGGCGAGCGTGCGACTCTGGCCTTGGGACAAGAACACCGTGGCAACCCGACGGGTGCGCGCGCCGAGCTCCTTGTAGGCTCGCAAGACGGCGTCAGCATCAGCGAGCAGCTCAGCCCGGACAGGCTGCGTGGTGGCGAGACAAGCACCGAGCGCGAGCAGCAAGAGTGTCACGCGACGGCCCAACCGAGCCCCGCACTGTTGCCCAGCTCCAAAGCGCGGCTGATTGCCAAAGCGAGACTGGTTGCCAAAGCGAGACTGGTTGGTGCTCGCCATCACTTGGTTTCCTGAGCGGCGGCTGTACGCATGGCCGCGAGCACCGCACGGGACGCCGCCAACACGGCCCGGGCCGCCGGCTCTTGCAACAGCTCCGACGGAGCCGACTGCTCGACAGGGATGTGGCCTGGGCAGCTGGTGGAAAAGCCCACCCGATCGGCGTACCGCTGGGCGACTTGGTGGACGAACGCTTGGCCCGCAACTGGGGCGGTCGCCTCGCAAATCCGGGCTTGGCCGGCGCGACCTATCTCAGCGAGCAAGATCTGCCTGGCGTAGCGCGCTGCTTGGAGGGGCTGCAAATCCCGTTGCGTCACTGTGTTTTCCTCTGGGCCTTCCTCTGGGCCTTCCTCTGGGCCTTCCTTCGGGCCTTCCTCTGGGCCATCCTTTGGGTCCTCTCCTGGGTCCTCTTCTGGGTCCTCCTACACGGTTGGCTCATCCTCCAGCAATCGCTGGCACAATCCAGATCTCGGCGTCTTGTCCAACCGTGCTGCTCAAACCATCCAAAAAACGCACGTCCTGGTCGCCGAGGTAGACATTTACGAAACGCCGCAATCTGCCATCGTCGAGCAAGCGGGCGCGCAAGCCAGGGAACTGTCGCTCGAGGTCGTCGATGACCTCGGCAATGGTATTTCCACTCGCGCTGAGCGTTTCGTTCGCCATGCGATTGCTCAGCCCCATCTGATCGGCGAGGGCTGCCGAAACGTGTACTGCTGGCATGTTCAATAGGCCTCACATTGCCCGCCCATATATCTGCTCGGATTGATGTCGCCAATGTTAGCGTTGGGCCCACAGAGCAGGCAGCCCGGACGCGGCCGCACCTGCACCGACCGCAACCGGTCGAGCAAGCCATCGTAGGTAACGATGTGCCCCGCAGCGGTGTCGTCACCACGCATCAGCCTCAGCGCCCGATCGGCCGCAAACGCTCCCGAGACGCCACAAACGGGCGCCGCCACACCAGCAGTCGCGCAGTCGACACTGATGTCACCGGGGATGTCCTCGAACAAGCACCGATAACAAGGTCGCCCCTGCGGCAACGTGGACAGCACCGTAGCCTGCCAGCGAACCGCGGCGGCGTGCACGATCGGAACACCGCCCAGATAGGCCGCGTCAGCCAACAAGAACCTGGAGGCGAAGTTGTCGGTGGCGTCGATCAGCACGCCAGCTTGCTCGACGATATCGACCACCGTGTCGGGCACGGCGCGGGTGGTGATGAGACGCAGCTGCAATTCTGGGTAGCGCTCGGCAAACGCCGCCTCGAAGGCCTCGCACTTGGATGCCCCTACGTCCTCGTCGGCGAAGAGAATCTGGCGATGCAAATTGCTCAGCTCCACTTGGTCGTCGTCAACGACCACGAGCTCACGCACACCTGCCTCGGCCAATACCCATGCAGCAGGCGCCCCGATGCCGCCCGCTCCGATGAGCACGATGGGCTTCGGGCGCGTCTGCAAACTCACGGGCCGAACTTGTCGTCGGCCCCTGGCGCTGTCAACCTTCGCCCATGGCCTTTTTCCAGGATCCACCAGAGCTGGGCAACCAATACGACGGCGATCGCGTCTTGCGCGCCTATTTACAGCGAAAGCTGCCGCCTGATCAGTTACGCGAAGTCGAGCCCGAGCTACGCGAGATGGGTGAGCTGGCTGGCGGTGAGCTATACGAGCTGCAGCAGCTCGACCGGCTCAACGAGCCACGCATCGAGCATTGGCACGCCTGGGGAACCCGTGTCGACCGTATCGAGCTGACTGATGTTTGGAAGCGCGCCGCGATCGTCGCCGCCGAACGCGGCGTGGTCGCCACCGCCTACGAACGCAAGCACGGCCCCAGCTCACGCCTGCATCAGTTCGCTTTGGCCTACCTGTTCGACCCCTCGACTGATGTCTACAGCTGCCCCTTGGCCATGACCGACGGCGCTGCCACGACGCTGCGCGAGCACAACAACAACTTTCTGTGCGATCGCGCACTGCCACGACTGATGAGCCGCGATCCCGCCACTTGTTGGATCAGCGGCCAATGGATGACCGAACGAATCGGCGGCTCCGACGTCGGCCTGAGCGAGACGGAGGCGCGCCCCGCAACCGACGAGCGCTTGTTCGGCCAACCAGACGCTCATCGCTTGTACGGCACCAAGTTCTTCACTTCCGCAGCCAACGCACAGATGGCCCTCACCTTGGGGCGTGTCGAGGGGGCTGACAGCGGTGGTCGGGGTCTGACCCTGTTCTACCTCGAAACCGAAGGCGCCCATGGCAACGCCAACGGGATCCTCTTCAATCGACTCAAAGACAAGCTCGGCACCCGCAAGCTGCCAACAGCTGAGCTCACCCTCGAGGGAACCCTCGCGCTTCCCGTCGCCGGCTTGGGCAACGGCGTGCGCAACATCACGCCGATGCTCAACATCACCCGCACGTGGAACGCCATCTGCTCGGTGGCGGGCATGCGTCGCGGACTCGCGCTGGCCCGCGATTACGCCCCTCGCCGGGTGCAGTTCAAGGCCCCGCTCAGCCAACAACCCTTGCACAACGACACCCTCGCAGGGGTGCAAGCGGAGTTCGAAGCAGCCTTCGGCATGGCGTTCCGCGTGGCCGAGCTGATCGGCCAAATCGAGTGCGGTGAAGCCAGCGAGCACGAAAAGCGACTGCTACGGATGCTCACGCCCGTGGCCAAGCTCACCACGGCCAAGCAGTGCGTGGCGGCCAGCAGTGAGATCATCGAGTGCTTCGGCGGCGCTGGCTACATGGAGGATACGGGCTTGCCGCGACTGTTACGCGACGCTCAAACCCTGCCGATCTGGGAGGGCACCACCAACGTGTTGTCATTGGATCTGCTTCGCGCCATCCGCGACGACCCCCAGCTGTTGACGCTCTCGGACGAGCTGACAGCCCTCGGCGCGAAGGTGCAAGACAGCGGACTTGGCGTGCTCATGACCGCAGCGAAGAAAGCGATCGACCACGCCAAAGCCTGGTTGATCGAAACTGCCGCGCGCGCCCCCATCGACGTCGAAGCGGGCGCGCCTCGCTTTTCGCTGACCGTCGGCCGGGGCCTCGAGCTCGCCCTGCTCGCCTCCCAAGCGCAATGGTCACTCGACCAGCTCAATGATCCTCGACCCAAGCTGGCGGCCAACCGTTTCCTACGCCACGGCGTGGATCTGATCAGCACCGAAGAAGGCTTCGACCGGACCGGCTCAGCACGTTTGGCCAACGACGACTGAAACGCCCAGCCGGCGAAAAGTAACAAATAACGAGGGGACAGTTGCCCCCGGCAGGCGTATGACCCAGGGACCAGGAGATCGACATGAACACCGCCCCCCTCGTTTTGGCTGTTGCGGCAAGCGCGCTGCTGAGCGGCTGCTTCTTCCCCGGCATGCCGACAATCCGCAGCAACTCCACCAACAGCAACGCCAGCAACAGCAACGCCAGCAACAACGCTCCCCCACCGAGCTCCAATGCGGGCCGCAGCAGCAGTAGCAGCAGCGGCAGCAAGTCCTCGGGACGCAAGAGCTCCACGCCCAAGCCGCCCTCGGTGGTATCGGTGAGCATCAAGAACGAATGCAAAAAGAAGGTGAAGCTGTTCTTTGGCAAGAAACCCAAGTTTGGCAGCGGCACCTATTCCTCGATCGGCAGCAACACCCGCACCTCCCGCTCCATGCGCCCGGGTGACATGGTGTGGATCGTCGACGACAGCCAGAACGGGATTTCCGCGGCCACGGCCAGCGCAGGAACGCGCAACCTGAAGATCACCCGTTCCTGCACGGGTATCGTGCCCGACTGAGGGCTGCCCTGGGCCCTGGCCCACCTTGCGCTATGATGAGCGCGATGGCTCAGCCGGCGCTCGAGCAGCTCAACGCCCCCCCACTGGGTACGACCCTCGGGGGGCGTTACCGCTTGGTCCGCTTCTTGGGGGCCGGCGGCATGAGCGCTGTCTACGACGCGCTCACCGCAGAGGGCACACGCGTCGCCGTCAAGGTCTTGCTGAGCGGCGCCGCCAGCGTCGAACAACAAGCCCGTTTCTGGCGAGAGGCGCAGCTGACCTCGCAACTGAGCAGCCGCCACATCGTGCAAACCCTCGACTACGGCTTCGATCCTGATCGAGCAGTGCCGTACCTGGTCATGCCGCTGCTGGTGGGCTGCGATCTCGAAAGACTCATCGGGGCACTAGGCGTCGTGCAACCCACGGTTGCCGTGCGCATCGCACGCCAAGTCTGCCACGCGCTGGCCGATGCCCACCAAGTCGGCGTGGTGCATCGCGACATCAAGCCGGCCAACATCTTTCTCGATCAGGATGGCCAGGGCAACGTGACGGTGCGGGTGCTCGACTTTGGCTTCGCGAAGGTGCAAGCCCAACGACTGGGCGCTCTGACCAAGACAGACAGCTTGCTCGGGACGCCGGACTATTGGTCACCAGAGCACGTCATCGACATCCGAACCGCTGATGGGCGAACCGATCTGTGGAGCCTCGGCATCACCCTATTTCACGCGTTGTCGGGCCACCTGCCTTTCGAGGCCAACAGCTTGGGTGAGCTGTGCATCGCGCTCAACACCACCGACGCGAGACCACTACACGAGCTGGCACCCTGGATCGATCCAGGTCTGGCGCGGGTCGTACACGGCTGCCTGCTGCGACAACCACA
>CAZRGL010000506.1:0-8182 GCA_964599485.1 uncultured Polyangiaceae bacterium
AAAGTGTCAACCATGTCCTGGCACAAAAGTGTCCACGATGTCCTGGCACAGCACCGGGCCTTCGCCCGCGCGAGCAAGTTAGGGGTGGGCGAGTCCGTAGTGCCCTATCGGGCCAGACACTAGCGTGGGCGACCTTGGGCTACCCAGGTCTCGACCAGCTGGATGTCTTCGGCGGGCAAGGGGGGGAGACCGAGCGGCATGCCGCGCATATCGGGATTGGGCTTGCCTGCTCGCTCGCTGTGCCGGGCCCAGAGCGAGGCGATGAAGCGCGGCGTGCCGTCCTTCATCTTGATGAACATGCTCTCGCGCTCGCCCTTGTCGTCCAAGCGGCCCGATTGGACTTCCTGGTAGGACGTCAGGTTCACGCCTCGCTCGGGGAAGCCGAAGCCCCCGGTGTTGCCTGGTCCGCCGTCGCCGAGTGCCACGTCAGGATCGCCATGGCAATGTCGACAGGTGATGTTGAGCATCTTTTTGGCGACCTCGTCGTAGGTCACCCGGCGCTTGAGCGGCTCGAGCCGCTTGGGCATGACGTACTTGGGCTCCGGGCTGATCTTCGCCGTCATGATGTACGCGATGATGTTGCGCGTCTCCGTCTCGGTCATGGGCGTTTCCGGCATGAGGGTGTTTTCTTTGAGCTTGAGCGGATTGGCCAGCCACGGCACCAGCAGCGCCGGGCTGGTCTGGTCGCGGGCGTGGCGCAAGTTCGTTGCGAGCATGACTGCCGGGCGCGTCTCGATGAGCGTCCCCTTGGGTGCGGGGTCCTTGTTCGGGAGCGCCGCCACCCCACCGTACAAATGGCAGCTGCCGCACTCCTTTTCCTCGATCACTTTGCGTCCGGCCTTGAGATCGGTCTTGGCGAGGAGTTGCTTGCTCTTTGCTGCGTCGTCCTTGAGCTTGCCGCGGGTGGTCTCCACCAACCAGGTGGCGATGTCGCGAGCCTGCTGAGGCTCGAGCGCAAGACGCGGCATGGTAGGCACCAAGTTGGGCCGCAGATCATATGGATTGAGCAAGAATCGGACGATCCAAGTGTAGTGGAAGCGCTTGCCGATGGCGGCGAGGGACGGCACCACGTTGAGGTGCTTGACGTTCTTGCGCCAGCGCGCCGACTCTTTCTTGTGCTTGAACTGGCCGTCGAGAACGCGCTGATGGCACGTAGTGCAATGGCTCGTGTATTTGATCTCCGGTAGCTCGGGCACCTCGTGACAGCGCTGGCACTCGAACTTCTCGGCCAGCTCCCGGCCGCGCTTGGCGTCGCCTGGCGGTTCGGGTCCGTTCTTGCTGGAGACCGCTGTTGCTGAAGAAACAGCTGTGGTCGAGGTCGCGGCTGGCTCCGGCGTCGCTGGGGCGTCTTTGCACCCGAGCTGGGTCAGCACAACCAGCCCTATCAACAAAGAGGTCAGCTCATTGCGCAGGTTCTTCATAGAGTTCGACAGCCTCGAGACGACAAGCCACATCGGCGCCGCCAAGACTTGAGTCTAGAACAACAAACACAATTCGCGAAACCGTGCCGAAGCGACGCCGGAGCATACCAGCCTACGAAACTGTGGATTGTGCGCTGGCCGCGGCTGTGGGCTGGTGCGGCCAGGCGAACCCAGAAGATCAGCTGTGCCCTGTGGCGGTCTCGGCAGCCCGGCACACGCGGTCGTCTTTGGCCATCGTCTTGCACCGCTGCAGCGCTGCGAGCCGTCCGTCGTCATCACCGGCTTTGGCCCGAAGATCGGCCAAGGTCGCGTAACCTTGTGGTGTGCTCAGCAAATCCTTCTTGGCGAGCTTCTCCAAGGCGGTGCGCGCAGAATCGCGATGGGCGGGCAGCTGGGCCATGGCTTCGGCCAGCTCGCTCTGCACCGCAGGTGCCTTCTTCTTGAGCTTGCTCACGGCTTTGAGGGCCTGCACCGACCAAGCAAGGCTGGCTTGGCGCTCATCGGCGTCCTTGCCGAGCCAGCTGTGTAGCTGGCGTGGGATTTGCTTTTCGAGGTTGAGCTGTCCGCCGGTTCGGGCAGTGGCCACCGCTAGTACCCTCAGCGCGCGGTTGACGATGTGGTCACCGGTGGTGTGCTGGTAACCACGAATGTGCGGGATCATACGGATGACGCTGCCAGCGGCCGCGTGGTAGCGGCCAGCGGCGAGATCTCTTTCGGCTCGCGCAATGCCTTGAACGCGATGGTCGATCTGGATTTCGGGCCACCAACCGCCGCCGCATGCTTCGGCAGGCTTGGCAAAAGCGCCGACGGTTGCGGTGATCGCGAGGGCGGCGAGAAGATGACGGGGAAGGGAGGCTTTGGGAAGTTTCATTGACGTGTCTCCGTAGGTGCTGACGTGCATTTTGGGCGTCGCGGGTGAACGCCTAACTGTGACAACGCCGCAGTGGATTTGTTTCTTTCATCCGGAAAAGCCCAGCGATCCGATGAACAAAGACCATCAAACGCGCAACCACGTGAGATCTTTTCAGCCACGGCGGCAGCGGATAGCATGCGCCGCCATGGTTGCTCGCCAAACCTGTTCGCTCGCGGTTGTGTTGCTGAGTGCTTTTATTGTGGGTTGTTTTTCCACCGGCGGGACGGCCGCCTCGGTGGTCAAGCCGCGTGACCCCACGCCCCTGGCCAAATGCAAGGTAAAGGCCAGCGCGGCAAGCCCGCTGGTGACCGAGTGGCCAGCGTCGGAGAAGTCGCACCTCGAAGCGTTGCTCAGCGAGCGCGCTGTGGTGGTGAGCTACAACGGCTGCGAGCTGCGGATACTGGAAAGCTGTCGGGTCGACGGCAGCTATGCGTTCCGGCGCACGACTCTTGCTCGCGACACCATCGAGATCAATGACGAGGACGACCTCTATGCCAAGATTCCTCTCGGTGCGATCAGCCTCGAAGGAGAGCTTGGTCGCACTGGGCGGCTCGCGGTGCGCACTACGGTTGCTGGGCAGCGGCGTTTGCAAGGCGACCTGCCATCGGTGCCCAATAAGAAGGCGTGCCGAAACGCTACCCACATCGTGACCGCGCTGAGCGTGGGTTCGTTCAAGTTGCTCAGCGGCGGCTCGGTCAGTGGGCGGGCAGGGTGGATGTGCACGGTGCCGGTGCAGGCATCAAGCACAAGTCCGAAGAGAGTATGCTGCGCTTTGCTGGCGATCCGAAGTCCTGCAAGAAGACCCGCGAGGGCAAACCTCATGCTGATTGCAGCTCACCGATTCAGGTCTTTCTCGAGCCGGTCGAGCTTGCCAGTGGCGCAAGCAAACCTGCAGGCGACGATGATGACGATGACGAGCCGGCGACCAAGCCCAGCCGGAGCAAGAAGCCCAAACGCACCAAGAAGCCTACCCGCACGGCGCGGCGCTCCAGGCCACGCAGCTATCGCAGCAGGCGCCATTACCCGAACGCCTAGCCGCCCGATAACAAGTCCGTGCGGGTGCATTTCGAGCTGCCCGACAAAGGGGGGCGCTGGATGCTCCTGGGCAAAGACGGCACCTTGCTATGCGAGCTGCCTTGCGTACGTCGGGTCGCTGATCGCAGCGGCATGAAGGTACAGCTCGACGCCGACCGAAAAGAAGACATCCAGGTGGTGAAGGTTCCCAAGGAGCTAGGCTACTCGCCCGGTCGGAGCGTCAAAGAGGTGCCTCAGTCGGGGCGAAACAGTGGCATCGCTGCGGTCGCTTTCTATGGGGGCATCATGGGCTCGGTCGTCGGTCTGGTCATGGTGCTCGGCAAGTCCAGCGGTTGCAGTGCGCCGGAAGAGGACCAGAGCATCTGTCTGCCAGGCATCGGCGTGCTCGCCGGCAGTGGTGCGTTGGCCATCGGTGGTGGGATCTGGTGGTACAGCTACCGGCGCGAAGAGAAGCTCATCATGACACTCATCGACGACGACCTGGGCTCGACCAAGCTCCAGCTCAGCCCCACCGGATTGACCGGCACGTTCTAAGCGTGCGGCGAAAAAGAGCTGCTGCGCCGGCCGAACTACCGCCCGCTGCTAGAACAGTCCAACTGCCGCCAGGCCGGGCGCTCGATGCCCGTCGCCGCCGAGCAAGGTTGGTACGAGCGCAAACGGGGGCGCCCGCCAGTTGCTCTTGCGTGTGTCTTTGCGGAAGCTCTCGGCGATGAGTGAAGCGGTACCGTGGGCGAACAAACCGGTCGACCACGCTGTGAGCGCAATCCATCCGAAGCGCGCGCTGCTGACGATGCTCTTGTAGCCGCCAACAGCCATGGTCGGCGCGGTGAGAATCATCTGTGTCAGCGCCATGGGCCGGTTGGCGAGTCGACCGGCGCCGGCTGCACCCAAGGTGGCGAGGGTGAGTCCCGCGTTGACCCCCACCGCAGTAGAAACGCCGAACAGCTCGCGGGGCTCGACCTGCTCATCGGCGAGCGCCCAGATCCCGTGGGTACTGAGGGCTTGGGTGATCATGGTCGGTACGGCGATGATGACGGGCAACACGCGGTCGCCTTTGCGCGTTTCGGCCGCGAGCGCGGCGGTACCGATACCGAGCCCCAGCGCCTGAGGAGTTGCAACAGCAACTTGGACGATTGCACCAGGCATGCTGGGGCGGTCGCCTTCGATGACCAACACCGTGTCGTAGATCACCAGGCTCACATCGAGCGCTGTCAGCGCCGCGACCGCCATCGCCGGCCCTTCCCAATCTTTGGCGTCAGCGTCGCGGCTCAATCCGAGGATCGCAAACACAAGAGTCAACCCAACAGCGGCTCTCGCAGCGATTGTTCTCGAGCGGTGTTGGGCAGCGACATGCATGGCTCAATCATACGCCGACCGCCGGCAACGCCAAGCTTGACGCCGCGGTCCCGAGACGGTCAGCGTGCGCCGCGCAATGACTCGAGAGGGCAAGAGGACTTCGTGGGACGCATATTTCATGAACATCGCGCGCGAGGTGGCGACCCGGGCGACGTGTGACCGAAAGCACGTCGGAGCGCTGATTGTGCGCGACAAGTGCATCTTGGCGACTGGTTACAACGGCTCGATCCGTGGCCTCGAACACTGCGACAACGCCGGTCACATGATGGACGACGGGCACTGCGTGCGCACCATCCACGCCGAGGCCAACGCCATCATCCAGGCGGCTCGGCACGGCACCAGCATCGAAGGGGCTAGCATCTACGTGACCGCTTCGCCTTGCTGGAACTGTTTCAAGATGGTGGCCAACGCAGGCTTCCGGCGGATTGTCTTCGGTGAGTTCTACCGCGACGAGCGCATTTTCAAGAACGCTAAGCGGCTCGAGATCGAGCTGGTGGATCTCACTGGCTAGTGCGGTGAATCCTGGATTCACCACTCAGTAGCAAGCACGGTGGGTCTTCTTCGGCGGCTTGATCAACTGGTAGGTCTTGCGCCGCCGCTTCAACCACCGCAGCCAATGTCGGCAGGCGTCCTTGCGTGACCACTGCAGCGATGGCGGGTGATGATCGAACAGACGCATCAGCACCAGCTGCGCGTTGTACGAAAGGTGCTCGCCAGCGGCCACCGCCCGTACCAGCTCCCACGCATGCTTCTGGTGAAGCTCACGCACCTTGTAGCCCACCCCCAAGAACCCGGTCACCAGCCACGCATCTCTGGGTGCTTTACGGCTGCGGCCAACCGCACTGCGCCACAATCGCATGCCCTTGTTGCGCTGTTCGAGATTGTCGCTGCCGAAGTCGATCCCGTACCCGAAGTTGGTGGTCATGCGCAGCGCTCGCGCAGCCGCGCGGCGTACCTCGGCGTTTCGATCTTCGAGCAACGCCATTACCGCCTCGACCGGCTCGAGTCGCCTGCTGGTTGCCACGGCCCCCAGAGCCACCAGCTTGGTATGGTGGTCGGCTTTCAGCCGGGCCAACAATGCTTCGTCGCGCAAATCGAAAGACGGTAGCTGCCAAAACGGGCTGTCCAGCGACTGCCATACGCTGCGGGTGAAGTCGGGAAGCGCACGCAGTAGCCCGGCGCCGCGTGCCTCGGCCGCAAGCTCGAATGCGGCGCCCATTCCGGACAGATCGAGCTTGGGCGCGCCCACGGCCCGGCTGAGGAAGCGGCCGGCTGCTTTGCCCCCGAGGGAGCCGACGGCTTCTATGACGGCGATACGAACCTGCTGGTCGTCCTCGTCTCGGTACACATGGTCGAGCTGCTCGACGTGGCGACGTTCACCGAGCCGCGCCACGGCGCTTACCGCAGCTTTGCGCACCGCTGACGCTCGATCTTCGAGCCGCGCAACCACCGCTGCGATACGCTCGCGGGCGTTGAGCAGCTCTAGCCGTTCGAGGGCCCGCCGCCGCTGCTTGACGCGTTCGTCATCGAGCAGCGCGCTTACTTCGGCGATGCGCTTACGTTTGGCTTTTTGGTGGAGCTTGGCCCATGGGTGCAGCACACCCGTGTTGACGCAGCCACCGAGCACGTCGCGCTGGCCGCAATAGATGCGAAGGTGCAGATGATCGTTGTGCGGTGAGGTGCCGCCGCCCGGTTGGCGGAGCACGGTCGCGGCGCGGTTGATCAAACCGCTCCGCTCGCCCTTCTTCTTGGCGTAGAGCAACAGCTGTCGCTTCAGGCCGCCGCTGAGGAACAGATACTGGACCTGGGCCTTCTTTGTTTCCAACAAGGCCTTGACGACCACCCAATTGCGGGCCGGATCGAAGCGAAGGCCCTGGGCCTTGCTGAAACCTTGTCCATTTAGGGGTACCAAATCCGGCGGATCGACGGGCTTGCCGGCGCGGTCGAGGTAGCTGAAAGCGATGTCGGCGTCGCGTCCCGAGTTGTGGCTGACGGAATAGGCGATGTCGCCGCCGCCACGGCGCGCCAGGTTGCCCAACCACAGCTTGGTTTTGGTTGCTTCGTAGAGCTTGGCGGCGACCTCCTCGAGTAGGCCGATCAGCTCACTGCTGCCGTAGCGCAGTTGGCGCTTTCGTTGTTTGGGAAGAATCGCCAGACTATTGCTCTCGCTCAGGGCGTGGCCACCAACCAGGTAGCCGTAGGAAGTGTCTCCAACCGAGACCGACACGTCGCTGGGCTCGTCGGCCAAAAACGGGAAGTAGCGCTCTTGTCCGACGTCAGGCGGATTGGTCTGTGGTGCTGGCGGGGCGGGAAGGCTCGGCCCTTTGGCCTGGGTGACACGGCTCAGTGAAGCGCCGCTGAGCAGCAACGCTGCTATCAGCAAGCCGACGGTTGTGCCAGGCCGAGCCATCATCATTTGCCTACACCGACGATGACAAAAAAGGAAAGGGCCTGCCACACTCGCTTTCCGCTACCGTTGCTCCCTCCCGGGCCTGGCGGAGTTCACGGCGCGCTGTCGGCAGGCCCACAACGCTCGTCGCCCTATCTGGGCGCAGAGAATGTTTGTCTAGCTAGCGCATCATCGTGGAGATGTCGAGCCCGCCGGATGATTGCTCCCCGAGTGAGCAGTGTTACATTTATGGCGATGAGCTCGGATCTGGGACAACCCGGCCCCACGACCTGGAAGCCGCGGCTGCTTTTTGTCGTATCGGCGATGGCCGCCGCCTTGGCTCTGCGTATGGCCTGGGACGAGCCCTTCGCAGGCCTCCTGGGGTTGCTCTTCCTGACGACCTTGCTGGTGTCGCGTTGGCTCTCACGCCGTCGTGTTCACCGTTTGCTTCGCAGCGGCGACGTCGATTCAGTCCTCGATCGTTGGTCCGGATCGATCGACCGCGTCCCCCACGCCGAGACCATGGGGCCGCTGATGACCGCGACCGCTTTTGCTGCCTACGGCTGGGTGGACCGGGCCCGCGAAATCTTGCGCACGGCGCAGCGCGGGCCAGCCTGGGAAGCAGCGATCGAGCATCGACTATTCCTCGACGCGCTATTGCTCATTTTTGAGGGCAACAGCGACGACGCGCTCGAGAAGGCTGAGCGTCTCGAGCGACTGCCGCTGCCAACGGCCATGCCCTTCTTGATGGATCGGGTTCGGGTGTTGCGCCATGCGGTGGGGGCACTGGCGCGAGCGTTTTCTCACAATGGCGAGCAGGGCTATCGCAGTTTGCTGCTCAAGGCGAGCGACTCCAGTCCCTTGGTCTACTGGGCTATGCGCTACGGTGCCGCCATATTGGCGATTGACGCTGGCGACTTGAAGCAGGCCCACGAGCTCATCTCGGGGGCTCCGAGCTGGCCGACGGAGTCTTGCTTCGGGACTTTTCACAAAGAAATTGCCGAAGAGCTGCAGCGGCTTCTGGCTTGAGGCCCCGAGCCCATCAAGCCATACCCGCGCCCCGGCGCG
>CAZRGL010000507.1:0-8172 GCA_964599485.1 uncultured Polyangiaceae bacterium
CGGCATCGCTGATGCAGCCCACGCAGCTTCCGAGGCCGTCGCACAGCTTGCCGCCGTCCTCGGTGCAACTGGTGCCCATTGACGCAAACTCGAAGCCACAACTGCCCGAGATGCAGACGCGGTGGCCGCAGGTGGTGTCCTGGCCGGGACAGCTATCGACATCACAGCCATCGCCGCCCGCACCCCCGCTGTCGCCGCCCCCAGTCGAGGAGGCGCCCGCTCCCCCGGTCGCGGTCCCGCCCCCCCCGGTCCCGCCGCCGCCGATCGAGGAGGCGCCCGCACCGCCCGCCGCGCTGCCTCCAGTCGAACCAGCGCCTGTCCCGGTGGTATTCTGGCTGCTCACCAAGGGCGGCCCCGTCCCGATATCGGTTCTTCCACAACCAGCAGAGCCGACGAGCGCCAGTGACAAGGACAGGGCACCGAAATGCAAGTAGGGCCATGGTGAACGCATGTCATCCGGCCACCGAGCACGATGCGTGCCAGAATTGGATCTACTGATTATCGATGGTTAGCCTGCCCAGAGGGTCGACCGATCCGATCACAGTCGGATCAACACGGCCAAACGATAGCCGTAGCAGTGTTACGTCGAGCAGGCCGAAAGGAGTACGCGGCCAAGATCGCGGCGATGCGGATGTTGCGACAGGTTTTGAGCCGCTTGTCGCTCTAGAACTGTGCAGGCACGGTCGCGCAGCGCCCGGCGGTGCAGGCTAGATCTGCCGCAACGCAGCCATATTGGCAGGTCATGCCGCCCGACTCGTAGTCGCTCTTGAGCTCCTCGGCCTTGTCTTCGGCTTCACTCTTGAACGCTTTGTTGACCGCCGTCGCACAGCCGAGCGGACAGCCCGGATAGATCATCACGCAATCGTCCACCGTCGAGCACGCGGTGCGGGTCGAGAGGAACTCGTCGAACTCTTCGTTGACCTCTTCGGACGTTGGGCTCGCGCAAGCGGCAAACAGCAGGGCCACCAGCAGAGCAAGAATGAAGCGGGACGGCGAGCCTGAGGAAAGTGAGCTGATTGAGCCTGTCTGGAACATGACGACCTCCTGTTTGCATGGCGTAGTTGCAAGCACGATGCCGCGCCAAGCTCGCGAATCTTCGCGCCAAACTGTTTCTACCGCGACATTCCTGACCGGCTGGGAGTCTCATGACCCAGAAGTGGCCCACCATACCGAAGCCGCCGCTATTTCGAGCGCTCGTAGTTTTCTTCAATGAGCGCCGCTGTTTCCTCTTGGGCGAAGGAGATCTCGTGCATGAACGACTCGCTGGTGCGAGCACGCTCGAAGGCCAGGCGCTTGTTGAGCGATAGTGATCTCTTCAGCAGCTCGAGGGACTTGCGCGGCTTGTCGGCCATCGAGCGGGCGATCTTCATGGCGCGATGCATGACGCGACTTGCCGGAACGATGTAGTTGATCAGTGAGCGGCCTTCGAAGTGGGAGCCGCGGTAGTAGCGACCGCTCAGCATCATCTCTGCGGCTAAGAACTCACCCACCGCTGCCTGCAGCAGCAGCGTCGTGCCCATCCCGGGCGTGAAGCCCATGTTCATGAAGGAGCAGCCGTAACTGCTCGCGCGCGCCATCAGCACGATGTCGCAACAAAGACCCAGGGTCAGCCCGCCGCCGACCGCATGGCCCTGCATGGCTGCGATGGTGGGAATGGGGATTTCGAGCACCGCCCGCGACAACATGATGTCGGTCGCAGCAATCTGTCCCTTGGCCAAGGCGCGCAGCATGTTGATGTCGCCGCCCGAGCAGAACACCTCGTCCAATCCCTTGATGACCAACACCTTGGCTTCGGAGTCGTTGCTGAGCTGCTCTAGTTTCTCGAGCAAGAGCTCGACGAAGGGCTCGCTCAGGGCGTTGTTGCCCTCTTCATCGCAGAGCGCGAGCACGGCGATCCCGTCTTCGTCCCGCTCGAGTGTAATGAGCGCTTCTGACTTCATTCTCGGTTTCCTTCGCTCGGTGTGGCTGTCAAGATCCGCGCCCCGGCCGATAGCGATCGAACCACGGCAGCGGCTCGCCCGCCACGAAGCTAGCAATCGCCTCACGACAGCTCGGCTGCGCGAGGCGTTTTTCAGTCGCCTGCAAACCGAGCTCCAAGGCCTCGGCAAACGGCTTGTCAGCGGCCTCGGCTACCACTTCTTTGAGGGCCGCGACGGCCGAAGGTTGGGCGCGCAGTAGGTTCTTGACCACTCTGCGAAGCGTCTTTTCGAGCTGCTCCGAGTCGGTCACGAGCTTGTCGATCAGCCCAATGCGCAGCGCTTCGGCCCCGTCGAGGCTGCCCACAGTCAGCGCCAGCGCACGGACCTTCTGCGGCGCCATTCGCTCGAGCAGCGTTGCCAGCACCATCCCGGGCAGCAAGCCCAACATCACTTCGGGAAGGGCAAAGCTGCTCTGCTCGGTGGCGATCACCATATCGGCAGCAGCAGCCAGTCCGATACCGCCCGCGACGACAGCTCCGTCGACGGCGGCTATCACGACCTTCGAGCAATCCCGCAGCGCGCTCAAGCTGCGCGCAAAGAGACGCAAGCCGCTCGCCGTCTCTTCTTGGTCGGCAACACCCTGCAAATCCATGCCCCGGCAGAACTGGCCGCCTGAGCCTTCGAGCACGAGCACGCGGCAGGCCTCGCCTTGCTCAGCGTCTGCTACGGCGGCGAGCAACTGTTGCAGCCCCGCCTCGGTGACGACGATGTCCTGTCGCCCTGCTGGCTGCAGCCGCAGACGCCATACGCTGCCGGCAGAGTTGTCGCAGCTCAGCTGCACGCTGCTAGCTCCAGTCGTATTTGCGGAAGTGGCCCTGGTTGGCCTTGAGCACCAAGCGGCCGCTGCCGGCATAATGGCTCTCGTAAAGGCCACCAGCGGCATCGAAGCGAGGTTCGTAGGTGGCCACGTCGACCAGACTGGTGCGCTCGCGCTCGAGCTCTTCGTATTGCTCCACGGTGAGCAGCTTGCGGGCGTCGATCTTGTCCTGCAAAGCCGCCTCGGCGATGGCCTTCTTGAAGTCCGGCCCTGCCGTCAGCGAGAACATCTCGCTACCGCTGCCTGAGCCATAAGAGAAAATGCTGATGTGATCGCCGGGCTCTAGATTGTCGGCAGCATTGAGCACGCCCATCAAGCCAATGTAGTTGGCCGCGGTGTAGATCCCGCCGAACTGCCGCGAGTAGCTCAGGCTCGGCTTGACCTTCTGAGCAAAGCTCTGCTCGACCTGCGCGCGTCGGCCGTGGCCCTCTTGTTTGAGCAACGCGCGATGGGCCCGATACGACATGGCGCTGAAAGGCACGTGATAGACGTGCTGCTTGAAGCGGTTGATGTAGTCGAAATCGTTCTTGCGCTTGAAGTGCTCGTAGGCGCCGTCGAGGCCTTCCAGGTAGCAGTAGAGGCTCTCGTCAGTGTTGCCGGCTTCTTCCTTGCTCGTCGGCCGAAAGGTATCGCCCACCTCTTTGGTCCAGTAGGCGTTGGTCTCGAGCTCGAGCTCGACCACCTTGGGCTGATCGCTGACCAGCATGGCCACCGCGCCGGCGCCCATCACGTACTCGAACTTCTCGCCGATGTTGGCGCGGCTCTGATCGGTGCCGATCACGAGCGCCTTGGCCGATCCGCCCACACCGCTGGCAACCCAGTGCGCGGCGGCCATCAGCGCACAGGTGCCGCCATAGCACGCGTGCTTGGTCTCGAAGTTGCGGCAGTTGGGCCCAATGCCCAAGTGGCGGTGGATGAAGGTGCTGATGGGCTTACCTTGGTCCCAGGACGACTCGGTGCCGACGAGCAGCATCTCGACCTGGGCGAGATCCTCGGCGGTGAGCATCGGCTTGGCAGCATTGACCGCCATGGTCACCAGATCCTCGTAGCAGGGATTGACCCCACGCCGATCCATCATGAGCAGCTCGGTGGGATGGTCAGGATCCTCGCCGCGAGCTTCAGCGAGCTGCCGGAAATCGAGCTGAGCCCCGCAGGGGTACGCACAGATCTTCTCGATGCCAACACGACGACGACTAGCCAAGCTCATAACGACCTCCAGGCCGTAACCTGTTGAGAGGTGTCGAAAATTCGACACCTGCCGCTGTCTACCACGGATTGATTTGCTGTCAAACCCGTCTCGCTTTCGCCGGGGGCCCCCTTCGTTGCGCTTTACGGGCTGCCAGCCAGGTAGTAGTTACAGCGCGTTATTGCGCAAAACGACGCTGATTTGGCGGGCGCGGAGCGTTGTGACGAAAAGCAGACAGACAGCACAAGACAGACAGCAGAGCGACGCAAAGGAGATTCGGACCATGGCGAGCCCGAGCAAGCGCATCGTCATCACCGGGATGGGCATCAACACCCCTCTCGGCGACACGCTCGATGCCTATTTTGACAACCTGATGGCAGGCAAAAGCGCCATTCGCCAATGGACCTGTGTGGACTCCTCCGGCATCTACTCCAAGGTCGGCGGGGATCTGAGTCACTTCGACTTCAAAGCCAAGCTCGACAGACTCAAGGACACGCTCCCAGCTGAGACGCACCGAACCCTGCGCAAGCTGATCAAGAAGGCGCCCTTTACGACCAGGCTGTCGATGTGCTGCGCCGCAGACGCGTACCACAACGCGGGGCTATTCGACTGCGACGTGTCCCCTACACGCCAGTCGGTGATCGTCGCCGGTCACAACCTCAACAAGCAATACCAGCACTCCAACGCCGTGCAGTTCGCCGAAGAGCCGGACTACATCGACTCGATCGCCTCGCTGCTGTCACTCGACACCGATCACGCCGGCTCCGTCGGCGAGGTGCTCGGCATCCAAGGCGCCATCTACACGATGGGTGGAGCATGCGCGAGCGGTAACGTCGCCTTGCGCAACGCCGTCGACGAGCTCAAGCATCACGACTACGACGTCGCCGTCGTGGTGGGCGCAGCGCTCGAGTACACGCCCATGGATTTGCACGCCATGTGCTTGATGGGCGCGATCTCTTTCGAGAGCTTCAACGAAGCTCCGACCAAAGCAAGCCGACCCTACGACACCCAACGTGAGGGCTTCGTCCCCTCACACGGCACCGGCTGCTTGATTGTCGAAACCTTGGAGCACGCCCTGGCCCGCGGCGCCAGGATCCATGCTGAAGTGCTCGGCGTGACCGCCGGCTCGGACGGCTGCCACCTTCCCTCCCCTTCGGTGGAAGGACAAGTCCGAACGATGTCGCGACTGCTGCGCCAAGCGAAGGTCAACAAGACGGACGTAGACTTCGTGTGCGCCCACGCAACCTCGACGCCGCTGGGCGATCTGACCGAGCTCAAAGCCATCAAAGAGGTCTTCGGCGAGCACGCAATAAACCTGAAGGTCAACGCCCCCAAGTCGATGCTCGGACACACCTGCTGGTCTGCGCCGACGGTCGAGTCGGTGGCAGCCATCATGCAGATGAATCGCGGCTGGCTGCATCCCTCGGTCAACATCGACAATGCCGATCCCGAGGTGGACCTAGATGTTTGCGCCAACGAGCCCTGCGAGCACAAGGTCGACATCTTCGTCAAAAACTCATTCGGGTTCGGCGGCATCAACTGCTGCAGCGTCATGAAACGCTACGAGGGATGACATGATTTATTTCATCACCGGAGGCTCGCGCGGCATTGGTGCCAATCTGGTCGAAGCGGCCATCAAAGCAGGCCACGATGTCGGGTTCACCTACGTGCACAACGAGGCCAAAGCCCACGAGGTGGCCAAACGGGCCGCCGAGTTGCGTGAAGGTGCCGTGTGCCGCTGCTACCAGCTCGACGTGCGCGATCGGCCCAAAGTCGACGAGATCGTCGATCAGGTCGCCGACGACTTCGAGACCATCGACGTGGTGGTCAACAACGCCGGCATCACCCGCGACGGGCTGATGATGTCGATGTCCGACGAAGAGTGGGACGAGGTCATCGACACCAACCTCACCGGGCCCTTCAACGTGTGCCGGGCAGCGCTGCCGACCCTCATCGCCAACCGCTACGGGCGCATCATCAACATCTCTTCGGTAGTGGCTGGCGGCGCCACCGGACAGGCCAATTACTCAGCCTCCAAAGCAGGGCTGCACGGCCTGACCCAGTCGCTCGCCAAGGAGTATGGCCGCAAGCGCATCACCTCCAACGTGGTCATGCCCGGCTTCTTCGAGACGGACATGACCAAAGAGCACATGCCCGAGGAGATCCGTACCTTCTACAAGCAGTACGCCCCCATCACCAAAGGGCGCGCGGGCGAGCTCGACGAGCTGTCCAGCGTGGTGCTCTTTCTCGGCTCGCCGGCCGCCTCCTTCATCAACGGTTCCATCATCCGCGTGACGGCGGGTCTGGACTGGACACCCTAGCTGGCCTGCGAGCAGCAGCGCCCGAGCAAGAACAACATGCGCAACGACTTCACCAACAAAGCGGTGGTGATCACGGGCGGCACCAAAGGGATCGGCTTGGCATGCGGACTCGCCTTCGCCCGGCACGGCGCCCACGCCTACCTGACCCATCGATGGGGCTCAGCAGATGAAGACGAGGTGCGCGCCAAGTTCGCCGAGATCGGCGCGCCTGAGCCAGCCATCGTCGAGGCCGACGTGTCCAACGACGAGGACACCGAGGCGCTGATCGAGCTGGTCAAGAAGGACCACGAGCAGGTCGAGGTCTTCATCAGCAACGTCTGCGCTGTTCAACAAGCCAACGGCGTCGACAGCTACCGCAAGCGATCACTGCTGATGAGCTTGGACTACAGCGCCTGGCCCTTCATCGCCTACCTGCAAACCATCAAGAAGGTCCTGGGCAAGCTGCCGCGCTATGCCGTCGGGATATCGAGCGATGGGGCCGACAATTACTTCGCCCACTACGAGTACGTCGCGCTGTCCAAGACCGTGATGGAGACGCTGTGTCGCTACGCAGCCTACAACCTTCGCGACGAGGACATCCGCCTGAACATCGTGCGCAGCCGCAACGCCCTGACCGATGCGGTCTACGAGATCTTCGGCGAAGAATACGTCGAGTTCATGGCTCGTTACGCGGGTGAGCGCTACTTCATGCAGCCCGAGGAGATCGCCAACGCCGCTTTGGCCCTCTGTAGCGGCATGCTCGACGCCATGAATGGCCAGATCCTGCAGGTCGACAAGGGCATGGCCTTCGCCGACACGCTGTCGCAGAAGCTCGAAAACCGTAAGGAGCTCGGCCTCTGATGCTGCTCAACGACTTCACCAACAAGGCCGTGTTGGTCACCGGCGGCACCAAAGGTCTGGGTCTTGCCATCGGTCTGGCCTTCGCCGCCGAGGGAGCCCACGTCACGCTCACCCACCGCTGGGGTTCAGCGGACGAAGACGCCATCAAGAAGCGCTTCGCCGATCTCGGAGCGCCCGAGCCGCGCATCATGGAGGCAGACGCCTCCAACGACGATGACACCAAAGCGCTGCTCGAGCAGATCAAGCTCACCCACGACAATGTCGAGGTGTTCGTCAGCAACGTCTCCTTCGCCCAAATCAACAAGAGCGGCCTGGACGGGCTCAAGCGCCGGCACTTGCGCAAGAGCCTCGAGTACAGCGCCTGGCCCATGGTCGGCTACGCGCAACACATCAAAAAGACCTTCGGGCGCTACCCGCGCTACACCATCGGCACCTCCTGTGATGGCCCGGACACGTACTATCCGGGCTACGACTACGTGGCCGTGTCCAAGGCGGTGATGGAGACCTATTGCCGCTACATGGCCAAGCACATCTGGGAGGCCGAGGGCGGCATCGTCAACATCATGCGCTCACGGCCCGTGTCCACCGAATCGCTGACGGCCACCTTCGGCGAAGAGTACGAGCCGTTTCTGCGCAAATGGCACGGCGACGACTACTTCGTCGAGCTCGATCAGATCGGACAAGCCGCCCTGGCTTTGTGCTCCGGACTGCTCGACGGCATGAACGGCCAGGTCATCCTGCTCGACAAGGGCGTAGCCTTCCAAGACAACATGATGCGCCTCTTCGAGCAACGCGAGCGCTACGGCATCGAGTGAGACTGCCTGAGGAGCCGCGGTTTTTCTCCTAATGGGCATCGCCCCCACGACTCGTGTTCGGTATTGCTGCTCGTTGATCTAGTATGCGGGGTCGCGCGTTTGCCAAAGGATGCCAGCTGGTGAGTAAGAAGGAAGCGGAACTGCGAACGATCGAGATTTGGACCGAGGCGGCCTGGATGGTGCGGTTGCCTGGTAGCCCGGATCGAGCGGGCCC
>CAZRGL010000508.1:0-3580 GCA_964599485.1 uncultured Polyangiaceae bacterium
CGGGAGGGCTGTCGCGCAAGAGCACTTTGAGGCCTTCGGCAGCCGCTTTGAAGGCGCCGCGCGTCGCCGCTGCCTTGACTTTAGCGAGGCGCGGCTCACTCAGCACAGGCACGATGGTTGCTGGATCGAAAACCGTGTGCCGCGGATCGGCAGCGGTTCCGGGCATGGCTTCCACAGTCTGGGTGGTCGGAGTGGGCGCGGGCGGGGGCGTGTCGAGCGGCTTGGCGAGCCATGGCGGATTGGTTGGCAGCTCACCGGCCCCGACGGCGCCATCCCCGACCGGGGGCTGAGCATGACCGCAACCGTCGACCGCAACGAGAAGCAAGGACATGCCGAGCGTAATGAGGCATGCCCCAGCGCGGTAGCGTCGATGACCTGAGCGCGGCTGCACGAAAGGAAAGCTACTGCAAGATGGCCCTTCGGTCGAAGAACTTCGGGTCAGCCTGAAGACCGCCTGCGTTTTGCCCTTTTGCGCCCACCACAGCCGCTTTTTGCGGAACTGAGCTCAGCCTGATGGCGATATACAAAGCATGAGGACAACTACGCTCCGTCCCACCGACGCCTCCTACCCGGCCGCCATGAGTCAGCTCGCGCATGTGGGCCTCGTTCCCGGCGGCGCGCCGCCGCTCTACTTGCGGGGAACGCTGCCATCGCAGCCCGGGATCGCTGTGGTGGGGACACGCATGCCCACCAAGGAGGCCTGCGCTTGGACAACCAAACAGGTCGCCGAAATTGCGGCCAGCGGGCTCAGTATTTGGTCCGGCGGGGCGCTGGGGATCGACGCGGCAGCCCATCGGAGCGCATTGGCAGCTGGCGCGCCAACCGTGCTGGTGACCGCTGGCGGCCTCGACGATCCCTACCCCAAGTGTCACGCGGAGCTTCAACAGCAGATCCTCGCAGCCGGCGGCGCGCTGATGTCACTACAACCCGATGGCGGACCTCGCCGCAGATTCCATTTCCCGAAGCGCAATCATGTGCTGGTCGCCCTGACCGTCGCCACACTGATGGTCCAGGGCGAGCGCAAAAGTGGAAGTCGCCATACCGCGGGCACTGCCCGACACTTGGGTCGGCTGCTGATGGTGGTTCCGGGCGCGCCCTGGCACCGGTTGGGCGAGGGTGGAGCGCTCGAGATCGCGGCGGGCGGCGCGACAGCGGTCACCTGTGCCCAGGATGTGCTGAACGCGCTGGAACGGGGCGCCCACTCAGGTCAGACGACCTTGGATGCTTTTTGGAGCCCACAAGCCCCATCCGAAGGCCGAAAGACGGCGACTGCGCGCCCGCGGCAGCCATCTGCTGCCGGAAGCGATTTGGCCACTGGGAGACAGAGCCGATCGTCGCTGCCCCCGCTCGATCCAGTGCAGCGCAAGGTGCTGGCTCAGCTCGGCGACCGAGCCGAGCACATCGATCTCATCTGCGAGCGAGCACAGTTGGCCTATCCGGCGGTCAGCCGCGCTCTGTTGACCATGCACTTGCTGACCGTAGTAGTAGAAGGACCAGCAGGACATTTTCGCCGCGCTTGACGGGCGGCTGGACAGTGTGTGCGGATGAGCATGGTGGGCGACGAGGTCACAATCATCGGGGCGGGCTTGGCAGGCTGCGAAGCGGCGATGCAGCTGGCCCGCCGTGGCATTCGTGTGCTGCTGCTGGAGATGAAACCACAGCACCGTTCCGAGGCACACAGCAGCAACTCTGTTGCAGAGCTGGTCTGCTCGAACTCGCTGCGCTCGGCGGCGCTTGGCAATGCGGTGGGCTTGCTCAAAGAGGAGCTGCGGCAGGCTGGCTCGCTCATCATGGAGCACGCGCTACGCAACCGGGTCCCGGCCGGAGGGGCTCTGGCGGTTGATCGTGAGCGCTTCAGCGAGGGTGTCAGTGCGGCGATCGCAGCACATCCCAACATCACGCTGCGTAGCGAGCGGGTAGAGACCCTCGCGGGGGCAAGGCAGGGCGATTCGACCGACCCACTAGTCATCGCGACGGGCCCTTTGACCGCAGGCGGCCTAGCGGAGGATCTTGCTGAGCAGCTCGGCAGCGAGCACTTGGCTTACTACGATGCCATCGCCCCCATCGTGACGGCCGAGTCCATAGACACCACCGTTGCTTGGCGCCAATCCCGCTACGACAAGCCTTCCCTCTACGGCGACACCGAAGCTGACTACCTCAACTGCCCTTTTGATGATGCCGGCTACGAGGCCTTCGTCGCGGCACTGGTCGAGGCTGACAAAGTGCCGCCCCGCGCCTTTGAAAAAGTTCGCTACTTCGAAGGTTGCTTGCCGGTGGAGGTGATGGCTGAACGCGGCTTGGAGACCTTGGCCTACGGCCCCCTCAAGCCGGTTGGGCTGACCGATCCACGCAGCGGACGGCGCCCGCGCGCAGTGGTGCAGCTGCGCGCCGAGGACGCGGCCGGCAGCGCCTTCAACTTGGTGGGCTTTCAAACACGCATGACCCACTCGGCGCAGCGCCGGGTCTTCCGCATGATCCCCGGCCTCGAGCAAGCCGAGTTTTTACGACTGGGTGCGGTGCACCGAAACACCTTCGTCAACGCCCCGACCCTGCTCGACAACACCATGCAGGTGCGCGCCTTGCCCGGGCTTTACATCACGGGTCAGCTCGCTGGCGTCGAGGGCTACGTCGAGAGCACCGCCGCTGGTCTTCTCTGCGGGCTGATGTTGGCGCAGCGACTTGGCGGCGGGCCGTTGTTGCCACCGCCGCCGACCACTGCCCTCGGCGCCATCTTGACTCAGCTGGCCCGCGTGCACCCCAAGCTGCGTTACCAACCCTCGAACATCACCTGGGCCCACTTTCCGCCGCTCGAAAACAAACTGCGTAAGTCGAAGAAGCGCGAGCGCTACCAACGCCTGGCTGAGCGCGCCCTGGCCGATCTTCCCGCCTGGCTAGGCAACCCGAGCGTCGCCTGCTGACCGCAACATTCAGGGGATGTTACGGAGCATCGCCCAGCGCTCTTGGGCGCGGGCCAAAGCAACGTCGTCGATCTCTGCTTCGGCTGCTTGTTCGAGGGCAATTCGCAGGTCCTCGTCGGCGCTGGCGTCGGCGGCGATGCGCAGTTGGCGTTTGACCTCTCGTCCCCCGCTGCTCGAGGCCGCTACCGCCGCGGCCACCCGGTGCTCGGGAGCAACACTTCCGTCACTGGCAAGACTGAGCAATTCATCTACCTGGAAGCGCGCGCCCCGGTAGTCGGCACTGCCCACGACGGCGCGGAGCTCTTGGCGCCATTGTTCCGCAGCGCGGCCGCGTCGATCGAGGTCGCTCAGATCACGGGTGGATCCACCTTTCTTCCACGCTTGCCAGGCGTCCCGAATCCTCTGCTCGAGCCCTTCGCTATCGGCCTCGAGCCCCAAGCGCACGGTCGATCCCTTGAGCTCGATGAGCAGCTCCTTGTCCTGGCGGCTGAGAGATTCGATAGCGTCATAGCCAACGAACACAGGCGCGGAGGCGCGTTTGATGGTCACACCGTCACTGCCGACCACAGCGCGGTCGCGGCGCCCCACATTGCGCCCCGCCCCCCCCCCCCCCCCCCACCAAACCCACGTCCGCATAGGGCAGCAGAATTCCCAACCCACCC
>CAZRGL010000508.1:3590-8156 GCA_964599485.1 uncultured Polyangiaceae bacterium
CGTCACGAAGATTGCCCAACCGACCGAGCCTCCGGTGAGGATCTCGGCGAAGCGTTTGGGCAACGAGCTGGCAGCCGCCGCGCCCAGCACTGCTGCCAGTAAGCTCAAGCCTGCCCCCGGCCTCCGCAGAGGATGGTCTCCCGAACGATGCTTGATGGGCAGCTCGACGGCGCGATCGCGCACCCCCAGCCCGAGGTGAGCCAGCAGGTGCTCGCGCTGCGCCGGCTCGAGGCCATCGATGCGCACATCACGCATCGAGGTCAAATGCAGCACGACACTTCCATCGGCTTGCACATGGCCTGTTTCGATTTGCTCTGCCGCCACGTGCTGTGCGGGTCGTCCCGCCTGGGCAATCTCTATCCCCTCGGCGGTCAGCCTTAGCGCCCCATCGATCGATTTGCCCACCCCGAGAAACGAATGTCCCCAGTGAAACCCGAATCCAATCATGGTCGACATCATCAGCAAGAAGCTGCCCGGCACCCAGGCCAGCAGCTCTTGCGGCAAGCCCAGCGCGCGGATCAAGCCGGCCAGCAGTGGCATGATGATCAAGGTCGCCAGCGCCAACCACTTGCCCCCCCTCCGATAGGAGCGCCGCCGCAATTGGGCAAAGTTCACGCCCTGGAAGCGAACGGAAGCTGCAGAATCCTCCGACAACTCGGCCGAGCTGGGCTGCTCCTCGACGGGTGGTTCTGAGTCAGGCTCGCTCACGGCCAGCATTGTCCCCCGCCAGCGCCAACCGTTGCGAACAAAACGCGGGACAAGTGCCGCAGACGGCGCCGGGCGTTCATGGTCGCGCGATCGCAGGCTCGAAACCGGCAGCCGACCACGGCGCCGAACTTCGGCTAGCATTGCTGGGTACTGTAGCCTCCCAAGTCCGATGAGCCGCAAATCCCTGCCCATCGCCCATCGCCCTGTACCCCACCAGGGCGAGTCGCACCATCTCACCAAGGGCTTGTTGCGGCTGACCATGGCGTGCAACGAGCGCTGTCCGTTCTGCAATGTGCCGGTGGAGGACTATCAGCCGGCCGTGGTGCCCGAGGCGGTCACGCGCGAGCAGCTCGAGGCGTTCGCCGAGTCGGCTCAGCGCACGCTCACCATCTCGGGCGGTGAGCCCACCTTGTTGCGCACGCGGCTGATCGCCCTCATAGCAGAAGCCCGCCAGCGCGGTGTGCCCTTCGTCGAGCTGCAAACCAACGCCGTGCTCATCGATGACGAGTACGCCAACGAGCTAGCCGATGCTGGGCTCAGCTCGGCCTTCGTTTCACTGCTTTCTCACGAGGCGTCGGCTCACGACGAGCTCGTCGAGCTCGAAGGCGCTTTTGACCGGTGCCTCGCGGGCATCGACGCGCTGCTCGACGCCGGAGTGAGCGTCACGCTCAATCCTGTCTTCGTCGCGACCACCCAACACACCGTGGCAGACTATCTTCGCTTTGTCGCGGGGCGCCTCGAGCGGGTAGGCGCCGTCTCGCTCTCGGTCGTCCAACCCCACGGCCGCGCCGCTGCCGCGCTCGACATGTTACCCGACTACGCCGCACTGGGACCCGAGGTACGACGCGCCCAGCAAGTTGCCAAGCAACACCAGATCCGCTTGCTCAACCCCTATTGCGGGCTACCGCTGTGCGTGGGCTGGCATGCCGATGACGATCGCTCGGTGGAAGCAGCCGAGGCGCGCACTGCCTGGCGACACCCCGCGCCGACGGCGGCTTTTGGGATCGACAACCGCAACAACAAAGCACACGGCAAGCCGTGTCGCGACTGCGCCTTGCGCACCCGCTGCGGCGGTGCTTGGCACGCTTACTGGACCCATCGGAGTGGCAGCGGCTTGGAGGCGCCTCAGCTCCGGGTAGAGCCGTGGACGAAGGCGGCGCGGGAAGCGCCAGGCCAATGCATCGTCGAGGCGATTGGGGGCGTCGACGGCGTCGCGCTTGCCGCTCTAGAGCGAGCCGAGACGCCAACGGTGTGGCTGTTGACCGACCGACTTGACGCAGGTGATTTGGCCACCATCCGCCAACGAGGCGGTACCGACATCGCACTGGCTTGCGATGCAGCCAGTTTGCTGAGCCGCCCCGCTCTTTCCGACGAGCTGAGCTGGCTGCGCGCCGACAACCAAACGCGCCCCCCTCAGACGAGGCTGCGTGTGGTCATCGGCCTGACGGCGCTCGGCTCTTTCGAGCAAGCCCATCGCGCCTTGAGCTGGGCTGCCGATCATGGCGTGGAGGCGGCCCGTCTGCTCATGCGGGGCGACCATCGACATGAGCGCTTCGTTGCCGCGATGAGCCAAGCGCTCAGCCTTAGCGTCAGCCTGACCGCCACCACCGACTGAACGCCAATTCGCTCAGAACGGCGGCTCCCGCGAAACGATGAAGGCATCGTCGCCTTCCTCAATCACCATTTCCGGATCGGGGTTGATGTGGCGCTCTTGGCTGCGCGCCAGACCCAGCACCGCGACGGAGTCCTCGAGCATCGAGGAAGCGTATGCCCGGAAGGACTTGCCAACGTGCTCTTCGTCGATCTTCACGCGATAGAGCTCGGAGCCGATGTCGCTGGTCAGCAGCTCCGAGACGACGTCTGAAATGCCGATGTCCTGCACACTGCGCACGAGCAAGTTGGCGATGGTGCTGCTCTTGTCGATGACCGCATCGCAACCTGCATAGGTCAGGTGCTCGTGGTTCTCAGCGTCGACGAGCTCGACGGCCACGCGCACATCTGGATTGACCCGCCTGAGCGCCGTGACAATGAGCGCGCTCTCATGATCAGAACGTGGATCGGACGGATCGCTGGCCAGCACGATGGCGCCGCCTGCATTGCCCGCCGAAGCACGTTTGAGGGTATCGGCCTTGCCGGGCGCGCCGCGAACGAAGCGCACCCGGGGCTCCTCGAAGGGGGCCTCTGGCAGCTCGGCCAGCACCACCACTTCGGTGGCCTCATGACGCGGATCGGCGTGAAAATTGGTAATGGCCGACTTGGCCTTGTCGTTCCAGCCGAGCACCAACAAGTGATCGCGCATCAGATACCTCCTCATTCCACGCTTGCCGCGGTCTCTGAACTCGATGAACGCAGTGGCCACCGTTGCCGCGACCGCTCCAAGCAAACCGATGCCCAGCACCATGGTGACGGCCGCAACCACCCGACCGCCCCCTGACCGGGGATACAGGTCGCCATAGCCAACCGTCGACAGGGTCGTCAGACCCCACCACAGCGCGTCTGAGAACTCGGTGATGTCCGCGTTGACCCCATACTCGAACTGATAGAACGCCCCGGCCGACAGCACCCACAGCACCAAGGTGATGACGCCGATGTTTCCGAGTGCAGTAGTCGGCAAGGCCACATCAAAGCGCTGCCGTACGCCTCGAGTCAGGCGGAACAAGCGGACGAAGCGCACCAAGCGAATCCCGCGCAGAATTTCGATCATCGGGATGGCGCCCAGCAGATCGATCCAGTTGCGACGGCAAAACTCCAGGCGCCGCTCGGCGCGACGTGCGCGCGCCACGAAGTCGGCGATGAACACGCCGCAGAGCAGGTTGTCACACCACTGCAAGACGGTGTGGACGATCGGCGAGAAGCTCGATAGCGCATCGACGCTCACGACCACCAGCGACACGACCGTCAACACCAGAACGGCCATCTCCTGGCGGGGCTTCAAACGCGGCTCGACGTATAAGCTCGACGTTCGGCGACGATCGGTGGCAGGTGGGCTCGTCACCAGAAATCCTACCTCGACGAACGTTTCAGCGCGTCGAGTCGACGCTCAGCACTCTCGCGCAAGTGGCGTGCGGCCTCGCGCAAGCGGCTGATCTCGTCCTCGAGCTCACGCACTTTGTCTTGCTCATCGCCGAGCTCGCCCACGTAGCGCAGGCGTAGCTGTCCTTCTTCGCCGGCATCGCGAAGCACAGCGAGCTGCTCGCTGATCTTGGTCTGCCGTTGAAACGAGAGCTTCCGCTCGTCGTCGATGACCGCCCGCTCGGCGTCGAGCTCAGCTGCTTGCTCCCAACCCTGGAGCATGCCTGCGAGCACCCCGAAGGTCTCGCTATCGATGTGGCTGTCCTCCATCCAGCGTCTGAGCTGCGTGCCCGACAGGCTTTGATAGGGGATCTTCCGTCTCACTCGGCGCAGCTCGGTCACTTTGAGCTGCGCGGCGCCATGGCCGGGCACGTTGACCTTGTAGCGCCAAAACGCGTCCGTTTCTTCGACAGGCTCCGGGCCTGACTTGTCGCGCTTGCGTCCTGGCGACTTGGGCAATTCGAAGACCACCTCCACGTCGCTGCCGTGGTCACTCTCGGCGCGCAGCTTGTGCTCGAGCTTCTCACGCTGTTCCTCCACCACCGTTTCATTGGCGATGCGCACACCAACCACTTCGCGACAAGTGCTGGAATCGCGACGACAACGCACGGCCATATCCCTGGCAAATGGGAGCTGCACCTCGGCACCACGAGCGCAGTAGGACATCATGGCTTCGCCGACGTAGCTGCCATTCTCATAGATCACCACAGGGCCTTCCTCGAGCACGATGGAGCTGTCGTTGCCGAAGCGAAATGGTCGGTGGCCATCGGTTGCAGCGTGTCGGTG
>CAZRGL010000509.1:0-8135 GCA_964599485.1 uncultured Polyangiaceae bacterium
GCCTCCGGTTCCACCACCACCACCAGCATTCGACCCACTGCTCGAGGTGGAGGTCGATTTGTTGATGTTGTTGCCACTGTCGCTGTCGCTACATGCGATGGGCACGGCGACAACAAGAGCAGCGACGGCAAGCACAACGAGCAAGCGACGGTGGGCGAGCATGGAGGTGTTCCTTTTGAACGCGCCGTAGGCCAAGGGCGCGTAAGAAAATGTAGGACTTGAGCCTACATTTCGTAGATGCGAGCGAGCACTCGGTATGTTAAACTACTTTCGCTGGGTTCGCCTCCCCCGTGGTGGGGTTTTCCACCTCGGGCGCTTCTGTTCTTCTCGTAGAGCGCTTGCTTCAGGCAGCCTCGCAACGCTCGTTTTCAGCCTTTTTCGGGGGACGCAGTGACGTCAAAGCATCTCGTTTGGTTCGGGTCCGTGTTGAGTGTTTCAACCGCCCTTGTGGTTGGTTGCGCTACAGGAAAAGCCACGTTCGACGACGAAGAACCCACCCCGACCGGTGGCCACACCGCGACCACGACCAGTGATCAAGGCGGCGGTGACGGCGGATCGATCTTGACCACGTCGTCGAGCACGAGCGAGAACCCATGCGGCATCGATTGCTCGACCATATCGACACCCGAGTGTCAGGTGGCGATTTGCGACCCTGACTCGAAGATGTGCAAGGTCGTGGATGACACAGATGGCGCGGCCTGCGACGACGGCCTGTTCTGCACCATCAACGAGGTCTGTACAGCTGGTGTGTGTGGAGGCGGAGGGCCCAACGACTGCGGTCAGGAGGCACCCCCTTGCAGCCAGGTCGCCTGTGATGAGGTCAACAAGAATTGCACCTCGACCCCGCTGCCACCTGGAAGCTCCTGCACGCCCACCAATCTCTGCGAAACCGGCGGCAAGTGTACCAACGGGCTCTGCATCGGCACACCAAAGGACTGCTTCTTCGCCCCCGTGCCAAACGACTGCCACGTGGCCACCTGCAACCCGCAAAACGGGATGTGCGAGCCAGTGCCCGGCAACGAGGGACAAACCTGCGTCGATGTCAACGATCTGTGCACCGACAACAAGACCTGTAGCAATGGAACCTGCACGGGCGGGGCGCCCAAAGACTGCTCTGCAATGACGGTGGGTTGCTTTGACGGCAAGTGCGACCCGATGAGCGGGCAGTGTTTCGCTGATCCGATCGCGCCAGGCCAACCCTGCGCGGCAGCAACTGACGACTGCAACGCCGGAACCTGCGACATGATGGGCACCTGCGTCGCCACGCCAGCCAATGAAGGTCAGGCTTGCAACGACGGCCTTGCCTGCACTCAAAACACGGTGTGCCAATCGGGGATCTGCGGCGGAGGCATGTCGAGTATCGACGTCTATCTCTACGAGGACTTCTCAGCTGGAATAGCGGGTTGGACCTTGGGCAACGAATGGGCAATCGGTCCTACGGCCGTCTCTTCCGGCAATTCATACGGCAATCCCGATCCCGGCCTGGACCACACCGTGGCGAACCAAGACAACAAGGTTGCCGGCGTGGTGCTCGGCGGCAACGCTCAACAGACTGTTCACGGCTTCGCCTATCTCACCTCACCGGTGGTGGACACCAGCCAGGCGACCACGGTGCACCTGGAGTTCTGGCGTTGGCTCAACAGCGACTACACGCCCTACATGCAAAACGCTGTAGAGGTGTTCGACGGCAATGGTTGGGTGACGCTTTGGCAAAGCGGGAGCTCACCCGGTGTTCAAGACGCAGCCTGGACCAAGATCACCTTCGATCTGACTGCCTACAAGAGCGCTTTGATGCAAGTCCGTTGGGGCTTCAAGATTGGCTCGAGCGGTGTTTTCCCCGTGTCGCAGTGGAACGTCGACGACGTGCTCATCGCCAGCGGTCCATGCATTTGAGGAATGACTATGAAACGTGACCTTCAAGCCTCCACGATCGTGCGACTGGTTGCGCCGTTTGCAGCAATCGCGGCTCTGATCGGAGCCTGCGCAACTGGCAATGTCGCATTCGAGGAAGACGACACCTCCACGTCGAGCTCGAGCAGCAGTAGCAGCGGGACGACCAATCAAGGCGGAAACGGCGAGGGGGGCTCGGGTAACGGCGGCGATGGCGCGGGGGCAGGCAACAACAATCCCTGCGGCATCGACTGTTCCACCATTTCGACACCCGAGTGTCAGGTTGCGCAGTGCAACCTAGAGACCAAGCAATGCCAAATTGTCGATTCGGCCGATGGTACGGAATGCGACGACGAGCTGTTCTGTACAATCAAGGAATTTTGCACCGGCGGCATTTGCGGCGGCGGACAGCTGAACGACTGCGGGCTGGATCCACCAGAGTGCACAGACGTTGCCTGCGATGAGGTCAACCAGAAGTGCTCGACCACGCCTTCGGTCAACGGCGCAGCGTGTGTGGCGACCGACTTGTGTCAGATCAACGCAAAATGCACCAATGGACTGTGCATTGGCACGGAAAAAGACTGCTTCTTCGCCCCGGTACCAAACGAATGCCACGTGGCGAAGTGCAATCCGATGAACGGCATGTGCGAGCCCGAGCCAGGCAACGAAGGGCAAAGCTGCACCGATCAAAACGACCTATGCACTGATGGCAAGACCTGCAGCAATGGTACCTGCATTGGTGGCGGACCCATGGACTGCTCAGCGCTGACCGAGGGCTGCTTCAACGGCGTGTGCGACGCGATGACCGGGCAGTGCGTCAAGCAAGCTGTTCCGGCTGGTGGCGTATGTCAGTCAGCGGCAGACGATTGCAACACGGGCCAATGCGACATGAACGGCACCTGCCAGCCGATCCCCGCCAACGAAGGCGGTACGTGCGAAGACGGCAACCCGTGCACCTCCGGTGAGAAGTGCGCGAGCGGCCAATGCACAGGCGGCACGATGGTTTCGCAGGTGATCTATTTCGAGGACGGCTTCGCCGACAACTCGAAGAACTGGACGATGGACTCAGAGTGGCAGATTGGCCCAGCCGTCGCCTCGAGCGGCCAGAGCTATGGCAACGGCGACCCTGGTCAAGACAACACTGCGACTGCCGACAATGGCGTCGCAGGTGTCGTCATTGGTGGCCACGTCGCCCAGACCGTACATGGGTACTACTACCTGACAAGCCCGGCCGTCGACGTGAGCCAGGTTCAAGGCGCGCTCTGGTTCGGGTTCTATCGCTGGCTCAACAGTGACTACACGCCCTACATGCAGAACAAGGTCGAGGTCTACGACGGGGGACAGTGGGTCACGCTGTGGCAATCGGGAAGCTCGCCTGGCGTTCAAGACAAGGCGTGGACGCAGGTATCCTTCGACATCGCCAAATACAAGAACCAAGCCCTGCAGGTTCGGTTCGGCTTCCAGATTGGCTCGAGCGGCGTGTTCAAGGTCTCGCAGTGGAACGTCGATGACGTCACCATCGCGAATGTCATCTGTCCCTAGCGCTAGCGCCTAGGCGGAGCTGAGGTCGAAACCGTCTTGGGCGAGGTGATTGTCCTGCGCACCAAGCGGTTGGCCCGCCACACGTATTGGCCCTGACTGCTACAAATGCGGGAGTAGATCCGACCAGTCTGCTCCAGTTGGCTTCCGTAGCTGGTGAAGTATTTGGGCAGGGTGATGAGCGTCCTGTCGCAGTCGCCTAGCTGCGACAAGCAATAGGGCGAGACAACAGCGCATTGTGGTCGAGCTGCTCACTTCTACCGAAGTACCACGATCGGCGTGGAGTGGGCGCGCCTGGGT
Source organism: uncultured Polyangiaceae bacterium (assembly GCA_964599485.1). Lineage (GTDB taxonomy): Bacteria > Myxococcota_A > Polyangia > Polyangiales > Polyangiaceae > JAPYTK01. The sequence goes on from CAZRGL010000509.1 coordinate 3,730, forward strand.
GGCTTGCCCGCCCCGCTGGCGGGCAGCCAAGTCTGCGCAATGACCGCAGGGGGTTGTGGCACAGCAGTTGCCACACCCTGCAGCACACTCAACCCGACCAGTTAGGAGATCAACGCATGTTGCGTCCAATTGCCTCCCTCGGTCTGGCCTCGTTGCTGCTCGGTAGCCTTTGCGCCTGCGGCCTCGACGACGCCAGCTCCACAAGTGAAGACCATACAGCTGCTGAGCTCGAGCAACTCCTCGCCGAAGCCCCGCCCGCCGACCATCCAGCCAAGGGGGCGCCGCTCGAGGAGCACGACTTCGCAGGCTTCTTCACACTGGAAACGCTCAAGAGTAACGACCCACAATTCCCCAAAGGGTACCAGGCGGCCGGCCGCGCCACCGTCGACGTTTCGCGCAACGCCGAGGGCTTGTACGCGGACTTCAGTTGGGAGTCACGGGCACCGATGCTGCACTACAACTACGGAACTCAGGTGGAGCCTGGCGCGACGGGCGGGTTCGTGTTCCCGCCGAGCCAACAAGCGATGTTCATTCTCTATGCGGACAGCTGCACCAACCTCATGTGGGAAGAGTTGGTCGAGACCATGGCTCAGGGGCAAGGCAGCGCCGGCGGGTTGCCGACCGGTGAGACCAAAGCCAGCATCACCGTGGCGATTAAGCGAACCGTCTACCACTTCGGTAACCAGGGCATGTGCGACCCGCCCCCCGAGGGCGAATACAAACGGCTGGTGCGCATCAATGTCGTAGAGGCAACCGAATGCGTCAGTGACCAGGACTGCGCCGCTGCCGGCGAGAGCTGCAACGCGAGCGAGGTGTGCTTGCCGCCACCCGGTTGCCAGGAGGGACAGCCCTGCGCGCAGCTCTGCTACGGCTGGTGCAACTAGTCCCGGAATGAGCGAGGGAGGACTTGGTGCCCTCCTTCGGCGCATGCCGCTCTATTTGAACGGCATGGGCGGAGCTGATGCCGAAGTGGATTTGGGTATGGAGCGGGGCTTGCGCACCAAGCGCTTGGCCCGCCACACATATCGGCCTTGGGAGCGGCAGATGCGGGTGTAGAGCCGGCCAATCGCTTCCACCAGCTCAGGCTGTCGAAGTCGTTCCGAGCGAGTGACACAAACTCGACCACGTGACCGCCGACCCGATCGTGAACCGCGACAATGGTCACCATGACTAACTCGGGCAAGCTCGAGTGCTGATCATGTCTCGGTGGGTTTCTAGCACTTCGGCGCGGGCGCATGGAGCGCTAGAGTCGTTGGCCTCGCACAACAGGAGCGTCGCATGAGTGAGTCGAAGCAGATCGATCTGATCACCGGCGGGGCCGGGATCGTCGGCACCCATTTGGCCGAAGCACTGTGTCGGGCGGGTCGGACCGTACGCGTCCTCGATCTGAAGCGCTGGCCCTCCTACCCGCCGGGCGTTGAGCCGATCATCGGTGACGTGCGCGACGCGAAGGTACTGCAGCGAGCCTTGTGCGGAGTGGACTGCGTCTATCACCTCGCGACGCTGATCGCCCACGACCGGGTCTCGCCCGAGGTTTTTCATTCAGTCATCGCCGAGGGCGGCAGTCAGGTCGTCCGGATGGCGCAGGGCGCTGGCGTCCGCAGGGTCGTGGTCTTCACCACCACCGAAGTCTATGGCCATTTGGGTCCAGGCCCGCGCGCTGAAGAGGGGCCGTATCTTCCGCTCGACGAGTACGGCGTTGCCAAGGTGGCATTGGAAGAGGCCTGCTTTCGCCTGGCCGAGCAGGGCGCGCCGCTGTGCATCATCCGCCCGCCGGTCATCGTGGGGCCCCGCTTTCAGTTCTCACCCTTGCCGCGCTTGTTCGATCTGTTTCGGCGTCATTGGCCCGTTCCAATCATGGGCGACGGCAGCTTCAGGATTCAGTGCGTGCACGTCGCCGACACGGTCTCCATCGCCATGGCGGCGGCCCACTGTGACGAGGCGGTGGGGCAGGCCTTCAATGTCGCCTCATCCAAACCGCTACCGTACCTAGAGCTCATGAGCGCCTTGAAACAACACAGCAGCTCACGCTCGCGCTTCGTCCATCTGCCGCTCGGCCCCACGCTGGCCATGATGCGGCTGGCCAACCGCTTCACCAGCCCGCTGTTCCTCGAGCCGGGGCAGTTCGAAATCACCGGTGAGGACTACCTGATCGACGTAAGCAAGGCCGAGCGCGTGCTGGGCTGGAAGCCTGCGCACACCAACTTGGAGGCCTTTCAGGATGCCTATGATTGGCACTTGTGCGTCCGGCCCTACCCCAAACCACAACAGCTGCAAGCAAGGATTAGGTGAACAGTGACGAATGAGCTCGTATTGATCACCGGCGCGGCGGGTTTTCTTGGCAAGCCGGTAGTGAAAGCGGCAATCGAGGCTGGTCACGCCGTGCATGCCACCGACCGGCCGGGCACCGATTTGTCGTGGGCCGAGCAGCTCGGTGCCCGCGTTTCGACCGCAGAGCTTTCTGAGCGCGATCAGGTCGCTGGCCTTTTCGATGGCGTGTCCATCGTTGCGCACCTGGCGGCGGTGCACAATCTGGGTTGGGACCGAGATCGGCTTCTGCGCGCCAACCTCGACACGGCCGTTCACGTGGCACAAGCGGCGGCATCTGCTGGCGTAGACTTGTTCGTTCATTGCTCCTCAGCCGACACCTACGGCACATGCACTCGTGTGCCATTTCGCGAGCTCGACGAGCAGCGGCCCGAAAACCACTACGCCTTCAGCAAGCTAGCCGCCGAAGAGGCGCTCAAAGAAATCGCCTCGCGCGCCAACATGCCGCTGACCATTCTGCGCCCGACCATCTTGTACGGTCCGCGCGGGATCTACGCCGCGGGCGTGATGTGCGCGCTGCCCTTCATCCTGCACCGCAAGCTGGGTTTCTTACCTCGCTTTCGCGGCGGCCCTTTGGTCAACGCCGTGCACGTCGACGACGCCGCGGGCGCGATCGTGTTCGCCCTTTCTCGACCAGAGATGGCCGGCGAAGCCTACAACGTGGCCGACGACGACTGGCTCAGTACCGGTGACTACATGTACGCCACCTTCGATCCATTGGACGTGAGCTGGAGCTCGCGCGAGCTGCCCATGCACAACAGCTCCATGCGGCTGTTCTCCCGGGCGCTCGGGGTGATGCCGGGGTTTGGCTTCGAGAGCCTCAGCCGCTTGTTGCAACGACATTGGGAGCAGATTGTCCGCGAGCAGGAGCTGCTGCCCGGCTTGTCGCCAACCTTCGACAAGGGCTTCGTCTCTTACGGCTCGGGCGATCACGCTTACGACAACAGCAAGCTCAAAGCCGCGGGCTACACGCTGCGCTGGCCGCGCTACGCCGAAGGCTACCGGGCCACGATCGATTGGTACAAGGATCAGCGCTGGATCCCACGCTCTGCCAGGGATCTGCGGTGAAGGACTTTCGCGATCGGGTCGCGGTGATCACCGGCGCCTCGTCGGGGATCGGCCAGGCCTTGGCGATCGAGCTGGCTGATCGCGGGTGCCACTTGGCGATCTGCGGCGCGAAGAACATCAAAGGACTGGCTGAGACCGCGGCGGAAGTCCGTGCACGAGGGCGAAGGGTTTGCTCACGGCGCGTGGATGTTGCGGAGCAAAGTGAGGTGGACGATTTCGCCTGCCAGGTCGTCGAGACGCTGGGGCGAGTGGACATCCTGATCAACAACGCCGGTGTCGGTCTGGTCGCTCCTGTCGCCGACACAGCCATGGACGATTTCGAGTGGTTGTTGCAGATCAACCTCTGGGGAGCCATCTACGCCACCAAGGCGTTCTTGCCGCAGCTGTGTTTGCGCGACGCTCAGGTGGTCAACGTATCGAGCGTGTGGGGTCTATGGGCCTCACCGGGACAAGCGGCCTATACGACTAGCAAGTTCGCCCTGCGTGGGTTCTCCGAGACCCTGGGGCAGGAGCTCGCTGGCAGTGGCGTGGGCGTAACTTTGGTGTTGCCGGGCGGAGTGAAGACCGACATCGCGCGCAATTCTCGTTTCCGCAGCCCCTTTGGCCCGCTCAGCGATCGCGGCGCGGCCATCGACATGCTCGATCGGGTAGCGCTGACCAGCTCGAAACGAGCCGCTCGAATCATCGTGCGCGCCATGATGAGAAGACAACGCCGCGTGTTGGTAGGTCCGGACGCCCACCTGCTCGATCTCATCCAGCGCTTGTTTCCCTCAGGGCACCAGGCGCTCATCCCATGGATCTTTCGCCGACTCGGTCGCTAGCTCAGATTCGCAGCAAGACACGCCCCTTGCTGAGCAACAAACCAGCAGTGAGCATCATCTCAGCGGCGTCTTCAGCACACGGCTGAGGAACCAGGCGTCTTTTCACATGCTTAACGCCCCGCACGCATCGGCATGTGTTGTTCAGTAGCCACCCCCAGACACCAACTCGAGCAAGGGAACGCACTGCAC
>CAZRGL010000510.1:0-8123 GCA_964599485.1 uncultured Polyangiaceae bacterium
GCCCGACCTCACGGCCGCGGCCAGCGAGGCCGGCCGCCAAGGTGAACGCGCCCGCCGCCGGTTCGGCCGGTGTGCACACTGGGGGCGTCAACACGAGCAAGTCCACAACCCGCCGATCCTGCCACGGCGGCGGCCGGCATGCATTGACGGGCCAGTGGGCAGGTGTTCTGCTGTCGCGGTCTGTTCGGAGGCGAACCCGACCAGCCCAATTGGGGGAGACATGAGCGAGCTTTGGAAACGATGGCTGGGGCTGTGTAGCGCTGCTGTGTTGGTTGCGCTGTCGGTGACCGTGAGTGCGCAGGACACGCCTGCAGCCGATCCGCCCGCGGATCCTGGCTCGCAGCCGCTGGGCGACGACGCGCCGACCGATCCTCCTGCTCCGCCGCCCCCACCGCCGCCCGCTGAACCGTCCGCGGAACCGCCTGTTGAGCCTCCGCCGCCTCCGCCTCCACCTCCGCCAGCCTGGGCCTACCCAGTACAGGAGCCGACGGTGCTGCCGGGCAAACCCAAGAAGAAGCGCGACTGGGGCCAGCGTTACATCGGTTTCGGACCCCGTATCGGTCCATTTCACGGCTTTGGAGCTGGTGTCCGTGCGGGGCACCCTTACGTCGGCGCTGACATCTCCGGCGGCTGGCAGCCCATCTGGGTCATCCTCCAGAAGCAGTACATCGGCTCATCGGCATCCCCAGACTTGGAGTTCGAGGGGGCGCATAGCGGTCAGTTGTCGGCTGGTGCGTACGTCAGCTTCAATCCGGGCAAGCGTTTCGTGGCTGGGCTCAACGCCGGCTATCGTTTCAACTCGGTGCTTGGACACGGTTTCGCCATTGGTTTCGACGGGCTGCTCAACCTATCGCGCCTGCTTGCTTTGCAGTTCAACGTCGGCCCGCTGGTGTTCCCCGACGGCGATGACCGATTCAAGGCGGAGGTTGGCTTGCCAAGCAATGTCTCTTTCGATTTCCCAAGGCCTGCAGTGCAAATCGGTATCGGCGTTGGGCTGATGATCTTCCCCTAGCTGAGCTGCTAGCGTTTGGCCCGTACAAGGCGCCACGCACGCGCCGACGGGGCCACTCAAGGGACCGCTTCGCGAAATAAGGTTGCTTTGGGGACTATTCATCAGCTCGTCACGCCGCCTTGGTCGGCTTGCGGGTCCTTTTGGGCAGCGCTACATTTCGCACCGCACGATGGGAAACATAGGGGTGGTCAAACAGCCAAGCCGACAGCGGACGGCTCTGTTTGCAATCGTCGTCCGACCAGCTGTTGTGTTGCTGCTCGCTTGCATGGGCTGTCACCTGGTCAACGGTGCCGACGAGCTCTATGTCGCGCAACAGGTCGACGCTGATCAGGGCGGCGCGGCCGGCGCCACGAGCAGCGCGAGCGAATCCGACACGGGCGGGGCAGCGACTGGAGGGGCAGCGACTGGCGGGGCAGCGACTGGCGGGGGGAGCGGCGGCGCAGATGTCCCGGGCCCATCCTGTGCGGGCTTGGCTGCTAGCTGCGGCCCGAACGGCAACGAGAATTGCTGCGCCTCTGCCCTCGTTGCCGGCACCACTTTTCAAATGGGACGTGGCAGCGAGGACTGCGGAGCCGTTGGCTGCCAGTCGAGCCAAGGGTGCCCCAACACGATGAGCTGCAATGCCAACGAGCTGCCAGAGCATCCGGCGAGCATTTCTGCGCTACGTATCGAGCTGTTCGAGGTCACCGTCGGAAGGTTCCGCAGTTTCGTCGCGGCCTATCCTGGCAGCAAGCCCGCGGCCGGGGCTGGCAAGAACCCGCATGTGGCCGCTGATACGGGCTGGCAACCGGCCTGGGATGGGAGTCTGCCTCAGGACAAGGCTGCGTTGATCGACAAGCTGAAGTGCTCTCAATACCAGAGCTGGACTGACGCGGCAGGCGACACCGACAACAGACCCATCAACTGCGTCAGTTGGCTATTGGCCTTTTCGTTTTGTGCTTGGGATGGGGGACGGCTGCCCACAGAAGCGGAGTGGGAGCTGGTCGCGGCGGGGGGCGATTCCAATCGCTTGTTCCCCTGGGGTAGCGCACCGATCGACGATGCACATGCAGTTTGGAACTGCTGTGGAAGCGGCAGCTGCGGCACTTGTCAGGCGAGCGACATCGTTGCTGTGGGCTCGAGAGCCGCCGGGATCGGTCGCTATGGTCAATACGATTTGGCCGGCAGCATGTACGAGTGGGTGTTTGATTGGCACCTCGACGGCTGGTATTCGCCCGGGCCTGCCAATCCTTGCAGTGATTGCGCAAATACGACTGTCAGCCAGTACCGTGGCAGTCGGGGCGGCAGCTGGATGGGAAGCGCTCCGGCCGATTTTCGCGCAGCTCATCGTTACCGGTTTTCGCCAACCGACGGCCACAGCACCATCGGATTTCGTTGCGCCAGACTCGTCCCCTGAAGGCGCGCGCGGTCGTCACAAATTGCCTCCGAGCCCCCCATGATCAGATTGGTGGAGCACAAATAAGGTCAAATAAGGTTCATGCTCGTGAGCGGAGGGTCAATCTCGTTTCATGGGTGTGAGCGGTCGGCAAAGTGGAGCAAAGCCGATTGCCTTGGAAGCGGGCATTGCAGTGAGCCCGCATGTGAGGCTCGTCAGGGAGCTCGGCGCGGGCGGTATGGGTAGCGTTTGGGTAGGCCGCGATGGACGCTTTGACATCGATGTTGCCGTCAAATTCATCGCCCGCGACCAACTAGCACGCAACCCGGCGCTGGTAGATCGCTTTCGCATCGAAGCGCGCGCAGCAGCCCGCATCCGTTGCCCCTACGTCGTACAGATTTTCGATCACGGCGAGCTGAGCGACGGAACACCCTACTTAGTGATGGAACGGCTATGGGGCCGTGACCTCGGTGAGCGGCTCGAGGAGGGGCGCCCCAGTCTGCAGCAGGCTGCTGCCATCATCGTGCAGCTCGGTAAGGCTCTGCGCGCCGCACACGCCCTCGGTGTCGTGCATCGGGACGTCAAGCCGGAGAACATCTTCTTGTGCGACTCCGATGATGACGACGTGTTCATCAAGGTGCTGGACTTCGGCATCGCCAAGAGCGCCGAGGCGCCAGGGATCACGGGCACAGGCTCGATACTAGGCACCCCTGGCTACATGAGCCCGGAGCAGGTTCTGAGCACCAAAGGAGTCGACCACCGCACCGATCTGTGGGCCATGGCAGTGGTTGCTTATGAGCTATGTACCGGCCGCTTACCTTTCGCTGGTGAAACCGCTGGAGCGATGATGATGGCTGTCACCAATTTCAATTGGGAGCCGCCAGGCAAGCTCGAGCTCGGGTTGCCGTCCGGTCTTGATGCTTGGTTCGCCAAAGCGTTTCATCACGATATCGCCGAGCGCTGGGACTCGGCGCGAGACATGGCCAGAGCGTTTGCCCGCTGCTGCCAGCAGGACGATCGCTGTAGCGGGGCAGTTGACGAGGATCGGAGTGAAGAGCCGCGCACGCAAGTCCGCGCACTTGTGCGACGCTGCGAGAGCACGGCCGCCTGGGACGCTGCTGTTTGGATGGTGCGCGCAGGCGACCAGCAACCTGAAGTGGGCCCAGTCTCGCTCGAGCAACTGTGCCGCGGCCTCGAGGCGGGCAAGGTGCCAATCGACGCCGAGGTTGCCCATGTGGACAGGGCGCAATTCGAGCCGCTCAGCCTAGCCGTGGCTCGGCAAGCAAGTAGTGGCACGCCCTCGCGACAAAACCACCGCATCGAGCCTCGCACGGGCAGCGGCGAACGACTTCGCTACGCTTCGGCAGCGCGAGCCGGACAACGCTCCGACCGAAGCCCAACTGCTCGGGGATCGCCACGCGACCAAGACGTGGCGACGTTGCCGAGCAATCCCGGGCAGGGGCAGCCGCCACGAGGCGCGCAGGTGGCGGCTGCGCATGATCTAGCGGGGGCGCAAACCGTTTCCAGCCATCCTCCTGAGCCGCACAAGTGTCAGACCTTCTCAGTGGCGAGCTTGGCGTATGAACCAGAGGATCGATCGGCGCCGTCTAGCGGCCGAATCCCTTGGTCGGGCATCTTCGGGCTGGCGCTGGCGGCAGTCGCGGGCGTCGCGGCATTTTGGTTGAGCCGGCCTGCGTCCGAGCTTGGTCAACTGGATTCGAGTCAGTCCTCGTCGGTGTCGTCGAGGGCCTCAAACCTGCCAACCGTGCCTGGCCCAACCGTGCCTGGCCCAACCGTGCCTGGATCAGTCCAGGCCAAGGTCCCTGAAGGCATGGTGCAAGTGACACCAGGACGTTACCGGATCGGTTGCTCGCTCCAGCGCGACGCCGGTTGCTTCGAGGATGAGGGGCCCATCCATCAAGTGGAGCTAGCCGCCTTCGGGATTGGCCGCCATGAGGTCACGGTGCTCGAATACAGTGCTTGCGTGGCCGCCGGAGCATGTGCCAAGCCGGGCAGCGGCGAGGGCTGCAACTACAAAGCTCCTGGTCGCGAAAAGCACCCCATCAATTGCGTGAGCTGGAAGGCTGCCAGAGCCTATTGCCAACACGAGGGTTGGCGGTTGCCGAGCGAGCTGGAATGGGAGGCTGCGGCGCGAGGCGCGGCCGGTCCACGCTACCCGTGGGGCAGCGCTACGCCGGATTGCAAGCGCACGGTGATGCGGCCCGCCTCTGGTGCGGTGGGTTGCGGGGAAGGGGCAACCTGGCCGGTAGGCTCGCGTCCAGCCGATCGGTCCTGGGCTGGCGCGTTCGATTTGGGCGGCAACGCGCGAATGGACCAGCTCGGACTACGCAGCCTACCGAGGCGGCAAGGCCCTCACGCAGCGCAGTGGCAAGGTCAACCGCGGTGGCAGCTACGAGGCCCGAGCCGATGAGCTCGGTAGTGCCTACACCCGCGGTGTCGACGAGCCGACTGAGGACAGACATGACCTCGGGTTTCGCTGCGCCGTCAGCTTGGACTGATGATGACGAAGAGCAAGACCATGATCATGCGGACGATGACGCGAGCGCGACGAGGCAGCGCAGGAGCGCTCCTGCTGGCGACTGTGGCGACCTTGGCCATGGTGGTCGGGGGATTTGCTGACCAGGCTGCCGCCCAGCAGCGCTGCCGCGGAACCAAGCGCTGGTATGCTGGCAAGTGTCGCTACAGCGAGGACATCGCAGCGCTCGAGCGAGCGCGCGCCCGACGTAGAGCCGAGACGCGCAAGGTGGCAGAACGAGCTGATCGCGCTGCCTGTCGTGAGGCGCGCGCCGGAGCTACCAAAGATGCTTGGCGCGACTACATCGAGCGCCATCCCAATGGTCAGTGTAACCAAGAAGCACGCCGGGAGCTGGCAAAAGGAGCGTCACCTTCGGCGCCAAAGAAACGCGATGACCCGCAAGGGGCCGAGAGCCCTGTGCCGCCAGCAACGAGCGCGCCGCCCGCATCCGCTGCCCCGACTGCCAGCCCCACGGCAGCACCCAAGCCAGTCGAGCCAACTCCGGCGCCCGTTGCCAAGGTGCGAGGCTCCGCTGCCATGACGATATCGATCGTTGGTTTCGTGCTGGGCGGGATCGGTGTCGCGGTCGGTACGGGTGCTGGCGTAGCTTCGAGCGCCAAAGTCAACGAGCTCGAGGAATACTGCACGCAGGGCTGCCCGCCTGATCGCGAAGCCGAAATCCAGGAGGCTTTGGCGTTGGCGCACGTTTCGACAGCCAGCTTCATCGTCGCGGCTGCAGGTGCAGGGCTCGGCGTCGTGGGGCGGGTCATAGCGGCCGGGCCCGCCGCCGCACCGGCCGATCGGGGGGGGGGGGTTTGTGGCGCGTCGATACCGGGCGGCGCTCAGGCGACGGCGCGAATCGACTTTTGAAGCGAAGAGCCGCACCAATCTAGAACAGCACCAATCTAGAACAGCACCAGTCTAGAACAGTGCCAGGGCTCAGGGCTTCAGGCTGGGCATTCCGCTCAGTGCGTCGAGCAGAAAGGCGACGGCGCGCGCCCGCTCTTGGGACTTCCCGTAGATAGTGTAGTGGCTCTCCTCGGCGTCGAGGTACGTCGCCACCGTGTGCGGCTTGTCGTCGTAGCCGGTGCGGTTTCCGGAAATCGGTAAGGGGGCTGGCTCACGCGGCCATACGCCATGTGGATCGACGTCCCAGCCGCCGGGTGCGACTACGCCCATGTCGCCAGCGATGGTGACGGCGTTCATTCCCAGCGGGTGGGTCGTGAAGTCGGTGTAGCCGTTGAGCACGAAGAGATTGGCACCGCTAGGCTTGCCGGACCAACCCTGCCAGCCGCTGGCATAGTTGTGCGGATCGACGCTGTCGGCGCCGAGCTGCATGAGCTGGATGGCCGGATAGAATCGATCGATTTCGGTGTGGATCCCCAGCAGCACTTTGAGCAGCGCTTCGTAGTCGGTGCCGTCCTTGCGCTCGAGAATGGTGATGGTCAAGAAGGACGCCAAGCCATTGAGCACGAAGGCTTTGATCTCTGGCTCGACGCTCGCGAGCAGCGCGCCGTTTTGGGCGCCTTGGGATTGGCCACCGAACACCAATGCGGTGGTGTCCAGCTGTGGCGCACCCTGGATGGTCGGCACCGCTTCGCGCAGCACACGAATGAAATAGGCGGCGTCGGCAAGCTGTTGGCGCAAGACGTTGCGGCCCGACTTGGGGTTGAGGAAGTTGTAGGTATGCGTCGCCGGATCGGAGTTGGGTGTGGCGCGTTTGCCGTGGAATTGAGGCATGTAGGACGCGATTGCGAAGCCTGCTGCCAGGAGATCTTTGCTGAGCTTGCTGGACACATGCGACCATTGGCCCCAGCCGGTCCCGTCGACCCACATGAGTACCGGGAAGGGCCCGCTGCCGTCGGGAACGGTGACGATCATGGGTACCTTCTCGGTGTTCTGCACGACGGGCTTGCCGTTTTCGAAGTGGATTTCACCGCCCTCGCTGCCATAAGGCGACTGACCATCTTGGAACATCGGCGTCTGGTAGGTCGCTTCGTAGGAGGTGTGGCCGGAGCCGGTGTACTTTTCGGACTGGGCCCAGCCGCTGAGCACGGGCACTGCAGCAATGGCAGGATCGTTGACGGCATCGCGCAGGGCACGGGCCGGTCCGAGCACGTCTTGGGTGGTGAACACCGTGGCTATGGCCACGTCATCGAGCTTGATCTGTGCGCTGCTGGCGCAACTGCGCAGCGGTGCCAGCGCATCAGCCAACGCGCCGCTCGCGGAGCCGTCGAGCAGCCCGTCGTAGGCGCCGGGTCGAGTCGTCTGGTAACCCGCTTCAGCGCCGAAAGACCGCATCACTACGAAGGCATAGGAGACGCCCTGCCGCAGTACGAAGCCGGGTACGGGTGCGAGCTGAAGCACGCGCGGCCGCAGATGCTTTGCTTCTTCTTGGGCGATCTGCATTTCGATAGGCACGCGCTCGCCGCAATGGTCTTGACTCACCGCCAGCAATTGCACGGCCGCTTTGGCATCGAGGGTCTGGGCAGGGCTGAGCAGGGCGGCGGGGCCGGGATCGATATCGAGCTCGACATAGCCAACAGGCATCGTCGAAAAGCCCACGACAGTGCCCTCGATCGCATCCCGCATTCCGGCGATGGCTGGGAACTCGGCGTCCGGGAAGTCGCTCAGATCGACCGTCCCGTCTGCCAGCACGCGGTGATCCGACGGCCAGGGCATTCGGAAAAAGTCGCTCGCGGCAGGTTCATAGCGTGGCTGGATTTGTTGCGTTACCTCATCCGGATCACTGCCGGCGCAGCCGCAGAGCAACGCGAAGGTCAAGGCCAGCGCGAGCGGACCCCTGTGCGAAACGATATGCCAAGCGCTGTCGAACATGGTCAACAGCATACTCCAGGCTCGTGTGCGGGGCGACGGGCTGGATGGCGAGCTGGGCTGTTGGAGCGGCATGCTGCCGGGACGGTAGCATAACTGAGCACGTTCATTACCAAGGTCGAGCGGGCCGCTCGGGGAGCTCGTATGCGTCGCCGAGCTTCCATTCCCAGTAGGCTTGCTCGACTGGGGCTCCGAGCATGGACTCGACAATGGACTTGATGGCTTGCCCATCGCGGATTTGGGAGTTCGGCACGCTGCGGTGGACAGAGTGACTGATGAGGTTCTGGCCTCTGTCTGTCACGGTTACAACCGCGCTGCCGCAGAACATCATGCGCGCTTGTTTCTCGATTCGGTAGTCGACGACT
>CAZRGL010000511.1:0-8102 GCA_964599485.1 uncultured Polyangiaceae bacterium
ACCCCGAGCCGCAATATCCGTGGCCACCAGCACGCGCAAGTCGCCATTTCGAAAGGCCTCCAAGGCTCGCACGCGGGCGCCTTGTGATTTGTTGCCGTGGATTGCAGCGACGTCGAAGCCGGCCCTGTCGAGTACCCGAGCAATGCGGTTTGCGCCATGTTTGGTGCGGCTGAAGACCAAAGTCTTGGCGTCCTCCTGTGCGTCGAGCAGATCAATCAACAGCTCTCGCTTGTTGGCCTTGTCGACGAAATAGAGCTGGTGTTCCACACCCTCGGCGGGAGCGGAGATGCGGGCTGCGTTGACTGCCACCGGGTCGTGCAGAAGACTCTCGGCCAGCGTACGAATCGCTGGCGGCATGGTGGCCGAAAAGAACAGCGTGTGTCGTCTGTCGGGCAAGCGCCGCGTGATGCGTTGTACATCCGGCAAAAAACCCATGTCGAGCATGCGGTCCGCCTCATCGAGCACGAAGAGCGCGATGTGTCGGAGATCGACCTCACCTCGCCCCATCAGATCCAGAAGCCTACCAGGCGTGGCGATGAGCGCATCGACACCGCGGCGCAGCTCCTTGATCTGAGGCTTGTCGCTGACCCCACCGAAAATGACTGTATGCCAGATCTCCAAATGCCGGCCGTAGCTGCTGAAGCTCTCACCGATTTGCGCGGCCAGCTCGCGAGTTGGCGTGAGCACCAGGGCGCGAAGCTGCGGCTGGTCATCGGCATTGGCGGCGAGAAGTTGAAGCAAGGGGAGCGTAAAAGCGGCCGTCTTGCCGGTGCCTGTTTGGGCGCAGCCAACCAAGTCGCGACCGGCCAACGCTGGCGGAATCGCGCGACATTGGATCGGCGTAGGGTGCTCGTAGCCCGCGTCCACAACTGCACGAAGCAGTGGGGGAGACAGTCCCAGCTCGTCGAAGGCGCCCTCGTTGCTTTCTGCGGTGGTTGCCTTCGAGGGTTGTGGGTCCCGCGTTTCGCTCACGCAACACCTTCGCCGCGGGCCTGACATCCGAGCCAAAGAGCTTTGGCGCTGTCGTAGGTCACACGGGTGGCATCGGCCAGCTCGTCATAGGTAATCGACGGCCAAGCGCGCTGCGTCAGCAGGCTGTCTACATGGACGCGAATTCGACCACGCGCCTCGCTCATCGTGCCAGGCCAACCGCCGGTCACGGGTCGGCCCTGCCGCCGCAGCTCAGCGAACCAGCCTTCTGCCCACATTCTTCCCACGTTGCGAGAGGCGTCAGCGAGCAGCGTGCTTCTCGAATTGGGCTTGTCGTCGGTTGGCGACGGTTTCATGGCTCGGATCTCACCGCGTCGAATCTTCGTGGCCGTTCGACGTTCGCGCAGGGCAGGGTGTTGTGTGACGTAGAGGGATGCCACGACCTCCGCGCCTCGGGAGGCCTCGCATCAGGGCCAAATTGGCAGGGCGTCACACGAGGCACATGGATAGCTCACCCTGTCAGAGCGTCCTGCTCTACCACAGGGGTCGCAACAAAGCTTGGAGAGTCTAGGATGACTAAATGTGGGTTTTTGCCCCCGTGCAGCGTGTAGAAACGGCCTACCCCTTGTTTTCGGGCGCCGTCCCGCGTAAGACGGCGCGCTCTGGAGGCGGTGGATTTGTCAGAGACCACGGTTTGGTGGATGGACGCCGCAACCAGGCTCGTCGTGGAGTAGATCAAATGGCAGAAGGCACCGTAAAGCGGTTGACTGACAGAGGTTTTGGATTCATCGGTACCGGTGAGGGCAGGGATATCTTTTTCCACATGTCAGCGGTTGAAGGCGTGTCGTTCGATCAGCTCCGTGAGGGACAGCGCGTGTCCTTCACCGTCGGCGAGGGCCCCAAGGGCCCGAGGGCCGAAAACGTCAAGCCTCTGTGAAGGCAGCGCAATAACCTGAGCCTCGGCCAAGCGGCGCGCAGCTCAGGTCAGCGACGGCTTCCGGGGTGGGTGCCTCGACGAGGCGACGCTATTGGTGCGTTCACGCCGGCTTTGCTTGCCGCGTGAGCGCCGCCATCGGCACACTGTGGGCATGCCAAAGCGTAGGCCTCCGCCAAGATTGCAAGCCGAAGCCCCTGATGACGAGGCGCGTGGAGACCTGGGTGTCGTCGTCGAGGCTTCTTCGCTTGCCCCGACGATGCCTATCGACGCCAGCTGGACTGAGGTCGGGGGCGTCGAAGAGCCGCTTGGACCAAAGAGCTTCGCTCATCGCTACAGTCGAGAGTGTCTGCTCGGCGAAGGGGGCATGGGGGTGGTCAGCCTTCATCAGGATTCGCAGATCGGCCGCAAGGTCGCGATGAAGGTGCTCCGCCCCGAGTACAAGCAGCGCCCGCAACTGGTGGAGCGCTTCGTTCGCGAGGCCCGTGTCCAGGGCCAGCTCGAGCATCCCGCCGTAGTGCCTGTGTATGATCTCGGCGCTGGTCCAGATGGTGAGACCTATTTCACCATGAAGCGGATCCGTGGCGTGACGCTTGCCGACATCTTGAGCGGCTCCCAGCAGTCCGATCCAGATGTCGAAGACAAATACTCCCGCCGACGGTTGCTGACCGCGTTCGCTCGCGCCTGCTTGGCGGTGGACTTTGCGCATGAGCGCGGTGTGCTTCATCGCGATCTCAAGCCCGCCAACTTGATGCTGGGTGATTTCGGCGAGGTGTACGTGCTCGACTGGGGTTTGGCCAAGCTCAGCCACGAAGCGCATGACCAGGGCGGCGAAGAGTCGATCGATGTGCCGAGCCAGCCTAGTGCGCGCACGCAAGTTGGGGTCGTGATGGGCACGCCGGGCTACATGTCACCGGAGCAAACACGTGGAGAGGTCGACCAGCTCGACGCCCGGTCCGACGTCTATGCGCTGGGCGCGATTCTGTTCGAGATTCTGGCGCTCACCCCATTGCACCCAACCGAGTCCGACCAGGCTGCACTGGTGTCGACGAGGCAAGGAATCGAAGCGCGGCCCTCACTGCGCGCCCCTACGCAGGAGGTGCCGCCCGAGCTCGACGAAATCTGTGTCAAAGCGACTGCGCTCGATCGCGCCGACCGCTTCTCGAGCGCGCGCGAGTTGCACGAGACGTTGGAACGCTACCTCGGTGGCGAGCGTGATGTGCGCCGACGCAAAGAGCTGGCGCAACAACACGCAGTGGCCGCTGTTCACGCACTTCACCGGGTAGGCGGTGATGCTGCGATGGCCATCGAAGGGCGTCGCAACGCCATGCGCGAGCTAGGCCGCGCCCTCGCGCTCGATCCGAGCAACGAGGAAGCAGTCCTGACGATGGTGCAGCTGCTCACCGAGCCTCCAGACGAGCTCCCGCCCGAGGTGAGCACAGAGCTCGAACGAGCAGATCGGCACAAGACCCGCCGCGTCGGCTTCCTCGCTGCCGTGGCCTATTTCAGCTTGCTCTTGTATCTGCCTTTGTTGCTGTGGATTGGCATTCGCGAGCCCTTGCCGGTGGTGATCTTCTATGGCGCGGCGATCCTGAGCATGGTGGTGAGCGGTTGGACCGCGTTGCAGAGCGAGCCTCCTCCTTCGATTGGATTGGTCGTGGCATTGTTGAGCAGCTTTGCCTTTGCTTGTGCCTTCACCTTTTTTGGCGTCTTTGTGCTCGTGCCTGCCATGGTCGCCGCAAACACGACCGCCTACGCCGCATACCTTCGCAAGGCGTATCGGCTCCCCGCCATGTTGCTGGGCTGTCTCGCGCTCATCGTACCGATCGTGCTCGAGCTGACGGGGTTGCATGGCGCGTACTCGTTTTCGGAGGGGGCCATGACGCTCTTGCCCCATGCGCTCGAGCTACCCAAGACGCCCGTGTTGTTGTTCCTCAGTCTTGCCAGCGTAGCCGCCGTGATCACGGGCTGCCTCACAGTGGCGGGAATACGCGACGCGCTGGACGATGCCGAGCGCCGGCTCAATTTGTACGCCTGGCATCTGCGAGAGTTCGTTCCGCAGTCTGCCCGCAGCGCCACTGATCCGCGGACCAAGAGCTTTCAGACCATCGAGTTGTAGCCACGCGGCGGCCCCTGCCGATTCACACTTTCTTCGTAGATGCTCCGGTCGCGAGCGCTTGTCTGGTATCCTAGAGGAGCTTCGCTCGCTTCTTCGGTCGAGCCGTGAGCTCGACTTGCCGTCACAGGGAGAACCCGTATGCGTCAACGGTTGGTTTATTTGCTCTTCTTTGCTCCTCTTGCGTTGGGCGTGGGCTACGCATGCTCTGCGACCAACACGAGCACCTTCGGAGAGGGCGAAGGTGCGGGTGCCGGAAAGCAGACAGGGGCGACAGACGTAGTCACGACCGGCACGACCACGACCGACGAAGGGACCTTCAATCCCGGCGAGAGTGATGGTGGTGGCGAGGACGTTTGCGACGCTGGGCCCGACGAAGACAAAGATCAGGACGGTTTCTCCGTCAATCAGGGCGATTGCAACGACTGCGATCCCAACGTCAACCCGAATGCGGTCGAAGTGATCGTCGATCCGAACAACGGGGGCGGTGGTGCTGGCGGCATGATCGAGCCGACGGACGAGGACTGCGACGGCGATACCGACGAAGCACCTGAGGTCTGCGATGCCAACATCGCCATCAACAGCATGGACCCCATCGACGTTGCTCGCGCGGTAGGCCTTTGCAAGATTGCCAAGAGTCCCGATGAGTCGGGGGTGCAATCTGCGCAGTGGGTCTCCATCGACGGCACGCCGGCGCCCAACGACCCGAACTTCCATTTAGGCCACGGTGTGCTCACCGGGTTCGGTCCGAATGTGACGGTCCAAGAGGGTTCGAAGATGTTCGCTGTCTCGAGCGGTACTGCTCGCCAGCCCAACGACCCCGATTACCAAGACGTTGGTGGCTTCAGCAAGGGCTACCAGATGAACCACCCGCAGGGCTTCCCGAAAGAGTCGCCCTCTTGTCCCAACGTGACCACCGGGACGCCACATGATGGAACAGCGGTAGAGGTAAGCATCAGGGTTCCCTCCAACGCCCACGGCTTCGTGTTCAATTTCAACTTCTACACCTACGAGTGGCCGGGTTACGTCTGCAGTACCTTCAACGACTTCTTCGTAGCCATTCTCGATCCCATCCCGATGGGGCAGATGGACGGCAACATCTCCTTCGACCAGCTGAACAACCCGGTTAGCGTGAACAACGCCTTCCTCGAGGTTTGCGGCTGTGCAAATGGTCCGCCCTGCACTGCCGGTCAAAAGACCTTCACCTGTGCCCTTGGCAACCAAGAGCTGGTCGGTACCGGGTTTGGTATCGACAGCGGATACGCAGATCACGGGGCGACCAGCTGGCTGCAGACCTCCGCGCCCGCAGATCCGAACAGCGTCATCAAGATTCGCTGGGCCACTTACGACTCCGGCGATGGCGTGCTCGATTCGACCACGCTCATCGACAACTGGAAGTGGATCGCCACGCCCGGCACCAAGGTCGGCACCAAGCCTGTTCCAGATCCGAAGTAGTGTTTCTGTGTCCTGATTCGCTCGAAGAAGCCTACCTGGCAGCCAAAACAGCGCCGTGAACGGTGTTTCCTCGCTCGCAAATATGCGAATCCCCGCTAGGGACACGGGCAATTCCGGTCTCGCGCCCAAGGTGTGATACTACGGGGAGTGTTCCCTCTACCCCGGTTTCGGCGGCAAATGGCCACTCCTGACCCCACTTACCGTTCTGATGATCGGGAGTTGTTGATCGGGCTGTACCGCAAGTTCCTGTGGGATCACTTGGTCAAAGTCATCCCCGCGTGGGTGCCGCCGAATGCGATCACAGTGTTCGGGAACGTGTGCGTGCTGCTTGCTGTTGTTACCGCAGCGGTTGCTGCCAATGGCGTACCGTCGATGTACTTGGCGAGCGCCGCGTTGTTGCTGCTCTACTTGACGGCTGACAATGTTGATGGGCCCCATGCGCGGCGCACCGGTCAGGCCAGTCCGGTTGGCGAGTTTCTGGATCACGGCTTGGATGGTCTGGCGAGCGGGGCGGTCTTCTTGGCCGGCTCGTTGGTGCTGGGAATGGACGCGACCTTCACCACGATTCTGCTCGTGCTGGGCGCATTGTCCGTCATCGTCATCTATTGGGAGCAATATCGGACGGGCACCTTGGTCATCCCGGCCATGAGCGCAACCGAAGGGGTGACACTGGTCATCGCCATCGATCTGACCATCTACCTATTCGGCATGCCCGCTTGGATGCAATTCACCCCAGGCGTCATCACCGTGGCGACGGGCGTGCTGATCTTCGTCTTCACCTGTCTGGCCCTGGCCCTGATCCCGCCGCTGGTTCGCTCCCACAAGGCGGGCGCCCGGCTCGCCGAGCTCGTGCCTCTCCTCGGTGTGGCCTTGGGAATCAGCGCGTTTTCGGTGTTTGGAGCGAGTGGGCTCGCCACTGGAGTGATCGTAACGGTCTATTCGGCCGACGTTGGTGGCCGGCTCATTCTCGCGCGTCACGGTCTGCTCAAAGGGGGGCTGCTGACCCCGCTGCGGTGTCTCGTGCTGTTGCCGCTCATTCCGATGAAGCTGGCGCCTGAGCTGTGGACTCCCGCAGGTTGGGCAGGGGTAGCCTTGATATGTGTCCTGACCGGATACGCCACCACGCTCACTGGCGGCATTGTGGCGTTCAAGCGCCAAGCGGACGAGAGCGAAGCAGTCGAGACAGTGCTGCCATAGGTAGCCAGTCTTTTCAAAGACCCCGAGAAAGAACGCTGGTTGGCCAATATGAGGCGGTAGCGAAGGACTCGCGCGCCTTCGCCCCTTTTGGGGCGCGAGTCCGTAGCGCCTCTCATGGGCCAGAAACCAGCTAGCGCACGACCTGCAAGCGGTCTTGTACTGAGGCTACGAATACTGGCAAGGCGTAGCTGGCGCCTTCGTCGTCTTGTCCGGTCACGACCAGCGGCGCGCCGTCGCTTCTTCGCAGCTCCCACACCCGGCCTCCGCACCAGCTGACTGGCTCGATGTCCTCACGGGTGAAATCCTTCGGCTCGGCTGGCATCAGGTCCTCGGCCAAAAACTTGGCGAAACCCGGTAACGGTCGGTCTTCATCCTGCGTGTAGCCGTCTCGGTATGCCTCCAGCTTGGCTTCGAAGTGGCTCGCGAAGCCCGCGGCGTTGCCATCGAGGAGTAAGTCGCGCAGCACCATGGCGTAGTCGCGCAGCGCTTCGGTATCGGTCAGTGGTGCTGCGTCGAAGAACAGATCGCGAAAAGAGGCCCCTTCACTGGCAAAGTGATGGGTAATCGTTGCCGGCAGCAGGATCTCCTCATCGCGGTGCATTTCCAGCATCTCTTCGGGGATCGAAAATGACGCCACGACCTCGTCGCTGTCTGGCGGGATGTTGCCGCTGGCGTCTTTGCGAAAGCAGCGCAGCTGGGCTTTGAAGATCAGGTCGTCGAATCGCGACATCAGACCACTGCCTAG
This sequence comes from uncultured Polyangiaceae bacterium, assembly GCA_964599485.1. Classification (GTDB taxonomy): domain Bacteria; phylum Myxococcota_A; class Polyangia; order Polyangiales; family Polyangiaceae; genus JAPYTK01. The sequence continues at coordinate 7,378 of CAZRGL010000511.1, forward strand.
CCGCGTGGCCTCGGCCCTCACTTCGAGGATGTTGTCGTCGCCCGCGAGCAGCTCGTTGATGGGAGGGGCAAAGCGTTGCGGATCAGGTCGAACCAGGTTCTCCATGGGCAACAACGGAAACCCGTTGAGCGTGATGCAGCTGCAGCAGCCGCCCACCGTGACCTCGAGGTGGTAGATAGCGCCGCTCATGTGCTTTCCTCGTTGGCTGCGATCAGGTCCAAGCCCGTGTCGAGGCAGGCCTCTAGGATCTGTTTCATGGTGAGCGCCAACTTCTCCTTGGGGAATTCGTCGCGCTTCATGAAGAAGTCGAAGTCTGCAGCTGACACCCAATCGCGCGCATAGAGGCGTACGCCGAGGATGTCGAGCTGTTGGCGCACGTTGTCGGCGATACCCTTGATGGTCAATCCATCGCGGCGCAGGTTCCGTTCCTCGTGGATCCTCTTGGTGATCTCCTTGGCTACCTCGCTCAGCTTACGGACTTTGTTGTCGCGGTCGCGAACCCTCACGTTGAGGCGTCTGGTCAGGACATTGCCAATGGTCGTTTCGATGGCTTTTTCGTCTAAGAATGGAGGCTGGTACGGCTTGGTCGCCGGGAGCCTAACGATGCCGACCTCTTTCTTCTTGGCGATATTCTTCTCGAAGATCTTGCACGAATAGGACCCATTCTTGCCCACTTTCGCCGTGACAGAGGCTGTCACTCCAGTGAAGGTGAGAACGATCTCGAA
>CAZRGL010000512.1:0-8073 GCA_964599485.1 uncultured Polyangiaceae bacterium
GAAAGCGGCTGCAGAGAAAGCGGCTGCAGAGAAAGCGGCTGCCAAGAAGGCTGCTGCCAAGAAGGCTGCTGCCAAGAAGGCTGCCAAGAACGCGGCTGCCAAGAAGGAGAACGTGGCTGTGGCCTCAGACGCGCCCGTGCGACCCTTCGTCAAGTGGGCGGGCGGAAAGCGCTCACTACTTGGGCAGCTGAGGGCGCACATGCCGGCGCAATTCAAGCGCTACCACGAGCCCTTCGTCGGTAGCGGTGCGCTGTTCTTCGATCTGAAGCCAACGCGAGCGAACCTCGCTGACAATAATGAGCGGCTCATCCGCAGCTATCGCGGCCTGCGCGACGATGTCGAGGGCGTCATCAAACGTTTGCGCAAGTGCCCGCACGACAAGGAGTTTTTCCTCAAGCTGCGCAGGCGAGACATCGATCGAGAGTCGGACGCTGCTGTTGCAGCGTGGTTTCTCTACCTCAACCGTGTGGGCTTCAACGGCTTGTATCGCGTCAACAGCAAGAACGAGTTCAACGTTCCCTTTGGCCGCTACAAGAACCCCACGATCTGCAACGAGCCGCGGTTGCGCGCGTGCTCAGCCGCCCTGAAAGACGTACGACTCGAGGTGGAAGATTTCGAAAAAGCGGCTCGGCGTGCTCGCAAAGGCGACATGGTCTACTTCGATCCGCCCTATGTCCCGCTGAGTCAGACCTCCTCGTTTCGGGCCTATACCAGCGGAGGCTTCGACATGGAGGACCACGTCCGCTTGCGTGATCTCGCCTTGGCGCTGCGCGGCAAGGGCGTGCATGTCCTGCTATCCAACTCTGCGGCTCCAGCAGTGCGGGAGCTGTACGGTAGCGACTTCGAGCTGATCGAAGTTCGTGCGCGGCGTTCCATCAATTCGAAGATCGACAGCCGTCAGGAAATTGCCGAGCTGCTGATCAGGTGAGGAAGCATGTACGGTTGGTCCTTTGCTGCGCGTACGAGCGAAGAGCTGGGCTGCTTGCTGCGCGCGCTCAACAAGCATCGCTATTTGCGGCAGGTCGACTTGCGCCTCCATTGGGCGGTCGATTTGGCCCTCGGGCAGATTGAGCCGGAGCTGTTTGGCCCTCGGGCGGCAGCTTTTGTCGCTCTGCAACAGCGTCGAGCCGACCTCGACCTCGGCTCGCGGGACCCCGAGCTCTGGTCCGCTGCTACCGCGGACGAGGTCGCAGCGGCGCTCAGCTTGTTTTGGAAACCAAGTCCGCAGTGTGCTCTGGCGCAAGGACGGCTGGCCGAGCTGCTGCGTGGAGTCGGCGTTCCCGTTCCGACGCATCCTCCTTTTGAGGCGGATCCGGACGAAGCACCTCACCCGGAGCTCTTCTTGCTCGATTGGGTTTTGGTCTCGGTCGACCAGCTGGATACCGAGCGTCACGCTGGCGCGCTGCGGGCCATGGAGGTGGCTCAGGAGGAGGTGAGCGCGTCCGACGAGCCATGCCTGGAGGCGATGCCGCTGTCTGAGGCCGAGCTGTGTGGCGCGCGTAACGGGGTGATCCCTTCGGATTTCATGATCTGGGCAGATGGTGCCTACAGCTACTGCGACTACGTGTTTCGCGGGGTGGCCCGTAGTGCCAAGCTGGTGGACCCGCCGTGTGGCTATCGCGACGTCGACAAGGAATGAGCGCGCAGCGGGTGAGAGCAGCTGGCACCCCTCACGACCCAGAACCACGCCGTCTTCGGCAGCTCATCGGTCGCATAATCCTCGAAATAGGGCTAAAGGATGCTCCCTGGCCATGAGTACAGCAATAGAGACAATCACCGAGCAAGACTTCGAGGCGAGGGTGCTTCGCGCCGAATTGCCCGTTCTGGTGGACTTTTTCGCCGACTGGTGTGCGCCGTGCAAACAGATGGCGCCCGTGCTCCAAGCGCTCGCCCGCGAGCTCGATGGTAAGGCCGAAATCGTTGGTGTGGACATCGACCGCTCGCAGCGGTTGGCGGGGATGCTGCGCATCCAATCGGTTCCGACCTATATCGCGTTCAGCCAAGGTCGGCCTGTGGGTGCTGAGCGCGGCGTGGTGCCGAAAGCACGCTTGCTCGAGTTGCTCGAGCCCCTCTTCCCCCGTGCCGAGGGTGCCATTCGTGCCGCCGAGCTGGGCCAGTTGGTGAGCCAAGCGGGCGTGGTGGCAGTCGACACGCGGGACGCCGGTAGCTACGGGCGCGCCCACATTCCGGGGGCCAAGCACATGGCCATGGAAGAGATCGAGACGCGTCTGGCGGAGCTGCACATGCTCGGCTCGGCGGTGCTGTATTGTCGCAGCGGCGAAAAGGCCAAAGAGCTGAGTGAGAAGTTGGGACGGGACGGGATTGGGGTCCCTTTCTTGGAAGGCGGCTTCTTGGCTTGGGAGGCGGAGATGCTTCCCATCGAGCGCGGTTGAGTCCGCGTCCGCGTCCGCGGAATCCTCTAGAGGCTGTCTAAAAACTCTGAAATCGATGTAGGGGCATCTCGGGCGGTTTATCCCCTCCCGGGACGGCCACATTTCGGAAGGTTGCGGGAGGGATAAGCCCCTCCCCTACGGCGAAGCTAGGTTATGAGACGGCCTCTTTATGCCCGCTCGGACTCGAGACCGAGTCACGAAGCTCTTGATGGGCCGTCTAGCGCGAGCGATGGCGGAAGGCCGTCAGCGCCTCTTCGATTACTTCGCGAACCGGTACGTTGTGCTTTCGCGCCGCTTGGGCGCAGGCGTCGAACTCGGGCTTGGCGAGGGCGGGCCCGAAGCTGCCTTCGCTCAGCTTGATTGGCAGCTCGCCGAAACGCGTCTGTACTTGCAGCATTCGCCGAGGCCGTTCTGTCCGTGAGACAGCCAGCTGGCGTAGGCCGATGCTGGTCGTTTCACGAAGCATGACCTGAGCCACATCGCTGCTTTGCTGCGTCCGGGTCAGGGCGGCGATGGTCAGGCCGGGGCGCCCCTTCTTCATGATGGTCGGGGCAGCCCAGGCGTCGAGCGCGCCAGCAGCCAGCAGTGCTTCGATGGCGTGGGCGGCCAGCTCGCCCGTCATGTCGTCGACGTTGGCTTCGACGACGCAGTGCGTGTCTGCGGCGCCATCGAGCTGGGTTTCGGCGGTGGGTTTGCCGAGCACCACGCGAAGTAGATTGGGGCGGCCGGGCAGCTTGCGATGGCCTGCGCCGAAACCCACCTGTTCGGGCGCGAAGCTTGGCCATCGACAAAACCGGTGGGCGCAACTCGCAGCGATGGTGGCGCCGGTGGGCGTGACGAGCTCGGACTCGACGCCGCCGTCGAAGGTGGGCGCATCGCGCAAGCAGAACACGGTTGCTGGCGCCGGTATTGGTAGGACCCCGTGGCGCGCTTTGACGAAACCCCGCCCCAGCGGCAACGGAGAAAAGACAATCTCTTCTGCGCCCAAGAAGCTGAGCGCTGCAGCGGCGCCGACGATGTCCACGATGGAGTCGACCGCACCTACTTCGTGAAAATGCACCTTGGAGAGCGGCACGCGGTGGGCCTTGGCTTCGGCTAGTCCGAGCAATCGGAACATCGCTCTCGCCAGGCTTGCCGTCTTGTCATCGAGCGGTGCGCTCTGGAGCATTTCGTCAATCTGCGCGTAGCTTCGCTCTGGCTGGGCATTTTCGACCAGCACATCGAAACGCGTCGCCCCAATACCGCTTTGCTGCGTTTGGCTGACTTGCAGCCGGTATCCCTCCAGAGGCAGCTGAGCCAGCGCCGACTCTATTGCCGGGAGCGGTACACCCAGATCGAGCAGAGCTGCCACGCACATGTCACCAGCAATACCGCTGAAGCAGTCAAAAAAGAGCAGCTTGCCGGTGCCTGCGCCGCGGCTGAGCGGTTGGCGCAGCTGCGCGGCGGGCTCGGGACCATGGCTGCCATGCGAGGTGGTGTCGCGCTCCAGATCGTGGTCGCTCATGGTTTCGCTTTTGCTCGCAGGATTCGGTGAACAGCCATCGCGGCGCCGAAACCATTGTCGATATTCACCACGGTCAACCCCGAGGCACATGAGGTCAACATCGAGAGCAAGGCGGTGAAGCCGCCCAAGGCCGTCCCGTAGCCAATTGAGGTGGGCACCGCGATGACGGGGTAGGGAACCAGGACTCCGATGACGCTGGGTAGCGCTCCCTCCATTCCAGCTATGACGATGGCCGCTTCGGCGCGCTCGAAGTCCGCCATGCGATGAAACATGCGGTGAATACCGGCTACGCCGACGTCGAACACCTTGATCACATCGAGTCCGACCGCATCGAGTGTCTCGGCAGCTTCCTCCGCCACGGGGATGTCACTGGTGCCGGCGCAGACCACAGCCACCGGGCCGCATGGGCGGCGGGCCGCTGGCGCGGTGTCGAGTCGGGCCACACGGGCCAGGACGTTGTAGCGCAGCTCGGACAGCTCCACCTTGAGCGCCTCTGCTTTCGAGGCGTCGAGGCGGGTGATGAGCAAATTGTGACCTGCGCGGAGCATCTCACCAGCGATGAGCAGCAGCTGCTCGTTGGTCTTGTTCTGGCCGAAGATGACCTCGGGTACCCCTTGTCGCAGGGCGCGATGGTGATCGACGGTGGCGGCCCCGAGATCTGTGAAGGGAAGCTTTCGCAGCTCCTCCATCGCGTCGTCGACGCGCAGCTCCCCGTTTTGGAGCTGCTGGAGCAACTGCCGAAGTCGCTGCGGATTCATCGACAAACGGTGTATATCCGAGCGGCAGTGACCGCCACCACCAAGTCAACGACCGAGCAGATGGCCGAGCTCGAGCAGCTCGCCAGCCAAATTGTCGAGCGTGCTCTTGCCAGGGGGGTCGACGTCGCCGAAGCGATCGCCCGCGCTGGCTCGGAGCTGTCCACCAAGGTTCGCTTGGGCGAGCCCGAGCTCGTCGAAGAAGCAGGGCACCGCGGCATCGGTTTGCGGGTGATCAAGGACCAGCGTGTGGCCCTGACCTCTACCAGTGATTTGACCGAGCGGGGGCTCGAGCAATTCGTCGCTGACGCCCTGGAGCTGGTGGATGTGAGTCAGAAGGATCCTTTTGCCGGTCCTGCCGATCCAGATTTGGTCGCTGAGCATGCGCCGAGTCAGGACGAGCTCTACGATCCGCTCGTTGGCGAGATAGAAGCTGAGCAAGCGCTCGACTGGGCACGGCGTGGGGAGCGCGCTGCCCTTGATGCAGATCCGCGCATCACCAACAGCAATGGCTCCACCTTCACGCGCGTTTCAGGGGCATTTTCACTTGTGCTTTCTGGCGGCTTTCGGGGTGGCTACAGCACCTCTTACGCCTCTTTGGTGGTGAGCCCCGTCGCCGATGACGAGGACAGCAAGAAGCGACGTGGTTTTCATTGGACGGCCCGGCGCTTTTTTGCGGACTTGGACACGGCCGAAGAGGTCGGAGCCGAAGCGGCGCGCCGAACGCTGCGCAAGCTCGGTGCCCGCAAAGTGCCGAGCTGCGAGGCCGCGGTGATTTTCGATCCGGATGCTGCGCGCAGCATCATCGGGATGCTGGCGGGTTGCGTGATGGGTAGCTCGATTTGGCGCAAGCAGAGCTATCTCGCAGACCGCCTCGACAGCCGCGTCGGTAGCGACTTGCTGACCATCGTCGATGACCCCTTCCTGCCGCGCGGGCCGGGCTCGCGCCCCTTCGATGGCGAAGGCCTGCCCTGTCGTCGCAACATCGTCGTCGATGGTGGTGTTCTGCGGACCTATCTCTGCGACAGCTACAGCGCGCGCAAGCTGGGACGCGAAACGACGGCGAGTGCGGCACGTAGCGGTGGTGGTGGCGTCGGGCCCGCTACCTCGAACTTCGTCGTGCAGCCCGGCGAGAGCAGCCCGGAGCAAATTGTTGCTTCCACCAGTCGTGGCCTGTTGGTCACGGAAATGATGGGCTTCGGCTTCAATCCACTCACGGGCGATTTCTCTCGCGGGGCTTCGGGTTTTTGGATCGAGGACGGCAAGGTCGTGCACCCGGTCAGTGAGGTGACCATCTCGCTGAACGTCGACGAGCTGTTCAAGCGCATCGATGCGGTGGGTGACGATCTCGATCTGCGCACCGCCACGGCCTCGCCGACGCTCCGCGTCTCTTCGATGACCATTGCGGGCGCTTGAGGTTTCAGTCCTTGGCGACGTTCGATGTTCCGGGAGTCGCAGCGCCTGGTTCGGATAGGGCGAAGCCTTCGGCCTCGTCGGCGAGCGCTTTTGGCCACTTTCGATAGACGCTGCGGCCAGCCTTGGGCTTGGGATCGGACGGGAATCTGGACTGTACTTGTCCGCTGACGGTCGTCAGCTTGAGGGGCTCGCCCGCGTTGCTCAGGCCGCCCTTGCCCAGCTTTGCGACCGGCAGCAGCAGTGCGGTGCTGTCAGGCGGTGTGTCGTATTCGCCGCTGTCGTCGAAACCTTCGTTGACCAGCAGCGCGTAACCACCCGGTGGCAAGAGTGCCGAAGGTAGGCTCGTCACACCGCCGACATCGTTCAACAGGTAGTCACCGAGCATCGCGGGCGCGAGGCCGTCGTTGTACAGCTCGACCCATTCTTGCTGTGGCTCAGGACCGATCGGATTGGCGAGGACCTCGCTGATAATCAAATGGGGCATCGGCGCGCTCATTTGGGCGTTGACGGTGGCGGTCAACGATCGCGTTGCGGCGTCCAACACGGTCAGCGTGATGGACAGCTGGCTGTTCGGAACGAAGCCACTGAGCACGAATCGCGAGCCGCGCTCAGTGGTGGCGAGATGCTCGGTCGCTCCTGTTGGGCCGCTCGACACCACGCTCCAGAGCGCAGCCCCCTCGGGGGAACGAACGCTGATGCGATCGTCTTGCACCACGGCGCAGCCTGGCCCGAAGGCGGTCTCAGGAGGCTCGCAAAGGACTGGCACGAGCGGCTCGATCGAAGCGGCACCATCGCGGAGCGGATGGGGCTCGATGCGCGCAAGAGCCTTTCCCGCGGTGTCGCTCAGAACGACGGGTGGTAGGGCGGGGCCCGGCGTCCCGATTTCGCTCGAGGGCTCGAGCTCGAAGTGGACGCAACGACGACCTGGGTCCGAGCTGCTCGCTCCGTTGAGGATGAAGCCATGTCGCGACGCTGGGGCGAGCTCGACGCGCTGCGCGACGGCCGTCAGCGTGCTGGCGCCGCACCAGACCGCTTCAGCTCCAGAAAGAGAATGACCTGCTTGCGGCCACACAAACCGCAGCATCGGCAATGGGTCGTAGGTCGCTACCTCGATGCTCTGCGTGGTTCCCAGGGCGCTATTGGCGAGCACGTAGCGCTCTGCCGGCTCCAAAGCGACGGTCGGCGCGACCACCACCTCGTCGGGGCTGTTGGCCCAGGCGATCGATGAAACGACCCGTTTCGCGAGCGATTCGGGCAGCTCCTGTTGTTGGCCGAGTTGTTCGAGCTGGCTGTTGCTGATCGTACCGGCAAGCAGCACGAAGTCGCTCGGCTCGAGCGGGTCGGCCACAACTTGGTCCTGGTCGCGAACGAGCAGCCGAAGCACCCGCGGCACCTGTTCGAGCTCGGCTGGTGGATCGGTGCTCAGGTGCAGCGAGGCGGTTTGTGCGTCTGGTTGGCAGCCGCTGGGGTTGGAGTCTTCGAAGGCTGGCATGCAGCTCACGCTCGTGCACAAACAGAAGAAGCAGCTTGCCAGCAGCACGGTATTTAGATCTTTGTTCATGCTTATTTCATCGCCGCCGGCCAGCAGCGGTTGCGCACTTTTTGCCCCAGCGACTATTTTTTCTGCGTGACGCCGAAACAAATCGCCGCCCTCCGCAAAGATCTCGGGCTGAGCAGGCGACAGCTCGCCGCAGCGCTCGAGGTAGAAGCCAAGGAAGTGCTGGCTTGGGAACAGGGACAGCGCTTCCCTACCAAACGGCTCGCGAACCGAATGGCGGTGCTACTCGAGCGACAGCCAGTCTGCGCCGAATCAGCGCCCTCGGCGAAACCTCAACAGCCTCTCGAGCTGATGGCCGATCCACAGCTGTGGCAGCTGCTACGCAAGCTCATGGCCCATCCACCGCTGCTGGAAGCGACCCTCGGGTTGGCTGAGGACTACGACGACCCGGTTGAGTCTGCTTCCGCGTCCGAGTCCGAGTCCGTGTCCGTGTCCGAGTCCGAGTCC
>CAZRGL010000513.1:0-8058 GCA_964599485.1 uncultured Polyangiaceae bacterium
GGCCCAATAGGCGCTACGGACTCGCGCGCCCCTGGCGGGGCGAAGGCGCGCGAGTCCTTCGCTAGCGCCTGCTATTGGCCAGGTAGTGTTGTTTTCTCGGGGTCTTTGAAAAGACCCCGCCCCATCGCCTTCGGCGATTCCGCGACCGAACGCCGCACGGGCAAGCCTGAAGCTTGCCCATGGCACACCTATCAAAACAGGGCTCGGCGCGGCAGCTGGACCAACCTAGGCCCTGGTGCTTCGCGTTGGTCATCAGCTGTTTGGCGGTCGGTGCTCTTCGTGCTTCTGCTGGCTGCCGCCATGGCGTACAAGAGCCTCATGCCGACACTGGCCATGATTGAGCTCGCCCGGCGCGAGGATCTTGGTGCGGGCTACTTCCACCTGTGGTTTCGCGCTGAAAAGCCCATCGAAATAGAGCCCGGGCACTTCGCCATGGTGCGCGCACCGGGCTGGGGACAAGCGCCCCTGCTGCCCCGCCCCATGAGCCTGCTATCAGGTGGAACAGAGCTGTCGATGGTCATCAAAGTCGTGGGCGAAGGCAGCCGGCGGATGGCTCAGGCACCCATGGGCGAGTGCTTCAACATCCTCGCGCCGCTGGGCAAACCGTGGAGCTTGCCCGGCGAAGACTGCACGCCGCTGCTCGTGGCTGGATCCATCGGCGTCGTTCCGCTGGTTTCTCTGGCGGAGCGACTGGTGGCGCTAGGTCATCAGGCCGATGGCCCGCGTCCTGAGCTGCTGAGCTTGTACGGCGGACGCACTGAGCGCGACTTGCCACTCGCTGATCGCCTAGCGGCCGCCGGGCCCATGGAGGTGAGCACGGATGATGGCAGCAGAGGCGTGGAGGGGAGGGTGACCGTGCTTCTCGAGCGCACTCTGGCCGCCCATGCGTCGGCCGAGAGCAAGCTGAAGATCTATACCTGTGGGCCGCACCCGATGATGGCCGCGGTGGCACAGATGGCAGCCGAGCATCAGGTCGCTTGCGATGCTTCGCTCGAGGCGCCGATGGCATGCGGCTACGGCGTCTGTCTCGGTTGTTCGGTCAAGCGCACAGCGGGTGATGTGCTCTACACCTGCGTTGATGGGCCGTGTGTGGATGCGGCGCAGATCGATTGGACTGCGAAGGTGTTCGGATGACGACGCTGACACAAATGGACTTGAGCGTTCGCGTAGGTGAGGTTGTGCTCCGCAACCCGGTGCTGACCGCCTCGGGCACCTTCGGCTACGGCTTGGAGTACGACGATTTCTTCGACGTAGCCGAGCTCGGCGGAATTTGCAGCAAAGGGCTCAGCCTCGAGCCGCGCACCGGCAATCCGCCACCGCGCATCTGCGAGACGGCTGCAGGCATGCTCAACGCCATCGGCCTGGCCAACATTGGTATCGAAGCGTTCTGCAACGACAAGTTGCCCACCTTGCGAGAGCGCGGCGTCACGGTGATCGCCAACATCTTCGCGTCGAGCTTCGATGACTTCGCGCGCCTGGCCGAGCGTCTCGAGCGCGAGGAAGGGATCACGGCGCTCGAGCTCAATGTCTCTTGCCCCAACGTGGCCCATGGTGGTCTGGCTTTTGGTCGCGATCCGGAGGCAGCGGCGCAGGTCACCAAGACCGTGTGCGGGGTTACCAAGCTGCCCGTGTGGGTCAAGATGTCGCCCGAGGCGGGCGATCTGGCCGCGGTGGGACAAGCGTGCGAGCAGGCCGGCGCCGCTGCGGTGACGGCCATCAACACCATTCGGGGATTGGCCATCGATGTGAAGTCTTGGCGCCCCAAGATCGCCAATCGCACGGGCGGACTGAGCGGTCCCGCCCTCAAGCCCATCGCTGTGCGCATGGTCTGGGAGCTGGCCCAAGCGGTGGACATTCCGGTGATCGGCATCGGTGGTATCGCCTCGGCAGAAGACGCCATCGAGTTCATGCTGGCTGGCGCCACCGCGGTGCAAGTTGGCACCGCTAGCTTCGCCGATCCCCTCGCTGCCAAGAAGATCCTCGAGGGCATTGGTCGCTATTGTGCAGAGCGGGAGCTGTCTCCCGCCGATCTGGTTGGCCAGATGCGCTAGGCCAATCAGGTTCTCCCAGTCCCTTGTTGTAGCGGGCTAGGCAAAAAAGTGTGCCAGGCCTGACACGGGTGTCCCGCTCAAACTGGCCTTGTTGCAATTGGGGCCGCTTTTCAGCGGGCACACCTCTTGCCACAATGGTCACCATGCGAATCGGAACGAAGATCTGCCTAGTCACTGGCTTGCTCGTCGCAATCGCGCTCGTGCCTGTCCAAGAGGCATGCGCGCTCGATTGCGTTGCGTACGCCTCCGAAACATTGGAATTGGAGCTCGAATCGGTCACCGAAGACGATGCTGCGCTCGCCGACACAAGTGCCTATGACGGCTTCAGTGTCTCTTTGCAGGGATCGCCCTATGGCGGGCCGGAGGCCTTCAGATTGATCGCTGTCAGTGGTGGCAACAAGACGTGGATCGAGGTGTACAAATGACCCGCGTACTGGCCCCAATCCTCGCAGCCAGCGTGCTGCTAGTGGCCGCTTGCGGTGACAGTGGTGGCAAATGCCCCGAGCCGAAGCCGCTCAACTACTTCACCTCAGACAGCTTCACAGCGCCAGAGGGTGCGGCGGTCAACTGGTACTGCAACCAGGATTGCGGCGTCGTGTTCGAGCCTCACGATGGGGTGGGGCCCCTGGCGCTCGATATCGACATGGAGGCCGAGCGGGTGACCATCACCTACGAGCGTGACGGCAAGACCATCGTCGAGAAGTGGAAGATCACGAGCCGAAAGAACTTCTGAGCGCCGCAATCGCTCGTTGCGGCACCACAGCAATCAGTAGGTGAGCTCTTCGACGACCTTGCCATCGAGCAGCTTGGCAACGGCCGTGCGGTGGGCGTCGGGGTTGCCCGTCACGTACCAGGTGCAGTTGAGCTTGTCGCCGAGCTTGTGTCGTGATTTCGGATAGACCTTGAGACCCACTTCTTGGAACGCCGCTTCCACTTCCTTGCTGGCATCGTCATCGAGCGGGCAGGTCGCTTCGTACAGTCGGGAGGTCTTCAGTCCGTCGATCCACTGCTCGATGAACGGGAAGAGCCAGAGCACGACGAGCACGGCGCCAGCTGCCGGCAAGGTCAGGGCGAAGTAGCCCCCTCCGAACCCCATTCCAAATGCGGCGGTGATCCAGATGGTTGCCGCAGTCGTCAGGCCCTTGATGTTCATGCCGCCGCGCATGATGGCTCCGCCGCCCAAGAAGCCGACTCCACTGACGATGGCCGAGGCGATGCGCGCCTGATCTCGGCTGATGCCGATGTTGATGGAGTGCATCGTAAACAGCGCTGCCCCGAGGCATATGAAGATCATGGTGCGAAAGCCGGCGGACTTGTCGCGGTACTCACGCTCGGCGCCCACGAGGCCACCAATCAGAATCGCCAGGCCAATCTTGGTCAGATCTTGCGGATCGATGCTCATGCCCCATGGGCTAACATGAGGGCCCGCGCTTGGCCCAGCTCGTGGCTAATGGGCTGGGCCGCTAGGGGTCACTCGTCGTCCATGTACTCTTCGACATCGAGTCCGACGGCGTCGGCGAGATCCTCCCAGGGAAAATCGGCTTCCTCAGCCAAGGCGAAGTACTCCTTGGCCTTGGCCTTGTCTTGGGGGATGTCGTCGCCCTCGGCGTACATGATGCCGACGACGGTTGCTGCACGTCCATGACCTGCGCGCGCAGCGGCGTCATACCACTTGAGCGATTGCTGCACGTCGTGTTCGACGCCATTGCCGGTGGCGTACATGCCGCCGAGGTTCGACATCGCGCGCATGTTGCCCGCTTCTGCGGCGCGTTGGCACCAGCTGTTGGCGCGGCTCACATCGGCTTCGCAGCCCAAACCGTTGGCGTACATGGCGTACAGCTCGAACATGCTGTCGGCCTGTCCGCGCTCGGCGGCGGTTTCGTGTAGCGCCAGGCTCGCGGTCTTGTCTTCATCGCAACCGATTCCGTTGAAGCGCAAGTAGCCGAGCTGCAGCGCAACTTGGCCGCTCGGCTCATCGGCCAGCGGCTCGAGGGCTTGCACGGCCGTGGCCGGATCGGGCGCGCAGCCTTGCCGGGCGAGCTTGGCGGTCAGCGTTGCCGCAGCTACATCACCTGCCCGGGCGCCGTCGAGCGCTGCAGCGTAGGCTTCGTCGAGGTCGCCTTTGTTGATGCGGCGCTCGGCGATCATCATGTAGGCGGCTTTCTGACCGAGCTCCACAGCGGCTGCCAGTGCCCGATCGACGAGCCCGTCGACGTTCTCTCGTAGTTTGGCATCAATGGGCTCGATGCCTGCTATCTCGTCGCTTTCTCGAAACTGCAGCGCGAGATCGGCGAGACCAGCCGCCTCAGCGATGGCCTGTCCGTCACCTGCGTCGAGGGCGTTTTGGAGTGCCTCTGCCTTGTCTTTGAGATCCTGAGCTCGGTCCATGGCCGATGATACGTCCGCCGACGAGCGATCTCCCCGTTGTCAGAGCCAAGCGGTGTCGAGAACCATCTCGGGCTTGGGATCGAAGAGTCCGTTGCCGTGTCGTTCATCAACCCAGGTCATCAGGACGTTGCTGCCGAGCGGGGCGCCGTTGAGCTGTGAGGTGCCCTCGATGAAGACTGCGTGGCCGAACACAGCGGGCGGCGTGCTGGTCGCCATCGAAGCGTCCATTTGGGCAGCCATCAGCTCGATCTTCCCTGGTGGGCTGAGCTCACGAGAACGCTGATCGGTCCAGATCAACGCGCCGAAACGTGTTGGGTGGGGGACGAAGAAGGGCTCGTCACGGACGTTGGGCGCTTCGACCACGATGGCGCCGTTGTTCTTGATGTCGAACGCGCCCATGTCGTCGCTCTGGCCACCGAAGAAATCGACCGGAATGTCGATGTTGGGATCGGTCAGATCTTGCAGGCTGAAGATGACCACGGCGGTGTTGTCTTGTCTGCCGAAGACCCTGGCCTCGCGGTGGAAGGTCAAAAAGCCCTCCTTGCCGAGAAAGCCTTCGGCCGTCACGATGCCGTCGTCGCTCAAGCGCGTGTACTGGCTCCTGAGCACGCTCATGTCGAGCACCGGGTGGTACCAATCACGCTCGAAGACGACCACCGAGCCAGGTTTCATCGGCGCCACGTCCACGAAGCTGATGGGCAAGAACCCGCCGTGGGGGTCGTCGTTGCCGGCTTTGGCCACCACCACGGGACCGGTTACTTCGAGCGTCTCTTCCACCACCCGTAGCCAGCGGATCTCGGAGTTGTCGGGACCGTTGGAAACGCGCCAAGCCAGCAGGAAGCTCACGCCGTCGAACTCGATGGCGCCACCGAAGGAGCCGTGCATGCCTTGCGGATCGAGCGCTATGGGCGCGAGTAGCTCTTTGCCCTCGAAATCCAATACTTCGAAGTAGGTCTCGTAGGGCAAACCCTCGCGCTGGAAGAGCACCCCGACCGACTTGCTGCCAAGGGCGGTGCGCGCATAAAGCGTCTGACCCTCGTCGTTGCCGATGCGCACCCGATCGCCCACCCAGCGGCCAGCGCCATCGATTCGCTGCATCCAAGCTTCGGCGTCAGCCCCATCGCTGCGATCGGTCCACGACAGCCACAGCTGCTCGCCGTGGCGATGAATGCGCGGCGCGCCGGCAAAACCGACCTTGCTGAAGTCGGTCATCTGCACGCCGTCCGAATCGATCACCAGCTCGATGCTCAGCTTGACCGTTTCGCTGCCGAGGGTGGCTGTCGCTTCGACCATCTCGGTTCCGTTCGAGAGTCCCGCTATTGCAAGCTGTGCCACGAAAGCGCCCTGTCCTTCATGAGTCGCCTCGACGGACATGTCGCCCAGCACGACCGTCACGGAGTGAGCTGGGGGCTTGGTCTCTACCCGAAAGGGGATGGCCTCGTACACCGTGGGGTTTGCCAGTGCCGCGCCGCCGACCGCTTGCGGAAGCGTCATCGTGAGCGGACCGCTTGGCCCAGCGCCCCCACCGCCTTGGCCGCCCGAGCCGCTGCCGCCAACGCCGCCCGAACCGCTCGAGCTGTTGCTCGTGCTCGAGGCTGGATTGCTGCCATCGGAGCCACAAGCCAGAAGCAAAAACGCCAAGGCGATCAGAATGGTCAGGCGAGCCGAAGTCATTGCTGGAGGGTAACAGACGCTGCGCAAACGGTGGCAGCCTCCAGCTGACCAAAAATGGGCAACTGTGCCCCTCCTTCCGTTTTGAGACGGCGCCATCGATCTACTTCCCAGCGCGGAGGGCGGGGTGGTCTCGCTCTAGGAACTGGCGTTGGCCTTCTAGGATCTCGGGGGTTTCCAGGAGGCGGTTGAAGCACTCGGCTTCGATGCGCAACCCCTCAGCAAGAGGCAAACCGAAGCCGCGCACTGCGGCCTCCTTGTCGCTGCGAATTGCAGGCTGCGGCAAACCACATATTTGCTTGGCGAGCTCGAGGGCGCGCGCGAGCCCCTTGCCTTTGGCGACCACTTCGTTGACCAAGCCAATGCGCTCGGCTTCGCGCGAGTCGATGACTCTGCCCGTGATGATCAGCTCCATTGCGCGGCCCATACCGACGATGCGGGGCAGCCGCTGGGTGCCACCGTCTGCCAGACCGATGTTCCAGCGCCGGCAGGTAACGCCAAAGCGAGCGTGCTCCTCGGCGATGCGGATGTCTGCAAAACAGGCCCACTCCAAGCCGCCTGCGTAGGCGACTCCGTTGACGGCGGCGATGATGGGTTTGTAGATGTCCGCCCAGCGTGACGGACCGAGGATCCCGCAGCGCTCGCCTCGGGCGTGGGCGGCCTGCTCTGCCGGAGTGGAAGGCACGAGCTCGATGCCGGCTTGAATATCACCGCCGGAGCAGAAAGCGATGTCACCTTCACCAGTCAGCACCGCCACTCTGAGACGGTCGTCGTCGCGGAACTGTGTCCAAGCATCCACCAGCTCGGCGTGGGTGCGCGGACCAATGCAGTTGCGCTTCTCCGGCCTCGCGAAGGTGATTACGGCCACCTGGCCATGTTGTTCGTAGCGAATCTCTTGGTAGCTCACGGTGTTCCCCTTCGCCTTGCAGCCCTTCGATCAACAGTGCTCACCCAGGCCCGACAGCGCCCAAAGCACGGCGACCGCGAGCAGAAATAAGAACGCCTGCGCGATGCGCCGCGTTCGCAGTGTGAGCGAGGTCTCTTCCGCCTGCTCAGGATCGTCGTCCTGTTCGCGCTCCTCGGCTGTCGGCTTGCGGACGCTGATGGGAGAGACGAGCCCGTCTACATCGTGACCTGACTGCAGCGCCTCGTAGATCGGATCGAGCGCATCGAACACGATTTCAGATAGGGCGGCCTCGATGCGCTCGCGTTCGCGCTCGCTCGGGATCTCGGGAAGCAAGGCCTCGCACGCCTCGAGGGCGGCTTGTGCGCAAGCGTCTACTGCAAAGCTGAGCGCTTCGGCTCCAGGACCGCTCGCTCCGAGCTCGAGAGTCGGCGACTGCCGCCGCGGGCCCATCGTGCTCTGTGAGCCCACGCCGAGGACCGCGCCCCGCTCGTCTGCGTCACGCATGTTCTCGGCAGCCAAATGGGCGTCAGCGACCAGTAGCGCTTCGGCTGCTCGTGCCACGTGAGCAGCCGCGGCGGCAGCCGATTCGTAACTGGGCGCTGCAGTGGAGCGGTAATCATCTCCGCGGCCATGCGGCCCGAGCATTTCGCATGCCTCGGCGGCGCCGCCACAAGCGTCGGCAGATACCCGGTCGCGGGCAGCGCGAATAGCCTTCTTGAGCGGCGCCCGCCCCTTCTTGACAACCTTGAGCGCACGACGCGCGCTGGCTACTGCGGCGTCGACCAAAGCCACCACGGGAGCTCCAGCGAGGGCGGCAAGCCAAATGAGCCAGTCACCGCGGTCACATTGCTGCCATGGATCATCATCGAGCGGCAGGGAGTCAATCCACTGGACCAAGTCGGTCGGCGCCCCGGCGCGTCGCAACCGGCGGCCAAGCCGATGTCTCTCAGGATGGGCAATTTGCATGTCAGCTCCTTTACCCGTTGAGTATTGGCGCGTCAGCGTCCGAGTCGAGTCCCGGGCGGCGGCCCCCCGCCCGGC
>CAZRGL010000514.1:0-5553 GCA_964599485.1 uncultured Polyangiaceae bacterium
GGGCTCGTCTTCGTCGTCGCGGCCGCCTTTGATGACCCGCAGATCGGGGCCGTCATCGCGCTTGCGCTTGCGCTTCTTCTGCATGGAGTCGACCTCCGCTTGTAAACGGCGCAGCTTGAGCTTGAGCCACAGCTTGCGTAGCGGAGTGTTGTCGCAGAACATCCAGCCCGCCAAGATGGCGCCGAATGGGGCAACCAATCCTTCGGTTGGCGGACGTCGGGCGATGACCAGTAGCACGTGCCAGATCACCAGCAGCCCCACCATCACGATGGGCCTGACCGGGATGAGGAAGAACAAGCGGACGATCTGATTGCGGTTGTTGAATGCCCAGGCAACCGTGGCGGCGTCTGCCAGCACCATCGCTCCGTACCAGGTGTCAGGCGTGAGCGGTCGATACACCAAGGTCAGCAATGCTTGCAAGCCGTAGGCGAACGCGGCCGAACCGCAGAAGAACAGGAACAAGCGCTTGGTTCCCCACGCCTCTTCGAGCGAGGTCGCGAAGAAGAACAACAGCAGCAGCACGATCAGGGGGTGCTCTGGTGCGCTTGGATTGTGGATCAACGTAGCGGTGAGCAGGCGCCAAAGATGCCCCATGAACACGCGGTTGGTGCTGCCAGCCAACAGCTGGAAGGCGTCCTTTGCGGAAGCCACGCCAAGCCAGTTGATGGCTATTGCGAAGGCGATCCAAACGACGCCGAGCGCCACCATGAACCACAACAACGCGCCTTTCGGCTTAGGGAGGCGGAAGGCGACTTGCGAATCGCGCATGGTATTGGGCTATCAGCCGGAGCAGCGCGGGGCAACTGGCACGACGGCTCGGCGCGGCGTGGTTAGAGGCAAATGGCGTCCACAGTCCTACCGGCTAGGGCCGTCGCGGTGCAGGTTGTGCCATTGCCGACTGGGTCGCCCACAGCGTCGTAAATCGGGATGTCGAACAGATAAACCCCCGGCTCGATGGGCCCCACGTGTGTCCAACCATCGCACTCGAGCGGAACGGGGTTGAGCGCCTCATCGTTCAAGATGACATCAAAAAACGCCCCTGCTGGGCAGATGGGCGCGTTCTGCCCGTCTACCGGCTTGCTCAGATCCAGCCTGATGGCTCCCACGGAGCTGATGGGATTGCAGCTCAACGTCACCGTCTCGCCAGCGACAGATTGCGCAAAGCACATGGTGCCGACAGCATCACTGTCGAGATTGGTCGCCGTGGCGTACAGCTCGTACCTCTCGTTCGGCTCCACCTGCAGATCGATTGGTAGGCTGCCGCATGGGACCTGCTTCAATGGAGGAAGCGTTCCGGCCACATCGACGATATCGAAGCTACTCGCTTGCTCACAGGGCGCACTGCCGAGAACTGAGCTCGGATCGACACTGAGCAATGATTGCGAGCCCGTTGCATCGTCGAGTGGGTCGCAGCCCGTCACGTAGCTCGTGTCACTAGAGACCGCCAACGTGGCGCTTTGGGCAGCCTGACCGCACCTCGTCGTCCAGCGCGGCACGAGCGACTCCTTCGTCGTGGAATCGAGCATTTGCCGCGAGCCACCCGAGCTGCCTCCAAATGGGACGAGCTGCCCAGCCTCCTGCTCGTACCCGTCGACCTCGGCGGTGTAGCGCTTGCCCACGACGACGAGATCACGGAATGCCGTGACATATGCACACGGCGTGGGTTGTGAGGAGGGCAGGGTGAAGCCGGTCGTGTCGGCGGCATCATCGTATGCGGTCAGGGTCACCACATAGCTCTTCATGGCGCCAGCGTTGTTGCTGCAGTGCACAGCCCCCAAGAAATCCAGCGGATCGACAGCGATTTCAGTGGGCGAGGGGACGACGGTGAACAGTTCGTCATCGGTGCTGCAGGCCATCGTGGAGAGGCCTAAGCAAAGCAGAGCAGCAGCGCGCGCCACACAACGGTGCATGGCCGTTGCTCTAGTGCAAGGAGGCTCACACGGCCAGCCGAAAGACACCCCCAGCGCGCAACGTCGACCCTCGCTCAGCAATGCCTATGTGACAAGTGACTGGTACCGGTACCCTTATCGGCACTCTGTAAGTCATGGATTGAATGAAGTAATTAGCGATTTTGTAGGTTTTGCTAAGTGACAGGTGACTGGTACCGGTACCGGTGTGGGTACTGGCGTGGGTAGCGCTGCTAAGTGACAGACGGTGCCACTACCGGTGTGGGGCAGCGTTGCCGGCGGGTGCCGGTTAGCTTCCGCCGGAGCCGCCGGAGCCGCCGGAGCCGCCGCTCGCTGTCGTGCCTCCCGTGCCGCCGGAGCCGCCTGCGTTGCCCGGGGGCTGCAGGAATTTGCAGCCGCTCATGGCCTCCGGGTGGAGGATGGCGTCGCAGCCATTCTTGACCGTGGCGTCGCTCAGCAGATCGGGCGCCCCTGAGCAGCTGCTCAGATCTTCGAGGGCGCAGGAGCGGGCTTTGTCGATGGCGCTCAAGCACGCGTTGATTTCAATCTCGTTGGGATCCGCGGAGTCGGCCATGCCGAAGAGACATTGGTCGCGGTAGAACAGCTTGCACGCGACGACGTCGCCCTCGTCCACGATGGTGACGTTGGGGCACCCCATGACGGCCTCACAGCGGCGCTCCTCGATGCGACGGCACGCGTCCACGCCGGTGGCGTCGTTGCTGCAATTGGGCATCATCGCTGCGACGGTTGCCAGCAACGCCAAGCCCGGCAGCGCCAGCAGACAGCGATGATCGAAGAGCGATGTTCCTCGTGGCCGCGAGCGCCTCAGCATGGTCAGCCCGTAACACACAGTCGCAGCTTTTGTGGAGTTTTTGACAGACGGTTTTTTGACAGACCGACGTGCTTCGAGCGAGGTTTGGACGGTGTTGTCACAGAGCCAGCCGAAGGTGATGGTGCTGGCCGCTGGCTACGGGACGCGCCTGCGCCCGCTGACCGAGCAGTTGCCCAAGCCGCTCGTTCCGGTTGGCGACAAGAGCGTGCTGGCACACATCGTCAGTCAGTTGGTCCAGATCGGTGTCGAGCGAATCGTGGTCAACGCGCATCATCGCGCAAAGGCCTTGCTCGCGGCCGCTCAGCAGCTACGCGACACCTTAGAGGTGGCCGTCCAAGTCGTGGTGGAGTCAGACATTTTGGGCACCGCTGGAGGTGTGGCCAACGCCGCGGGCGCGCTGGGAGCGGGCGCCACTTTGGTCTGCAACGGCGATATTGTTGCGACGCTCAGTTACGAGCAGCTATGGGCGCAGCACCAGGCCCGCGGCGAGACCGGTTTTGCGACGCTTGCGGTGACCGAAGCCATGCCAGCGGGGCAGGGCAGCATCGGAATCGGCGCCGACGGACGGGTCTGCCGGCTGCGTGACGGGCGCTACGGCCAAGAACGCTGCTCTGCAGATTTCGTGGGCATACAGGTGCTCAGTGACCCAGCCCGCGCGCTGTTGCCGCCGAAAGGCTGTTTGGTTGCCGATCTGTTGATGCCGGCGCTCGCCGCCGCACAGGACGTGCGCGTGGCCCACGTGGTGAAGGACTGGACCGATATTGGCAGTCCAGCGGCCTATTTGCAGGCCAATTTGTCGTGGCTCGAGGAGCGAAACATGGCGGCTTACTGCGAGCCCAGCGCTCGTATCGGCGACGGCGTGCAGCTCCGTGACACGCTGGTTGGCCGCGGCGCTGAATTGAGCGGGCGCGGAGCGCTGCTACGCTGCGTGGTCTGGCCGGGCGGCAAGGCACGGGCGCCGCTGGTCGATGCCGTGGTGCTCGCTGACGACACCGTGGTCAAGGTGGAAAGAACGACTCCATAGTGAGGGCGGGGCTGCCGTCGAGGTGCGCGCCTCCCAGCAAAGTGAGCGTGCCGTTGGGCGCAGCTGTCACGGCGGCGCCAATACGAGGCTCCTTGAGGCTCAACTCGGTAACGACTTGGGAGGCGAGATCGAGCGTGAACACACGGGTTTGGCCGTCGCTCGTGTCGCTGCCAACCACCAGCGACTTGCCAGGCTCCACCATGAATGCACGCGCTGCGTCCAGCGTGACGGGTAGCGTTGCCTCGAGCTCGGTGGCTTCGCACTGGGCGCTGCAGTTGGCGGCGATCGCACGAATTGCCGCTCCGACGCCCTTGCTCGAGCCCCCGATGAGCAATAGCTGATCGGCCGTCCCTGTGGCCACAGCCGCCGCACCGCTGGTCTCGTCTGGCGGGAAAGCTCTGGGCGCGAATCCGGTTGCACTGGGGCTCAGTACTTCGGCGCCGACCGCGCTGGCGTCGCCTGCAACCACCACCAAGCCGACGGCCTCGACCCAGCTCGCCGCGGCCCCCTGCCGCGCTGCGATCAACGTCGCCGCTGTGACGGACCGATCGTTACCGACGATCAAAACCTTGTCGGAGGGCGCGCTGCGGCGTGTGGGCCCAACCACGTAGCTCGCGTCGGCGCCTTCGACGACGCTGCCGCCCGCCACATCGGCAAAGCTGGAGAGGCCTTGGGGTAGTGCGATGTCCTCGACACCCCCATCGGCGAAGTCCACCCAGCTCGCGCCATCATCGGCAAGCACCAGTGCCGCGTTGCCATCCCGGGAGATGAGTAGTGAGCGAGGCGGCGCAGAAAACGTGCCGCCAGTGGCCGGCTTGTAGCTGAGCAAGTCGTAGAAGGTGGCCGCGGCCGCATCGCCGCTCTGACCGTCGGCCTCGATGACCGTCCCTCCCGTGAGCATCAAGTAGCGCTCTCCGACGGCTGCTGCGACACCGTCGACGTGGCTACGCAAGAGCTTCCCAGGCGGGCGGCTGAGCTCATCGAGACGTTGTGCGAAAATGGGAAGCAGATCGGTAGCCAGCTCGCCGATTAGCAAGCCAATCGAGCGCCCTCGCATTCGAACGGTTGCGCTGGCGTCTCGTGCGCTGACTTCGAAGTGCACGAAGCTGTCGAGCGGCAGCTCACCAAGGGAGAAGGAGCCGCCGGGGGCGGTCGTGGCAGCGACGAGACCGACGTTGTCGATGTCGAAGGCGGTCACCGCAACACTGGTGATCGGCGGGCTCTTTCGAAACGCATCCTCCTCATGGCCTGGCGTGACCTCGAGCGACACCAGCCGAGGATCGGGTGAGCAAGCGGTTGCGGTGCAAAGCAACAGCAGCAAGATGAATGCAACAGGACTCACGTGGCGCGTGATGGTAGCACCTGCGGGACGATGAGCACGCGCTGTCGACGTAGACTGCACCGCTGCCAGTTGGAGGTTCCCGCCGATCCGCTCGGAATCGCCGCACGACTGCGTGGCGCCGGGCTCGAACAGGTGTGCTTGCTGCACGCGGCGGAGGTCAACGAAGTGGGCTTCAATGGGCCGCGCCGCTCCTTCGTTGCCGCTGCGGCCAGCGCGCAGAGCGAAGCGCTGGACCCGTATCTCGAAGATCGGCAGCAGTTCGACCCATGCTCACCGCTCGCTGCGGCGCCGCGCTGGATTGGCGTTGTGCCTTACGAGTGCCGGCGCGGACTGGAACGACCTGCCTATCGCCAGACCGAGAAGCGGCCCCCCCCGCTGCTGGAGCGTCCCAAATGGTGGTGCTTCGACGCAGTGGTGTGTGTCGATCATGAGCTTGCCGAAGTGACCG
>CAZRGL010000514.1:5563-8044 GCA_964599485.1 uncultured Polyangiaceae bacterium
TCGTGCGTTTGAGAAAAGCTGCGAGCCGGCAGCGCGCCGCCGCGACGAGCGGACTCGTCGTCGAGGTGCGGGAGCCTGAGGCGCCGGCCGTCCACGTTGCACGGATCGCCCGTGCAATCGAGTTGATCCGGGCGGGCGACGTATACCAGGTCAATCTCGCACGTTTTCTCGAGGTGCAGCTGCGCGGCGGCGATCCGCTCAGTCTCTATGGGCGACTGGTTGCGGCAGCACCTGCGGCCTATGCGGCCATGCTCGAGCTCGACCCAGTGGTGGTGCTGGCAACGTCCCCAGAGCTGTTGCTCCGAGCGAGCCCGCGGATCGGTGGTGACGGGTCTTTCGACCGCCTGGTGACCGAGCCCATCAAGGGCACCCGACCACGCGGCCGCTGCGCCGCAACGGACCGCCAGCTCGCCGAGCAGCTCGATGCCGACACCAAAGAGCGCGCTGAGCTCGCCATGATCATCGATGTGGAGCGCAACGATCTCGGTAGCGTTGCGCGCCTGGGGTCAGTTCGGCTTGCCCGGCCGGCTCACGTCGTCACCCACCGAACGATTCACCATCGTCGGGCCCGCTTGGTTGCCAGTGCCCGGCCCGATCTGAGCCGCTGCGCCGTGCTCCAGGCGATGGTTCCGAGCGGCAGCGTTACCGGTGCCCCGAAGATCAGGGCCATGGAGCTCATCGCCCAGCTCGAGTCACGTCGCCGCGGGCTCTACACGGGCGGCTACGGCTACGTCGATCACCAGGGGCAGGTGGTTTTGGCAATGGCCATTCGCACGCTGGTGCTCGAGGACCGCGTCGGGGGCTATTTCAGCGGTGGAGGCATCGTGGTCGACTCCGATCCCGAAGCCGAGCTGCGCGAGACCGGCTGGAAGGCCATCCAACTGATGCGATCGCTGTAGCCGCTCGCGAGGCCGAAGGCCGGCAACCGGCTAGGTCTCGAGCAAGCGGGGCATCATCTCGACGAAGTTGCAAGGGCGGTAGCGGCTGTCGAGCTGCGTAGCGAGGATCCCATCCCAGGCGTCTTTGCAGGCACCGGTGGAGCCAGGCACGGCGAATAGATAGGTTCCGTTGGCAACGCCGGCGGTGGCGCGCGATTGGATTGCCGAGGTGCCAATCTTCTCGTAGCTCTGCATCCGGAACAGCTCCCCGAAGCCTGGGATCTCTTTTTCATAGACCTGCTCAAACGCTTCGGTCGTCACGTCGCGGCCTGTCACACCGGTTCCTCCGGTGGCCAGCACGACATCGATTTCGGGATCATCGATCCACTTGTGTAGCTGAGCCACGAGGGCGGCCGTCTCGTCGGGTAAGATCAGCTTGCTGGCGATATGGTGGCCGGCGCTGCGCGCCCGCTCGACCAACGTGGCGCCAGACGTGTCGGTTTGTTCGGTGCGACTGTCGGAAACAGTCAACACCGCGATATTGCAGGGGACGAAGGGGACAGAAGGGTCGATGCCAGCCATGGATTGTCCTCGTTGTATGGTATTGATCGGCGACGAAAGCGAGGCAAATGGCTGACTGTGACGAGCAAAAGGACCAACCAGGGCGGCGCTTGACACCGCTGGATGGCAACTCACAACGGCTGGACGGCGGGGCCATGTTCGGCAACGCGCCGCGCGCGCTGTGGTCGCGCTGGATAGAGCCGGACGAGCTTGGGCGCATCCCGCTGGCGTGTCGCTCCCTGTTGGTGCAAGAGCAGGGGCAGCGCATTTTGCTCGAGACCGGGATTGGCGCGTTCTTCCCCCCGGCCCTGCGCGATCGCTTCGGCGTCGAGCAAGAAGGTCATGGCTTGCTCGCCGAGCTGGAGGCTTTGGGTTTGAGCGACGAAGAGATCGATGTGGTTGTGCTGTCCCATTTGCACTTCGATCACGCTGGGGGCTTGCTCGCACCCTTTGCTGAGGGAAAGCCGCACCGATTGCTCTTTCCCAACGCGACATTCGTCGTGTCCGCCGATGCTTTTGCGCGGGCTAGCGCGCCCCACCGCCGGGACCGGGCGTCATTCATTGCCGAGCTGCCTGCCCTACTCACCGCCAGCAAGCGGCTCGAGCTGGTCGAGCGAGATGGCGCTGCGGCAGCACTACCATCGTCCTACCGCCTGCATTGGTCCGATGGTCACACGCCCGGGATGTTGCTGGTGGAGCTGCCCGCGCAAGGGCAAGAGGGGCCTTTGGTGTTCGCTGGCGATCTGGTTCCCGGTGCGCCGTGGGTGCATCTGCCGATCACGATGGGCTACGACCGTTTCCCTGAGCTACTGATCGACGAGAAACAAGCCTTGTTCGAGGATCTGATCGGTCGAAATGGTCGACTGTGCTTCACCCACGACCACCAGCTGGCGATTGGCAAGCTGAGCCGCGACGAACGGGGGCGATACCGAGCCCTGCCAGAATAGGCTCGAGGTCGGCCTCGAGCGGCCCAGTGACGAGCGGCCCAGTGACGAGCGGCCCAGTGACGAGCGGCCCAGTGACCTCCCGCTAGCCCAACCTT
>CAZRGL010000515.1:0-8014 GCA_964599485.1 uncultured Polyangiaceae bacterium
GATTGTCCGATCCTTCATGACCGTCGAGCGCAATGGCGGCCGCCGCCCTGGCCACTGGGCTACAACCCGCGCTGGCCATAATTGGCTCGAGCCGATCGGCGGTGACTACACCTTCACGGTAGTCTCGACCCGAGCCGAGCTTGCGCAGATCCCCGAGCCACTTGTCAGCATCGCGCTCCGCGACGACGAGGTCCTGCTCGAGGTCGTCGGCTGCCCTCGCGCGCTCTTTGGCGGCGGCCATCTGCGCTTCGATTCGTACCGCCGCCTCGAGCGGAGCGCCGAAGATGAAGGGCTTGCCGCCGGCGTGAAGCTCCAACCGAATGCGGTCGTTTTCTGAAGGCCCTCGGCCTGGCACTTGGTGAACCGAAGCGATGTCAGAATACCGAAAGAAGCGACGCGACAGGCCTCTGCAGATGAAGAGCCCGTCCACACCCAACGTCAGCCTGGCGTTCAGCCCCGCCAACAAGCCAGCGTAAACGGCGTACCACAGGGGCGAAACAAGCAAGAGGCCGATCGCCATACCAGCCACCGCGAAGTCTCGAAGACCGACGACCGCGGTGGCCCAAACGAAAACGAGCAAAATGGCCAAGGCGAGAAGTGCAAACGGCAAGCACAGCCACCCCCACTGACGCTTCATCGGCGGCAGGATCTTGATTGTCTCCGCTCCTTGCTCCGATTCCATGCGCGAACCACGATACTACGACCGCCCGAGATGCCCCTACGAACCAGGTTTGTATGTAGGGGAATCTCGGGCGGTTTATCCCCTCCCGCTGCTGACTGAAGAATCGTAGCAATAGCGGGAGGGGCCAAACCCTCCCCTACCGACTCTTGCGAGACGGGACTCTTGCGGGAGGGGGTAGACCCCTCCCCTACCGACCCTTGCGAGACGGGACTCTTGCGGGAGGGGGTAACCCCCTCCCCCACGCTGCTCTGACAATCACCGTAGGGGCGTCTCGGACGGTTCATGCATCGATTGCTAGCCGCCGCCGATTACGACGCGTCTGGTGTCGGTACGCAGCTTGGCTGCGATCTGCTCGGCCTCTTGTGAAGGCATGCTCTGCAGCCCCAACGACTGCTGGCGCGGACGGATGGTGGCCAGCTTGGCTTCACCATGGTCGTGGTAAGGCAGCACGTGAACCTCGTCGGCTGAAACCTCGGTCAAGAAGCGGTCGAGCTCGGTCAGGTGCTCATTGTCAGCGTTATGACCCGGCACCATGACTAGCCGGAAGACTATCGCCTTGCCAAGCGCGGCGAGCTTTCGGGCGTTTTCCTGGATGAGCGAATTGTCGACGCCGGTATTGCTCTTGTGAGCTCGTGGAAGGACTCCTTTGAGGTCGTAGTACAGCAGATCCACGTGCTCGATGATTGGCCGCAACCGCTCCCAGCTCAGCAGCCCGCTGGTCTCGATGACCGTATGCAGCCCCTCGCGCTTGAAGCGCTGGAGCAACGCTAGACAGAAGGCGTGCTGCATCGTCGGCTCGCCTCCGGACAGGGTCACGCCCCCGCCCGAACGCTCATAAAAAGGCCGATCGCGCAGCACCTCGGTAACCACTTCGGCCACCCCCATCGGTTTGCCAATCATGCGGAGCGCCTCGGAGGGACAGGGCGCCACGCAAAGACCGCAATCGTCACAGCGTTCGTAATCCACACGCTGGGCTCGATCGAGATCGAGCGCGGCTAGCGGACACTGCTCGGCGCAAGCTCCGCAACGGATGCAATCGCGCGCCTGGAAACCGAGCTGCGGTTTTATCGACAGCGACTCCGGGTTCTCGCACCACACGCAGCGCAGCGGACAGCCTTTGAGGAATACCACTGTGCGGATCCCAGGGCCGTCCTTGACGCTATAGCGCTGGATGTCGAACACCGTCCCGGTCAGCTCTGCCATCAGCTAGCGCTCCGCTGTTTCGGTTCGCGAGATGATCTCATCTTGCGTGCTTGTCGTCAGATCGATGAAGCGAGCGCTGTAACCAGCGATGCGAACCAACAGGTCACGATAGCGCTGCGGGTGCTGCTGGGCATCGCGCAAGGTTTCGCTGCTGACGACGTTGATCTGCAAATGCTGTCCACCGAGATCGAAGAAGTAGCTGCTGATCAGCTGCTTGAAGCGCTCCACCTGCGAAGGGCTGTCGAAGAAGCGTGGGTGAAAGCGAAGATTGGAAGAGGTGCCGCCAACCACTTTGGCCAAGTCGAGCTTGCTGAGCGATCGGAGCGTCGCGGTGTAACCGTTACGCTCGCGGCCCGAGCCAGGCCCGACTCCAGGCGAGAGGGGCTCGCCCGCTTTGCGTCCATCGGCGCTGGCAGCAACGGCCGAGCCGTAGATGACGTGACCTGCTTCAGAGTGAAAACCGAGGGTGTAAGGGCCGCCGCGATAGGTGGTGTACGTTCCAATCTGCTCGGCGAAGAAGTCCACGAGCTGCGCGGCGAGCACGTCTGCAGCGTCGTCGTCGTTACCGAATTTGGGAGCCTTGTTGAGCAGTCGCAACCGTTCTGCTTCATAGCCTTCGAAATTGTGCGCCAACATGCGGCGCAGCCGAGGCAAATCGAGCTCGTCCCGCTCGAAGACCGAGGTCCGAATGGCCGCGAGCGAGTCGACCAGGGTGGCAAAACCGACCAGACTGATCCCGGTCTGGTTGCGCACAGCGCCGCCGTTCTTTACGTCCCGTCCCTGCTCCATCGGTCCGTCGATGAAGAGCGAGACAAATGAGTCCGGCAGCAGCTCGGCATGGGTCTGATCGACCTTCTGCAATGACGCAAAGATCTGCTCGAGGACGTGCCCCGCATGCTCTTGGTAGCCCTGCAAGAAGCTCTCGAAGCTGCTGTAACTCTTCTGGCCTTGGCCAAGGAACTGCTCGAGCGTCAGGGGCAAGTTGACAAAGCCCGCACACACCGAGCCGTAGGCGTCGGCCGGGGCCGGCTGCACGCAGCCCGCGATGATGTAGTCACGTGCTTGCTCGATGCTGTAGCCCTTGTCGAGCAGGCCCTTGATGATGACTTGATCATTGAACACGTGCAGCGCATTGCTGCCACCCGTCATGACCCCCATGACCCGATCGACGAAGGCCTCGGGGGCGGCCGAGTGCAAGCGCACCGCAAAGTTGGGCTGCAGCAGCGGGGCGGCCTCGATGATGTCGAGCAGCATGAAAGACAGCGGCGTGGTCGCGTCGTTTCCTGCCGCGTCGACGCCTCCGAGGGTGAGCGTCAAGCGGCCCGTGTTGCCGTCCTCCCAGAGATTGGCGCCGTTCTCGAGAAAGAACACCAGCTCGTTGGCTTTGACCACAAAGGCCTCGACCAGCTCACGAGCTGCCGCCTCGGTGAGCGTTCCGGCGCTGATGTCGGCCTCGTAATAGGGCGCCAGGATCTGATCGAAACGCGCAAACGGCACCTCGGTGCCGCCATCGTGCAGCGTCAGTCCGAGATAGAGTAGCCAATAGGATTGCAAAGCCTCGCGAAAGCTCGCAGGCGGATGAGCCGGAACGCGGCGCAACGTGGCAGCGATCTCGATCAGCTCTTGGCGTCGCTCAGGATTCGACGCCTCAGAAGCAAGCCGTTCAGCCTCCGAAGCATAACGTTCCGAGTAGGCGATGAGCGACTGACTCGAGATGACCAGGGCGCGATAGAAGTCGCGTGCTTCGTCAGTCTCGGCAGCTTTGCCTCGATCCTCTGCTTCACGGATTGCCTCGAGCAATCCCTGCCGCATGACCTTGTCGAAGTCGGGCTTGTAGAGGTTGGCCATGAACTGCGGATCGGCGGTGTAGGTAAACACACGCTGCAGCTTCTTCTCTTCCTTGCTCAGGCGGCCCTCATAGGTGCGATACGCGCTGCGGCTCTTCCAATAGGGCAGCACGTCCCGAACGAGCGCTTTCTTCTCTGGCTCACTGGCGCTGAATGCTTGTGAGCCGCGCAACTCGAAGCCGTCATAGATCTTGTCCATCAGAAGCGGAACCATCGGCACTTTGGCGCGTAGCGAGACGTCGAACTGCGCGGCAACTTTCGCGATGCTGCTCAGGCCGAAGGAAGACACTTTCTTGCTGAACTGACGAAAGCGGCTATCTATCTTGATGCCTTCCGACTTGCTTTCCGGAAAGAGCAAGGCGGCCTTGCGCTTGTCGGACATGCCGCCAACGAGCAGCTCGTCGTCATGAATGGCGATGGGGATCTGCTCGACGACCGCCTGATTGGCCAGCGCTCTTCGCAGCACCATGGAGCGATCGGCATGCTCACGATATGCGCTCGTGAACAGCTCGATCCGAGCCGTGGAGATCTCCATGGGCGCATTGAAGACGCGCTCGAACAAGGCGCGTGTCCGGGCGGTCGAAAGACGATTGGACAGTGTTGACTCCGATTGGGTTGACTCCGATTGGGTTGACTCTGGCTCGGTCATCTGGACAGCAGCTTGGGCGTTCATGGTGTTGCCTCCGGGTGGGGCTGGGGGTTGGTCGTTGGCGTTTCGGAATCGTCCTCGAGGGTGTAGACGCCCGCGGGACAGCAAGCATCGAGAGCGTCGGCCAGGCCGCGAAGCCAGGCGACGATCTCGGCGACGCGCACGTGATAGAGCACCGCTTTGCCGCGCCTCTCAGATGCGAGGATCTGTGCGCGCTCCAATATCTTCAGGTGGCGTGAGACCACCGAGATGTTGATCGGGAGCCGCTCGGCTACTTCGGACACGGTTTGCGGCCGAGCACCTGTTGCCAGCGATGTGAGAATCGCGATGCGGTTTGGATCGGCCAGGGCCTTGAAGAACCCAACCGGCAACATGGCGCTGAAATCTACGCAAGATGGCGGCGCATTGCTCATTTGCCGAGAACCCTTCTTTTGCACGTTTGCGTCATTGTGCAAATGCAGGTTCATCCTCGTGCCCTGTCAAGGGGCTGGCAGTGAAAAGCGATCGGGCCGGGGCGAAGCGACGCCCTTTGCCCGGCCCGATCTAGGTTTCGTTCTGCGGCTGCCGCCACTGGGTTCATTCTGCGGCTGCCGCCACTGCGCCGGTTGGTTGCGAGGGCACTTGTTGGTCTTGATCAGCGCGCGACTGGGCGGCCGCAGCGCGCCAGCCACCTCGTGACAGACGCCACCAGAGCACGGCTGCCCCGATGACGAGCTCCACGAACAAGCCCCACCAGCCCCCAACTACGCCGAGCCCGAAGGTGTAGCCCAGAAGCAAAGCCAGTGGTGGCGCCAAGAGCCACGCGCAAGTAACCGCCACCACTGCTGGGTAGCGCACGTCTCCCGTGCCGCGCAACACGCAGCGGGCCACGATGTTGGCACCATCGGCGAGCTGAAAGAGACCGGCGACGAACAGCACGCGGCCGGTCGTGAGGATCAAGTCCGGTTGTGTGGTGAAAGCCGAAGCGATCCATTCACCTCCTAAGGCGAACACCAGTCCGCACAAGCCCGTGTAGGCCGCCGCCAGCCGAAGGGTCAGGTGGGCCAGCTTTGGTACCAGCCAGTCTTCGTCGGCGCCGACGGCTTGGCCCACCAAAACACTAGCCGCCTCGCCAATCGCGAGCGCCGGCAAGAACGACAGGTGCGCGACTTGAAGGGCAATCTGGTGAGCGGCAATGTCCACCTCACTCATCGAGGCAAACAGCGCGGTCAGCAGAGCAAACGCGCCCACCTCGAGCATCATCTGGGCGCCTAGCGGCACACCGATGCGCCACACCGAGGCGAGCTCACCCAGCGCTCGGCGGCCAAGACCGAAGCCATCGCGACGTTGCCCAACAGCGAGCCACAAAGGCTCGACACATTGGGCTGCAACCGACGCCCATGCAGCGCCAGCTACGCCGAAGCCCAGCTCGACGATGAGTAGGTAGTCGAGGCCGATGTTGATGGCGTTGGCTGCCAGCGCCGCGCGCATCGGCAGCCTGCTGTCCGACAGCCCGTAGCGGGCTTCGCGCAAGGTGACGGCACACAATGCGAGCGGAGCACAGAGCGAGCGGATCTCGACGTAGCTGCGAGCGTACACAGCTGATTGGACCGTAGCGGTAACCCGCTCGATGTGTGGCGCGAGCACGAACGCCAAGACGATGTGGACCGCGCCGAGCGCCAAGGCCGTCAACAAGCCCGCGCCGACGTAGCCCGCAAGTCGTTCACGGCGACCTGCACCCAAGGCTTGCGAGACCAGCACCTTGACCGAGCGCAGCAGTCCGAAGCCGAAGCAAAGCAGCGTGAAGAACATGACGCCGCCGATGCTGACGCCGGCAAGCGCCGCTGCCCCGAGCCGGCCGACGAAGAGCGTGTCGACCAGGGTCATGAGGCTGTAGGACAGCATCGAGACGCCGATAGGCCACGCCAGTCGAACCAGCTCGGGGAATGGTTTGAGCTTCCAGCGTAGTTTTTCCCGTTGTTGTTGAGTGTTCATGTCGTTGTCCTTTTTCTGGGGATGGAAATGCGAAAAGCCGCGGGGTCCGGTGGACGCCGCGGCTAGCAGAGGCTTCGAGCTGTGTTGGACTAGGTCAAGTCTCGCTCCTCCATATGACCGCGGCGGCGCAATACGGCATCACTACGTCACCGGTGGCGGTGAACGCGAGCGACAGCCATTGCTGGAAATTGCGGTGCATGAAGGGTTCCTTGCCTTGTGCTCTTAACCCATGTCACGCAGCAGCCATGTCGTCAAGACGAAGCTGCGCGGGACCTCTCGTCCAATTCGCAGCGGCTGTTGCCTCGAGCCGGAAGCAAAGGGCACAATCCGCTCCGGAGGTGTGCTGTGAGCAGGAACACTTGGCTGTTTTCGTGGGATTGGTTGCACCGTCGCGCTCTCAGCCACGGGCAGACTGCAAACGTGCTCGGCAAATACTACCGCTGCGGAATCCATTTGCAGTAGGCGGGTAGCGAGAACCAAGCCGCCCCTGGCTCGCATGAGGAACCCATGACCAATTCACCTACCAGCCAGGATTCCTCCGGGCGAGGCTCGTCAGCTGGGTGGCTCTTCGACGGTATTCGCTTCGTCATTCGCATGGCGTTGTTCGTAGCGCTGCTCTTTGGTCCCGCAGGGAAGCTGCGCTGGTGGCCCGGTTGGGCCTTCGTGGCGGTAACCGTGACCGGTGGGCTGGCGCTCTATGTGATGGTCGAGCGCCGCCAGCCTGGCCTCATGGCGCGACGCAGGCGCATGGGCACGGGCACGAAGACTTGGGACAAGGTTTGGATGGCGCTGTTCTTCATGGTGTTCCTTGCCGTCATGGTGATCGGCGCGCTGGACTCGGGTCGCTTTGGCTGGGCGCCCCTGCCCCTCTGGGCTTCGGCGTTCGGAGCAGCGCTCATGTGGCTCTGCTATTGGGGCTTCGGCTGGGCCATGTGCGAGAACCGGCACTTCGAGTCGACAGTACGAATCCAAGAGGACTTGCAGCACACGGTCATCGACACCGGACCCTACGCGTACGTCCGGCACCCGGGCTACGTTGCCGGCTTGTTGATCGGTCCGGCCACGGCGCTGCTTCTCTGCTCGTGGTGGGCGCTCGTTGTCGCAGCGCTGACCGGGGTTGGACTGGTGTGGCGAACGGCGCGCGAGGACGCCACCTTGCACGAGGAGCTGGAGGGCTATGTCGACTACGCGCAACGTGTGCGCTTTCGACTCTTGCCCGGGCTCTGGTGACTCGTTTTCTTGCGTCGGTCGTCTTGACTACCCACACTTGACGGTGACGCCGCAGACTTGTAAATCCCGGTTTTCAACGGCCTTTGACTGCTCGTCGGAGCGTGGACACACTCGGAAGACATCTACTGGTGGAGTACTGGGGTTGTGACCCAGTACGACTTGATGACCGCGAGGGCATCGAGGAGTTGATGCGTCGCGCCGCCACCGCTGCGGGCGCAACCATCGTCAACTCTGTGTTCCATTGCTTCTCGCCCACAGGTGTCACCGGCGTGGTGGTTGTCGAAGAGAGTCACCTGTGCATCCACACCTGGCCTGAAGTGGGCTATGCCGCGCTCGACTTCTACACTTGTGGCGACTGCCTTCCCGAAAAATCGCGTGACCTGGTCTTCGAGGGGCTACGTGCCGAAACCGTCGAGACACTCGATGTCG
>CAZRGL010000516.1:0-8011 GCA_964599485.1 uncultured Polyangiaceae bacterium
AACAACGATGCTTGTGTGGGCTCTTGCGTAAACGCGACTTGCGGTGACGGTTATGGCTGGGCCAACGTCGAGCAGTGTGATGACGGCAACAGCAACAACTTCGATGGTTGTCGCAACACCTGCTTGTTGCCCTACTGCGGCGACGCAATCACCGACGCGGGTGAGCAATGCGACGACGGCAACAGCAACAATCTGGATGGGTGCCGCAACAACTGCGTGCTGGCGTACTGCGGCGACGGGATCACTGATCTCAATGAACAATGTGATGACGGAAACGCCAGCAACAACGACGCCTGCGTGGCCGGTTGCCTGGTGGCCAAGTGTGGCGACGGTCATCTGTGGACAGGCGTGGAACAATGCGACGACGGAAACCTCATCAACGGTGACGGTTGCTCGAGCACCTGCAACCTGCCGATCTGTGGCGATGGAGTCGTCGAGCCCACCGAGCAATGCGACCTAGGCAACGCCAACGCAGACCGCCCGGCTTTGGAGATCCAACAGGGCGCCTGGGTGGTCGCCGTCAGGCCCTATGACCAGCCCGTCGATCCAGCCCTGTTCTACAGCTACTGGTCGGCGAGCAGCCACACTGGCTTTGAGGACACTGGAGCCAGTCGCATCTACTTCTACCGCTCGACGAACAGCGAGATCCTCTCGTTGATCATGCACCACGGCTCGGATCTAGACGCCGGATATCCAGCTCAGCCCAACGCGAAGGTCGCCTTCGACATTCAAGGCTTGCCTTTGGTGACCGCCGCCGCGCTCTCGGATGACAACACCGACGAGTTCAAGAAGACGACGGCGACCACCGTGGCGGGCAACTGGACGTTCGTCAACAACACCGATGGCGGCGTGATCACGAACTTCAGCTTCCCCGGCACCTGGACGGTCACGATCAACCCCACCTTCGATGCGGGCATTTGGGTGTGGGATTTCGTCGACTTCGACTCCAGCTTCTTGCCGCTTCAGCAAGCCCAGCAGCTGATTCTGAGGGCCTACGGTACGCCTTCGCCCTGCCGAACCGACTGCACGGTTCCAAAATGCGGTGATGGCATCATGGACGGAGGCGAGGTCTGCGATGACGGCAACAACCAGGGCGGAGACGGCTGCGCTGCTGACTGCAACTCGCTCAAAGGATGAAGGCTCAACCCTCTTGACCTCCAGTCCACTTGCGCTCTTAATGCGGCTTGAATGGGCAGCAGCAAGACTGATGCGATGAAGCAAATGCTAAGCGAGGTGCTGGCGCCTCTACTCGAGGCTGATGGTGGCGAGCTCTATTTGGTGAGCGCTACCAAAAAAGAGGTGAAGGTCCACCTAGCGGGTTCATGGGGCGGTTGCCCGGGCACGCCGCTTACCAGCGAGCGAATTGTCCAGCCCGCGATACGTGCCATCCACCCGAAGGCAAAAGTCGTCGTCAGCTCGGGTTGGCAAATCCCGAAGGGTGCCACGCGCGTCGAGGCCAAAGCCAAGAAGGGCTGAGCGCTCCAACGAATGATGACCTCGACCGCTGGGTCGATGTCGTCCTCGTTCTTGTGAAGCCGTCGATTTTGGTCCGGACGCGAAACGGCCGCATTTTGCGTAGTTACGGGCGGGGAACAACCGCCCGAGATGCCCCTACGGCGACTCTGCGTTTTGATACAGCCTCCGAAGGCTGCCCCTCGAAGGCTGCCCCGCGAATGCTCCAGGAGCGCGTCAACGAGGGGTTGCGAGTGCGGGCAATTGGCCCCTGTGATCGCCAGTCACTACACTAAAAGTAGCGCAGCCAGTATGTTTTCGATTCGACGACGAGCCCGGCCAAGCGGCAACACCACCGCCGCAAGCATCCTGCGCGCAGTGCTGAGCCGCATCGGACTGCTCGCTGCGCTGCTGCTGGCAGCGACGCCACTTGCTTGCTCGGACGGGCCGACGAGAAGAATCACCCATCCGAGCCGGCTCGATCCTTGGGCGGGGCCGCTGCGGGCGATGTTCGATGACGACATCCACGCCGGAGCGGTGGGGGTTTCGCTCGGGAGCCACGCGCCGGCTGACGACCCGCTGCTTCGGGAACGGTCGAAGTCGGCAGAGCTCGTAGCCAGAATGCGGGTTCAAACCATCACGCGAGAACGGTTGGGCACCCGCACCCGCTACACCCTGAGCCTACAGGTGGGGTTTCCGACCCTCATGCCGGCGAAAATCGATAATCGCAGCTTCGAAATGGCGATCGCGCCTGCCTCCCGAGCCTTCGGTATTGTAAGCTCGCTCGAGCAGTCCATGCGGGGCCGCACCTTCATCGGCTTCGTACGCCGTTTTCCCGGAGCAGAAGGCGTAGACATCCACTGGCACCTAACCGCTGACACCGCCGAAGTGGCCAAGGTGATTCAAGACGTTGCCATGCTCGAAGAAGTAATAGGACCGTGAGCAAGCTCGAGATCAAGAGTCTGCGCGAGGTCGAGGCGATGCGCCGCGCGTCGAAGGTCGCAGTGGCTACCTTGTTGGGCGTCGACGAGATGATCAAGCCCGGCTTGAGCACCGAGGCCATCAACCGCTTCGTGCACCAAGACACGTTGAAGCGAGGAGCACGGCCTGCTCCGTTGAACTATCACGGCTACCCCAAGAGCGTGTGCACTTCAGTCAACGAGGTCGTCTGTCACGGAATTCCATCTGAGCAGGAAGTTCTGGAGCCGGGTGACATCGTCAACGTCGACGTCACCTCGGTGCTCGATGGTTTTCACGGAGACACGTCGGCCACGTTCTATGTCGGCGAGCCCTCGCCAGAAGCGAAGCATGTCACAGAAGTAGCGCGACGTTGTTTGACCTTGGGCATTGGCCAGGTGCGCCATGGCGCTCGGGTAGGCGACATTGGCGGTGCCATTCAGCAGTTTGCCGAAGCGCAGGGCTGCTCGGTTGTTCGTGCGTTCGTCGGTCATGGTATCGGGCGCGCTTTCCACGAGCCGCCACAGGTACCCCACGCAGGCCGTTTCGGAACGGGTATGCGTTTGATGGCTGGCATGTGCTTCACTATCGAGCCGATGATCAACTTGGGCACGTACGAGGTCGAGGTTCTCGAAGACAAGTGGACCGCGGTCACGCGCGATGGCCAACTGTCGGCACAGTTCGAACACACCTTGGTCGTGACGCAGAAGGGCTGCGAGGTGCTGACGAAGCGACCGCGGCCGCTGAAGAACAGCGACATCTTTCCCAACATTTTCGCGGCGTAGCTGCCGAGGGTGATCGGGTCCGCGTAGTCCGCGTCCGCGTCCGCGTCCGAATCCGCGCGCGGGAATCGTCCCATAACTCCGAAAACGAAGTAGGGGAGTCTCGGGCGGTTTATCCCCTCCCGAACTCCGAAAACGAAGTAGGGGAGTCTCGGGCGGTTTATCCCCTCCCGGGACGGCCACATTTCGGAAGCGGGTGGGGAAAAACCGCCCAGGGCATTCCGCGTCTGGGTCCTGTGTGCGGCGAGGGTTATTGAGCTGCTGGATGGAGGTGGGCGCGCTGGATGTTGGCATGCTCGATCAACTCCTGGGCGGCTTTGCTACTCGCACGGCCTCCGCTGTCACCGGTCAGCATGCGGGTGATTTCGGCTACGCGGCGTTTGCCACCTACCGGCGTGATTCGGCTGCTCGTGCCGCCGCGCTTGTCCGACTTGGTGACCACGAAGTGGGCATCGGCGTAGGCAGCGATGGCCGCCAAATGGGTGATGCACAACACCTGCCGATGGCTGGCGATACCCGAAATAGCCTGCCCGATCTTGTCGGCGGTGGCGCCACCGACGCCAGCATCGACTTCGTCGAACACTTGGATGCCGACGGCGCCGTGGCTGGACGAGGCGCCTAGGGCACGCTTGAGTGCGAGGAGGGCCCGGGACAGCTCGCCACCGGAGGCAATGCGCCGGAGCGGCCGCGGCTGCAGACCCTTGTTGGGCGCTATCAAGAACTGCACGCGATCGATGCCGTCGCTTCCGAGCTGCGCCTCGTCCACGACGAGCTCGTCTTTTTGGTGATACTCGCGTGGTGCGACCTCGACGACCACTCGCGCGGCGCCCATGCCCAGATCGGCGAGCTCCCTCGAGATCGCAGTGCCCAGCGCAGTGGCGGCTGTGCGTCGACGTTGGGATAGCTTGCGCGCCACGGCTGCGGCTCGCTGCAAGTGAGCCGTCCAGGTTTCTTGCAGCAACGGCAAGCGGCTGTCGCTGGCTGCCAACTCCTCGAGCTCGCGGCTCAAACCGGTCCGCGCCTCGAGCACATCGCCCAAGGTGGGGCCATGCCGCCGGGCCAGCTGTTCGAGCTGGTAGATCCGCTCTTGCACGTTTTCGAGCTGCTCTGGATTGGACTCGAGCCGGTCGGCATAGGCGCCAAATTCGCTGGCTAGCTCACGCAGTCTCGACCAGCAGCTGTTCAGATCATCGGC
The DNA here is from genome assembly GCA_964599485.1 of uncultured Polyangiaceae bacterium. Classification (GTDB taxonomy): domain Bacteria; phylum Myxococcota_A; class Polyangia; order Polyangiales; family Polyangiaceae; genus JAPYTK01. Next base: position 4,387 of record CAZRGL010000516.1, read on the forward strand.
TGCTTCGCGCAAACCGCCGTCGAGGCCTGCCGCCACTTCGAGCTCGGCCACCAAGCGCCCCAGCTCGTCGCACAGTCCACCTCCGTCCGCGCCGTGTACATCTGGATCGAGCGCCGCCGCCGCGCGAGCCGTTACATCGGAGAGTCGCTCGGCGTGAGCCAGTTTGTCCCGCACGCTCCGCAACTGCTCGAGCTCGTCCGGCTCGGGTGCGAGTCGCTCGATCTCGTCGAGCTGATAACGCAAGTAGCCCTCTCGTTCGGCACGCTCGCGCTCGCCATCTCGCAGCGCGCGCATCTGTGCGCTCAGCTCGCGTAGCTTGGCTACGGTGGCGGCCAGTTGTTGCTGCTGTTTTACCAGGCCGGCGAAACGGTCCAAGTAGCGGATGTGCCCAGCAGCCTCGGTCAAGGCCACGCATTCGTGTTGGGAGGTGACATCGGCGAGCTCGTGGGCCATTTCAGCCAGCTCCCTGGCTGCAGACAGCTTACCGTTGAGGTACGCGCGTGACCGCCCGCCCGCCTGAACCACACGCCGAACGACCAACTCGCCATCACAGCGGATCCCGGCTTGCTCCAGCCTTCCGATCAAGGCGTCGTTGCCCGAGACGTCGAACAGGGCCTCGACGCTCGCCTCGTCGGCGCCTGGTCGCACCATGTCGGCCCGAGAGCGACCACCCAGGACTAGGCCCAGCGCCCCCACAACGATCGATTTGCCGGCCCCGGTTTCGCCGGTCAGCACGTTGTAGCCGGCCTCCAGACGCAGTTCGAGCGACTTGATGAGGATGAAGTTTTCGACGCGCAGAGCGACGAGCATGCGCAACGCTCCAATCGAGCCGCTCGAGGGCTCAGTTGGCTGTCCATGTGGGTCGCTGAAAAGCGCCCAATTGTCTCGAGTCGACGTTAGGGGGTGGCCCGCGCTTGGCGACGCGCCTGACCATTACCGCCTGCCGCAGTTTCCTTGGCTGCCGCAGTTTCCTTGGCTGCTGCAGTGCCCTTGGCTGCTGCAGTGCCCTTGGCGGGCGCTACCTTAGGGTCCTCACTCACCGGCTTGCTGGCGCTGGCCCAAGGATTGCGCAAACCATGCTTCTGGAGAACCAGATCGGCGATCCGTTCGAGTAGCTCCGGATCGTTGGTCAGACTGGTGCGCACTTTCTCGCGCCCCTGACCAATTCGCTCGCCCTGAAAGGAGAACCACGAGCCGCTCTTGTTGACGATGCCAGCTTCGACGGCCAGGTCGAGCACATCGCCCGCCCGGCTTATCCCTTGGCCGTAGAGGATGTCGAACTCACACTCGCGGAAAGGCGGGGCGAGCTTGTTCTTGACCACTTTGACGCGTGTTCGATTACCTACGACGGAGGGATTCTGCCCGGCACTGCCAGCTTCCTTGATGGCACCGATGCGGGCTACTCGCAGCCGAACCGAGGAGTAGAACTTGAGCGCATTGCCGCCCGTGGTCGTCTCGGGGCTACCAAACATGACGCCAATCTTCATCCGGAGCTGGTTGATGAAAATCATCAAACAGTTGGACCGATTGAGGCTGCCGGTGAGCTTGCGCAGGGCCTGGCTCATCAATCGCGCCTGCAATCCCACGTGGCTGTCGCCCATGTCACCTTCGAGCTCGGCCTTCGGTACGAGCGCCGCGACCGAGTCGATGACTACACAATCGATGGATCCAGAGCGGATGAGCATGTCGGCGATCTCCAGCGCTTGCTCGCCGTAGTCTGGTTGGGCAATCAACAGCTCCTCGGTATTGACGCCCAGGCGGCGGGCGTAGCTCAGATCGAGGGCGTGCTCGGCATCGATGAACGCACAGGTGCCGCCCTGCCGCTGCACACTGGCCAGCGCGTGCAAGGTCAAGGTGGTTTTTCCGCTTGCCTCAGGCCCGTATATCTCCACCACCCGCCCTCGCGGATAGCCGCCGATTCCGAGGCCAATATCGAGCGCCAGCGATCCTGTCGGAACCGAAGGGACGTCGCGGATCATCTTTTGCCCCTTTTGCAGGCGCATGATGGACCCTTTGCCGAACTCTTTCTCTACAGCGCTGATGGCAAGTTGGAGCGCTTGCTCCTTCTTTTTTGTGGCTTTGTCGTTGGACATGGTGACTCGACGGAACGGTGATTCGCGAAAAGGAACAGTTGGAATTGGCAATACGTAGGACAGGCAGATGCCTAAGTGGCATCCCCTCAGAGGTCAATCTATACTGTACCGGTGTTCAGGTATCAAGGCCAAATCGGTGGGCCAGTTTTCCGGCGCTTCGGGCGAGTCGTGGCGGAAATGAGGGCGGGGCTATAGCATGTCGCCATGAGGTGGTGGCAAGCGCTGCTGACGGCGGGGATTGCGCACTGGGCGCTTGCCGGTTGTGGCGACGCGTTTTCCGCAGGTACGTCCACGAGCTCGACGACTGCTGCGACGACGACGACCGGTGCTGGTGGCAGTACCGTCAGCACCAGCAGCGGCGGCGGCGACGCCGTCGGGGGCTCAGGTGGGGCGACGGGCGGCTCAGGAGGCTGCCCTTCAGGGGTGTCGAACAAGCTCGAGCACGGAAGCCACGGCCCTTCCTGCGGTGACGGTCTCGATTGTGATGGGGAAAGCTGTTGTGCCAACACCCTCATCAAGAGTGGTAGCTTTCAGATCGGGCGGAGCGAGGATGGCTGCGACGCGTTCGAAGCGGGTGCGCTCGACGAGCAGCCTGAGCATGAAGCTACCGTTGCTGAGTTCTACCTCGACAAGTACGAGGTGAGCGTGGGCCGCTTCCGCAAGTTCGTCGATGCCTACGACGGCACGCCACCGCAGAGTGGCGCGGGCGCCCATCCGCTCATCAGCGGAAGCGGTTGGGATTCCAAATGGGACAGCAAGCTTCCGGCTACCAAGGTTGGCCTTACCACCGCCCTCAAATGTGTGACCGGTGAACAAACGTGGGCCAGCATTTCGCCGTCCAGCGAGACGCGGGCCATCAATTGCGTGAGTTGGTTCGAGGCGTTCGCTTTTTGCGTCTGGGATGGCGGCAGACTCCCCACTGCGGCCGAGTGGGAGCGGGCAGCAGTCGGAGGTGCCGACAACCGTCTCTATCCCTGGGGCTCAGCAGAGCCTGACGCGACCCTCGTCAACTCCAACGCCACCGCCAAATCACCCTTCTACGCGGTTGGCAGCCTTCCGGCCGGCGCGGGGCGCTGGGGGCAGCATGCTCTAGCAGGCGGCATGTGGGAGTGGACCCTCGACTGGTACTTGGAGGGTTGGTACGCGCCCGATGGTCCTGGAAATCCCTGTGAGAACTGCGCCTCCTTGGGTGGTGATGGCGTCAGTCGTGAGATTCGTGGGGGCAGCTGGGCCTACGACAACGCCCGCCTTCGCGGCGCGGGCCGCTATCCAAGCAAACCGACCTACCGCGGCAGCTTCGTCGGCATCCGATGCGCTCGGACGCCGTAGCTAGCCCATGGGGCGCTACGGACTGGCGCGCCCGTGGCGGGGCGAAGGCGCGCGAGTCCTTCGCTAACGCTTCCTATTGGCCGGCAAGTTTTTTTCTCGGGGTCTTTGCAAAGACCCCGCCCCATCGCCTTCGGCGATAAGGCCCCCCCCCAAAACCCCATCCCCGCCGACCGGGCTAGTCATTGCCCATGGGGCGCGGAGGG
>CAZRGL010000517.1:0-8007 GCA_964599485.1 uncultured Polyangiaceae bacterium
CACAGCTCTCAAAGCGTGGTGTTGAAGCCATGAGCCTGACTTCGGCCGAGGCTTCCAACACATCCACCAAGAACTGGACCTTCACGCAAGCGATCATCGATGGCCTCGGCGGCGATCCCCTCTGCGATGCGGACGGCGACGGTCGCGTCACTGTTGGCGAGTTGGCGACGGAAGTGCGGGCCGCTTTGCTCTATCGCGAAGGACAGCGCTACGGATTCTCACAAGGTGCGGTGCCGAGCAAGACGCGCGTCGCAGATGTGCAGAAGGGCAAGCTGCAGCCACCGAAGAATCGGCGCGCTTACGTCGAGGTCAAGACGCCCCATGGATGGCGGACGGGGCGGATGCGCAGTGATCTGGGCAAGAAGTTCCGGGTTCGGCTCTTTGACTACGCGAGGAGTACCGATCTGACGGTGGGCCCGTCCGAGATCCGTTCGATCAACTTCCGTCGCTACGACGAGGGTGCGTCGATCGAAGTGTTCTGGGAAGGCAAAATCTGGCCGGCGAAGGTCACGCGTGCCGACGGCGCGTTCCATTTCATCACCTACCCCGGTTGGCCTTCATATTGGGACGAGTGGGTCACTTCGCGCCGTATCGTGCAGAAGAAGCACAAGGGCGAGCTCGCGCTGGACAAGGGCACTGCCGTGCATGCCAAATGGCAGGGCAAGTGGTACCCAGCGACAATTCTGAAGCGCAAAGGCACCCAACACCTCGTCCACTACGATGGGTACGGCGACAAGTGGGACGAGTGGCTGGGGCCTCAGCGGATTAGAGCGCGATGAGCGATCACGACACGATGTGCTCGCAGGTGTCGTAGCTCGCTAGGGCTGCAGAAGGTCGCGATTTGCGACCTTCAGGCGTCATGGTTGGGGAGACTTGAGGATGAGGGCGGCGTTGTGTCCGCCGAAGCCGAAGGAACAGGTCAGCACGTGGCGTTGTTCATGTCGGCGCGCCTGATGAGGCACGTAGTCCAGGTCGCAGGCTGGATCTGGTTCGTTGAGGTTGATGGTCGGATGGGCGAACCCTCGCATCATGCACTCGAGCGCGGCGATAGCTTCGACTGCCCCCGCCGCCGAGATGAGGTGGCCGATCATCGATTTGGTGGCGCTGATGGGGACCTTTGCTGCGTGGGTGGCCAGGATGCGTTTGATCGCCAAGGTCTCCACTGGGTCGTTCTTTGGTGTGCCGGTGCCGTGGGCGTTGATGGCGTCGATCTGCTCAGGCTCGATGCCCGCGTCGACGATTGCGCGACTGAGCGCGAGTGCGGCGCCCCGCCCTTCAGGATGGGGGTCGCTGATCTTGTGTGCATCGAGCGAATTGCCGTAGCCGACGATCTCGCCAAAGATGAACGCCCCGCGGGCCTCTGCGGCGTCGAGCGCTTCGAGCACCATCATGCCCGCCCCTTCGCCCATGACGAAGCCGTCGCGGGTTCGGTCGAAAGGACGAGAAGCGCGCTCAGGCTCTTCGTTGCGCCGTGACGTGGCGCTCAGCGTACAGAAGCCCGCAACACCCAGAGGGTTGATCATCGAGTCGGCTCCGCCGGCGAGCATCCAGCTGCGCCGCCCGCTGGCGACCAAGCGATAGGCCGCGCCAATAGCGTCGGTCCCTGCGGCGCAAGCCGAAACATGCAACAGCGGCGGTGTCGTCAGCTTGTAGCGCTCGGCAATGAGGTGAGCACACAGGTCGGAAGGGGTCTGCAGGAAGCTGAGGCGCTCGACCAGCGGCTCGGGAAGGACGCAGTCGGGCTCGAACCACCTGGCCAAGTCATCCATCGACAGCAGCTCCAACCCCACCCCCAAGCTAATCCCGCCGCCAGGTGGAGGGCTCGCGATCATATTCGGACCCCACGCTTCGTCATGGGCTTGTCGTGCAGCTTCGAGGGCGAAGGCGATCTTGCGATCGGGTAGCGGACAAGCGTGGTGTGAGGGCACCGCTGCCTGTCCTGCTATTCGCGTCGGAAGGGTGGTTGGGTCGAAGATGGTGATGGGAGCGATTCCGGAGCGGCCGTCCAGCAGCCCGTCGCAGAAGGTCTCGACATCATTGCCCAGTGGCGTGACGACTCCTCGGCCCGTAACGACGACGCGCTTCATGGGCTTTCGATCTCCCATCGACTCGAGGCGACCAAGCCGTCTCTGGTGTGCAGCTCATGATGTAGCGCGACGCTCGGTGAGGGCTTTGCGGCAACCAGGGCGCCAAGCGCTGCAGGTAGCGAGGCAGGTCCTAGCGCGCCCTCGCCAAACAGCGCCGACAGCTCGTCTCCGAGATGAAGCTGCTCTTGCGCTTTGGGCCATGGCTTGCAGACGTCGAAAGGCTCATAGCGCAGCTGGTGGTCGATCAAACGAGCGAGCGCGGTCCCTTCCCGCTCGCGGAGACGCTGCTGTCGCTCCAACACGATGAGCCCGCCGGCGTCACGGAGTGTCTCTGGCGCGAGGGGCGAATCAATCCGTCCAAAATGGTGCTCGACCAAGAAGTTGCGTTGGTGGGCGACACCGCCGACCAAGGCGATGTCGACGTCGCCGCGATTGAGCGCGCAAACCGCCTCGTCGAGCGCTTGGTAGAGCTGTCCCGCGCCGGGATAGGTGACGAAGTAGGGCCCTTGCACGTCGAAGTTTGCAGAGACGTGATAGGCCGGCATGTTGGGCAAGCAGCGGAATGTGAGCAGCGGATGGGCTCGCTGGTAGCCGCCTGCTGCAAAGCGCTCGAGCGAGAACGCACCTTCTTCGAGCGAAGCCTCGAGCACGGGCTCAACATCGCGTCGCTCGAACGGTATATGGCCGACCGCCAGAAACAAGCCGGCGCGCTCACCGAGCTCGGCCTCAGTCAGACCCGCTTGTCGTAGCGCCTTACCCGCGCAAACGACGGCGAGCACATCTTGCAGACCCATGAACTTGCGGGTCTTGCGGATCTTGAGGAAAGGGGTCGGATCGGGCGCCGGATCGCCGGCACAAAGCACGATGTGGCCGGCGCCGCTGAGGCCAATCCCCGTCATGGAATCGGGATCTCCGACATGTCCAGGTCGCGCGTCCACAGCTCATACAAATAGCGGCGCTGCTCGTGCACGCGCTGCGACGGCACGTCCTTCATCATGAAGGTCAGCGTGCCGCGCATGGCGCGCTCTCCGGCGATGGTTGCTTCGATGTCAACCTGAGCTGCGCTATCGATTGACTGGCCCATGGTGGCCGTGAGCGCGATGGCGTCGCCGGGCTGGGCAGGGCGGTGGAACTTGGCCTTGCTGATCTGCACCATCAGCGCGCGCTTGGGTTCAGCGGTCTCGTTGTCGCCGGCAACGTTGAGCGAGATCTCCAGCAAGAAGCCCGCAAGCTGAGCGGCGGCTTCCAGCACCAAGACACCGGGCAGGATGGGCAGACCGGGGAAGTGGTCGTGCAGGACCTCGTCGGTCAACGTGACGCACTTGAGCCCGCGCGCCAGCTTGCCGGGTTGGATTTCGGTGATCTTGTCGAGAAGGACGTAGCGCATGTCATTCGTTGGTCAGTAGGGCCGCCTTACAATCCTCCGTCGACGACCACCGTTTGTCCTGTCACGTAGCTGTTGTGAAGCGCGAGCCAGCAAATGAGCCCGGCCGCTTCGTCGAGCCTGCCGAGGCGCTGGGCCGAGCAGTGCTTGAGGTACTCGGCGCGGATGTCGTCGGGAAGGGTATGCGACACGCCGCGTTCGAGCACGCCGGGTGCGACCACGTTTACGCGCAGCTTACGTGGGCCGAGCGCTTTTGACAGCGCTTGGGCCATGCCCCGCAGCGCCGCCTTGCTCGCGGCGTAAGGAACCGGGGCAGGCACTGGTTTGATCCCATCGACTGAGCCCACCAACACGATGTTTCCTCCCGACTCATCGCCAAAACGGGTTGCCAAGTGTTGGCATGCGAAGAAGGCGCTCTTGACGTTGAGCGCCATGAGCCGATCCCAGCCCGCCGCATCGACCTCGTCAACGTCGTCGTAGGCCGCTGGCTGAAGGGTCGAGCCGATGGCGGCCAAGTGTATGAGCGCGTCGACGCCGCCGAGGTGCGCGAGCATCTCGTCGAGGGCTGGCGCGATGCTGCCGGTGTCGGTCAGATCGATTCGCTTCGCGAAGCCAGGGAGCTCATCGCGCAGTCGCATCGCTTCTCGTTCTGCTCGATAGTAGCTAAACGCAACCTGTGCTCCATTGGCCGCTAGCGCGCGACACACGTTCTGACCCAACTGGCCTGAGCCGCCGAGCACCACGCAACGCGGAGCTTCTGATCCTGAAGACCTTGCCGTCGGCTCGTTCATCAGAGGCCACCATCCATCACGACAGTTGCGCCGTTCATGTAGCTGCTGTGATCGGACACCATGAAAGCAGCCAGCTTGGCTACTTCGGCGAAGGTTCCAACGCGGCCGAGCGCGCAGTGCTTGAGGTAATCGGCCAAACGATGCTCTGGGAGGTTGCGCCCGACGCCGCCCTCGAGCAGGCCGGGCGCCAAGCACAAAACACGAATGCCGTGACGGGCGACTTCTTTGGCCATGCTCTCGGTCAGGCCGACGATTGCGGCTTTACTGGCGCAATAGTGGATGGGCGCGTCGATCATCCGCGTTCCAGCAAGCGAGCCGATGTTGAGCACCACGCCGCTCTTCTGTCGGATCATGGTGCGCATGACGGCCTTCGAGGTGAGAAAAGTTCCTTTGACGTTGATGCCCATCACCCGGTCGAAGTCCTGCTCTTCGAGCAAAGCCAGGGGCAGGTTCTGAGTGATGGCGGCGTTGTTGACGAGCACGTCGATGCCGTCCCAGCGCCCACACAGGTCACGAACCATCGTTTCGGTGGCGGGCAGATCGGTGACGGATACCTGGTAGGGAAGGGCCTGCCCGCCCAGCGCCTCGACCGCTTCGCAGGTCTCGGCCGCTGCTTTCTCATTCTTGTTGTAGCTAAACGCCACCCGCGCGCCTTGCTTGGCAAAAGCGCAGCAAATCGCCCGTCCGAGTCCGCGCGAGCCGCCGGTGATGAGTGCGCGCTTGCCGTCGAGCAACGCTGTTGACACCGAGCCCGTCACGGCTGTCCTCCCGCCGGGCCTGAGCGAGGATCATCGCGCCGGTGCAGCACGTTGTAGGCGCAGCCGGGCATGAGCCTTCCGTCGGGCAAGGCATAGTGGGTGCAGCACTTCTTGATGCGCTCGGCATCAAAGGTATGTGGGTCCATGAAGCCGTGGATGAAGATGGTCTTGACCATGCCCTCACCAACTTTGAGCCGCTCTTCGAGCTCGATGGCACGGTCTTCCGGGTACATGAGAAAAATGGCGCGCCGCAGGCTTTTGAGGATCTTGTCGCAGTCCGGCACCTGAGCGGAGCCTGTCCACAACGCATCGATGGTGTCACGGATGGCCGTTTCGAAGTGCGCGTCCGGTCGTATCGTCCCACGGTTGGCGATGATGTCCAGGTGCTGATCGAGCTCGAGGAAGCGCGCAAAAGGAACGAAGCCATCGTCGATCTGGAGCAAATAGGTCAGCGCGAAACAGCTCGGGTGCGAACAGGGTAGGGGCAAGAAGTCGCTGCGGCGCAGCAGCCCGTCGGTCTGCTCTTCGGCGGCGCCGATTACATCCGGGATGGTCACCACGTCGAGGGGGTCGTGAGGCTCGAAGCGCGGTCCGTTTTGGGTGTATGCGGCAGGCTGGAACATGAGCGAAAGGATGAAGTCGCGCTCGTAGAGCAAGCGGACTTGGTCGCCGATGCTCTGATCGCTGATGCTCTTTGCGACTGTCGCCACGATGGTCGTGCGCACGCCCGCCCGTTCGAGGTTGTCCAGGGCTCGGCGTTTGCTAGCTGCGTGATCGCCACTGCCGCGCAACGTCTCGAGCCCGCGACCCTCGAGCCCATCGAGCTGAAGGCTCACGTACACGCCTCGTTTGCCGAGCTCTTCGCAAAGCTCGGGCTCGGCGGCGAGACGCACGCCATTGGTCGACATCGACACTCGGGCGATTTCGGGTACGGCCAGCGCCATGTCGAGCAAGTCGAGCAATTCCGGGTGCACGGTGGGCTCGCCGCCGGAGAAGTTGATCGTCTCGAGCGAGCCTTCTTTTCGGACCAGCCCTTCGAGGATACTGGCCAGCTCGTCCTTGCTCATGTGGTAGTTGCTGCGGTTGTCTACCAAGCAGATGGGGCAAGCGAGATTGCAGTGATTGGTTATCTCGATGATTGGCATGCAGGTGTGCTGCTCGTGATTGGGGCAAAGGCCACAATCGTCAGGACAGCCCGCATCAATCTCGGTGGAGTGTTCTAGTGGGATCGAGCCCGGCCTCACATAACCAAGCGAGCCCAAGAACCAGTCCGCGTCAGCTGAGATCAGTGCTTCCGAAGGGCCATGCTCAGGGCATTGCTTGCGCAGCCAGATCTTGCCATCGCGAATCAAGCGAGCCGCGTCCACGCCGCGAAGGCACTCGGGACAGCGCCCACGTGTCGACGAATGAAACACTTCGCGTTTGCGTGTTGTTTCAGAGAACACCAAAGGGCGTTCGGGTGCTGGTCGCTCGGACATCAAGCTTGGCCATCATGAAGGGAGGGTGTCCCTCCTGTGTTGGCCGAATCTCGCGCAGTTGCGGGCGGAGGTAAACTGGTTTGCTCGCTCGCGAAATGCGGTGGCTCAGGACGGTGAGCCCGCCGCTGGGACAGGACCCTCTTGGCCCACTTGCGCCTTGTCGAATCTCTTGTGGGTGCCATCGCACTGTGGTGGACCTGCGGTTTGTTTGCAGGCACACAGGTAGGCTGGTCCATCCTTTTTGGCGGTGAACGCCTTGGGCTTGAACGACGTGCCAGCATGCGAGCCGTCACACAGTGGTTGTTTCTTCGAGCGTCCGCAGGTGCAGAAGTAGTACTCCTCGCCCTCGTTCAGCTCGACCTTTGCGGGTCGATTGTCGGCAATGATGGGAAGCGACATGGGTTTCGGAGCAACTACGCGCCGCGTCGGCTAGGGTTTCGAAATGCGGGAGGGCCCCGCTCAAGTTCGCAACTTCGTGAGCTTCATGCGCTCGAGCTTGGACGGATCGGTGAAGCGGGGATCACGTTCGCGGTATAGTACGTTGTAGGAGCAGGTCGGGATGATGGTGCCGTCCGATTCGGGCACGGCCACGCAGCACTTCATCACCCGCGTCGCGTCGAAGCTGTCCTCGTCCATGTGCGAGTGGATGTAGATGGCTTTGGTAGCGCGCTCGGCGATGCGGGTGCGCTGCTGCAGCGGCAGCGCGCCGTCGGAGGGGAACATCTCGAGCAGCAGGCGCTTGAGGGTAGCGAGCACCGCGTCGGCCTCGTCGAGCAAGCTGGGGTCAGCCCACAGCGCGTCCATACCGTCACGCATGGCTTGCTCTACTTTTTGGTTGGGCTCGATGTAGATGGTGTCCCCAAGCAGCTCGAACAGCGTCTCGCGTCCAAGGAAGCGCGCGTAGGGGACGTAACCGCCGCCATCGAGCATCAGCAGATAGCAAATCGAGTAGCAGTGCGGATGGGCGAGGGGCGACGGCACGAAGTCGCGCCCGTTGATGTGCCCATCGGAGGCTTGTTCGATGATGTGGTGCAGATCGGGAATCGTGATGCGCGTGGTGCGGTCGAAGCTGCTTCCGCCTTGCCCGGTGAACGCCATGGTGTGCAGCTCGAGCGAGCAGATGTTCGGCTTGGCGAGCACCAGTCGCAGCAAGCGCGGTACTTCGACGTCGTTGAGACCTCCTGCTACGGCGGGCAGGATCGTTGTTGTGACATCGTGCTTCTCGAGCAGATCGAGCACGTCGAGCTTGGTCTGTACGGTGTTGGCCCCGACCAGGAGCCGGTCCGTCGCTTCATCGAAGGTGTCGAGCGAGAGCACGACGCGCGTGTCGTGCTCGGCCAGCTGCTTGGTGTAGCTTTCATCGCGCAAGGCGAGACCGTTGGTCGACAGCGTGAGTCGCCGGATGCCTGCGTCGCGAGACATTTGCAGCATCTGCAGCAGCTCGGGGTGTAGGGCTGAGTGCTCCCCACAAAATCGACGCGGTCGACAAACGATTTCGATCACTTGCGG
>CAZRGL010000518.1:0-8001 GCA_964599485.1 uncultured Polyangiaceae bacterium
GATGACCGGGATCTCGTGAAAGTCGGCAATGTCGATGATGGCAAACAAGTGGTCCATCGAGGCGTGCACACCGCCATCAGACAACAGCCCGAACAGATGCAGGGCGCATTTGTCGTACAAACAAATGCGCATGGTCTGATCGAGCACCTCGTTGCGACCGAGTTGGTTTTCTTCGATGGCGGCATCGATACGACTGCAATCGCTTTGCAACGAGCGCCCGGCACCGAGCAAGCGATGCCCGAGCGCACTGCTGGCCCGCTGTCCAGCGGCGCCTACCGCGGCGCCGCTCGCCGCGAGAACCGTCTTCGGACAATTCTGCGCCAGCGCGTCCAAGGCTGGCGTCTTGGCGAGGAGCACTGCGTTGCCTTCTTCCTCAGCACGGTCACCGAAACCGTCCAGGACGCAGAGAACGACAGGACGTTGGCGGGGAGAATCCGACATGCGGCGTAGCCTACATCGTCGGCCGTCCGGACGGGTCGCAGATCGCCATGACGAAACCGTGAAATATCAGAGCGAATGGCCGTGACGGCTACGGCCAATATGACGAAATCAGGACGACCAATCTCCTTGCGCTGGTGTCATGTTGATATTGAGCTAGCCTGGAGAACAAGTATGCGAGGTCTAAGAACAAGCTATTGGGTCGTGCCTGCCGTCATCACTTTGTGCGCGGTGGTATTCCCGAGCCGCCTGGCCAGGGCGCAGTCCGCCACGCCCTCGGTGAGCTGGAGCGATCAGAGCAGCTGGGACATCGCTGGCGAATACGTGGTCGATTTTCGTGATGACACCGAGTCCAGTGCGATCTCCTCGTTGCTGTCGAGACTCGGCCTGAAGTTCCGCCCCAGCGCGCTGGAAGCCGAAACCCACATCGAGATCGTGTCCATCGCCCGCGGAAAGGTGGCCAGCGTGCTCGCCAAGCTCAAAGGGGATCCGCGGGTCGAGCACGTCGAGCCCCACGCTCGGGTGCGGGGTTTGTACGTACCCAATGACCCGATGTACCGCGAACAATGGCATCTCGGGCGCGTCGGTGCAGAAGACGCCTGGGGCCTGTCGGTGGGGCGCGGTGTGACCGTTGCGGTCATCGACACCGGGGTGGCTTGCGAGACCATCGACGGTTTCAAGAAGGCGACCGATCTGGCTGAGACGCGCTGCGTAGGCGGCTACAATTTCGTCAAGAACAACCGCCGCGCCAGCGATGACCACGGTCACGGTACGCATGTAGCTGGGACCATTGCGCAGTCGACCGACAACGCACTCGGGACGGCCGGCATGGCATTTCGGGCGCGACTCATGCCGGTCAAAGTGCTCAGCGCCGACGGCTGGGGCACGACCTCAGGTGTAGCCGACGGTATCCGCTGGGCGGCTGACAACGGTGCCCACGTCATCAATTTGAGCCTGGGCGGCCCTCGAAACTCTTTCATCCTGCAACGCGCTGTCGATCACGCCCGTAGCCGTGGTGTGGTGGTGGTCGCTGCCGCGGGAAACAGTGGCGGCAGTGTCGGTTTCCCTGGCGCGAGTCGCGGCGTGATTGGCGTGAGCGCCACGGACGGCGACGACAAGCTGGCTTGGTTCTCCTCCCGAGGCAAAGGCGTCGACATCGCCGCGCCGGGTGTCGACGTCGTGCAGCAGACCATTTGTGACCGCGGCCTGAACGGTTGCGAGGTCTTCCCGAGCTACAACGGCACCTCCATGGCTTCTCCACACGTTGCGGGGGCCGCGGCGCTCTTGGTCAGCCTGGGCGTATCCGAGCCAGCCGCGGTCGAGCGCTATCTGACGACGACGGCGCGCAGCCTACCAGACGACCCCAAGGGGTACCGTTTCGGCGCTGGCCTGCTGCAAGCCCAAGCGGCGGCACAGCGCGCCAATCTCCTGCAGATTTTCTGTCGATTGATTGCGCTGCTGCTGGCGGCTTTTGCTGCTTTCAAGATTGCCCGCAAGAAGGGCACCCCCACGGTCAAGGCCAGCAACCCGATGCTCTTGTTGGCTGCGATGATCAGCGGTGTTGGCCTTTTGTTCTTCATGCCCTGGATCGTAGGACGTCACCATCTTTGGGTTGACTGGTTGGCGCGACCGCTGGGCGAGTGGGATCTGCTCGTCGGAGCCTCTCTGCACAAGTTCCTGCCGCTGGCCCACATCGGTATTCCGCTCGCCTTGAGCGCTGCGCTCTTGTCGGTCAAGCGGGCTGCGCCTGCGTTGGCCGGCTTGTCCATTGGCACTGCGGCATACCTGGCGTCGGTGGCGGTGTTGGGCCAACTCGCAACGCCCTTCGGCTGGCTCATCACCACCGCGTGGTGCGCGTTCAACGCGCTAGGCTGCGTATACCTGGCCTCCTTGCTGTTGCTCGAGCGTCGGGCTGAGTCGGCCTGAACAAAGCATCGCCAGTCGACAAGCGAGGAGCTAGGCTCTGTGACCGTGGTGCGCCTCCGCTGTCTCGCCTTTGGTCTGGTTGTGCTCGGCTTCAGCCCGCGTTTGCTTGCGGCTGAGCCGGTTGAGACTTCGCCCTCTGAGACGAAGACTGCCACGGCTGAGACTGCCGCTCCCGAGACTGCATCGTCCGAAGATGGGCTCAACGACTTGGAAAAGGAGCAAGCCGCAGAGAAGCTCGCGGCTGAACAGCGCGCGCGACGCGAACGTGACCAGCCGCGCAGTGAGCTGCCTGACCCGATCGAGCTACCTGCGCCGCCCAAGTGGGAGCGTCGGCTCGAGCTCGGTGTGGACATCGCCTACGTCAGCCGGCCTTTCGCCGACGCCTTGGTGCAGCCAGGCAATCGCTACGAGAACAACATCGCCTGGGGTCTGCACTTGCACTGGGATGTGTTGCCCTGGTTGCGCTTTCATCCCTACTTCATCGACGCCCATCACGACATCGTGTTGCCCCCGACAGGCCTGGCAACGGGCTCATCCAACGGGATCAGCAGCGCCGCCACGATTACCGATGCCGACGGCAACGAGGACATTTCTGTCGCTACCTTCGTGTTCGGCGCCAAGCTGGCACCGACGTTGGCGCTTTCATCCCGAGCACGCGGCTGGATCAGCGCCGGCGTTGGTTGGGGGCGCTTCGAGTTTCCGCTCATGGTGGTCACCGAGCCAAACAGCGAGCCGTTCGAAATCCGTGAGCGAGCCGGGGTTTTCGTCGAGGTCCCCATCGGCATCGGTGTGTCTTTCGATGTCATAGAACGCTGGCTAGCCATCGAATACGAAGCGAGCGCGGCGGTTGTGTTTGGCCAGTCAGGCGACGCTCACGAGAACTTCCAAGCGATTGACGTGGCCGGCGAGAAACGCCAAATCGGCCCCTACGGCGCGATCGAAGGCTCGTTCGTGCAAACCTTGGGCTTGAGCCTCATTTTGTAGGAAGAGCCATGGGTGGAGGCGATGACGTTGAGCCAAGACACCATCTCCAAGAGCGCCCTCGTCGACCGCGCACGGCAGATGTTGGTCGCCATGAGCGAACGCTCCCGTTTCGTTTATGCGCTGGCTGGTGCTGCGTGCTTCGAGCAGGCCAGAGCGATTTTGGAGCAGACCGAAACATTGGAGCTAGCACAAGAAGCTCATCCAAGCGTTCAGCGCTACGAAGACGAGGGTAGCAACACGGCGGTCGTCCTTTTCGAGAGCGCGCCACTCGGAGTGGTGCTGCTCGAAGGACACGGCGATGCGGTGGCTCCCATCATCAAACGCATCCTCGATGTGACCGGATTCGTGGCCCAGTCGAAGCTGCTGGCGGAGGCACTACAGATAACCGAGGTCGAGGCCGCACAGCGCGCGCTGACCATACTCGCCCACATGTGCGTGAGTTGGGATCCAGACTGGCTCGATCTGTTCTTGCTTCACCTCGCTTCTCCGGATCCAGTGGTGCGTCACAACGCCACAATCTCGGCCAGCATCGCTGCGATGGTCGCGTCTGATCCCGAACCGGCGCGTGCTTTGCTGGTCGAAGCAAGGAAGCGCGAGAAGTTCCCCAAGCTGGCCGAGACGATGTCCGAAGCGATGCGTTTGCTTTCGGTTGAGGAGGGCGATTTGCAGCATCTGCAAGCGCTCAGAGACGCAAATCATTCGTGACAATCTTGCCAACTGTCAGGCAGCAGCCCAGAGTTTGCTACACTAGTTCCCTGAAGTGTAGGTGCGCGTCGGCAACCCGATGCGCTAGGTATCTTTTTGCGTGTCCTCTCTAGCGCCGAAATCAGGGGCCAATAGCGCCCTGCAAACGGAGCAAGCTGGTGGTGCTGATAGCCGATCGCCAGGCAGCATTGCGCCTGCTGGGAGCAAACGACCCGACCCGCTGATCGGCAAGGTCATCAACGGCCGTTTCAAGATCCTCAGTCTCATTGCCCGCGGTGGAATGGGCAAGGTGTACCGTGCCGAGCAAGCACCCTTGGGGCGCGTCTGCGCCCTGAAAGTGCTCAATCCCAAATATGAGGGTGACGAAGACCCCGAATTTCAGCGGCGTTTCTTCTTGGAGGCCTCGACCGCATCGAAGCTCACCCACCCCAATACGGTCACCATCTTCGACTACGGCCGGGACGGCGATACCTACTTCATCGCCATGGAGTACATCCAGGGGCGCACGCTCTACCGCATCTTGCGCGATGAGGGGACACTCGTGGAGGAGCGCGTCGCGCGGATCATGCGGCAGGTGTGTCGCTCGTTGCGCGAAGCCCATGCGCTGGGCGTGATTCACCGCGACATGAAGCCCGCCAACATCGTGCTGACTGGGCTGGCCGATGAGGCCGACACCGTCAAGGTGCTGGACTTCGGACTCGTCAAAGAGATGGCCGAAGACAAGGAAGATCTCACGCAACAGGGCCTGTTCATGGGCTCGCCAAAGTATATGGCGCCTGAGCAAATCCTCGGCAATGCGGTATCGGCGCCCACTGACGTCTACTCGCTCGGTGTGGTGGCCTATGAGCTGCTCTGCGGCCGCGTTCCTTTCGATGAAGGCGCGAGCGTCAAGACGCTCATGGCGCACGTCAACGACCCGCCGCTGCCGCTTCGGGCGGCCAAACCGCAAGCAGAGATCTCGCTCGAAATGGAAGCCATCGTCATGCGATGTCTGGCGAAAGAGCCAGAGGATCGCTTCAAGAACATGGACGAGCTGCTGCTCGCCTTGACCAGAGTCGAAGGCGGTGGCTCTCTGACTGAGAGCTTGCGTGCCGGGCCTTTGGTCACGCCGCCCGCGCTCAAGAACCCCAGAGCGAGTGGTGTGGTCAGCAGCGCGAGCCTCTTACACGCGGAGCCAAATCCAACCAGGATCACGCCCGCGAAGGGTACCGGGCTCGCCAGTTCGGGACCGCCACCGCGGTCAGGATCGGCGCCAGCCGCAGGCTCGGTGCCACCTGCTGGTCCGCCCTCCTATCCTGACCAGCTCTCCGGGCCACAAGTCGGCCCTTCCGGGCCCTACTCCGGACCGCAGCCCTCCGGGCCGGGACCGCAGCCCTCCGGACCCTTCTCCGGGCCGCAGGCCTCTGGACCCTACTCCGGACCGCAGGCCTCCGGAGCCTACTCCGGACCGCAGGCCTCCGGACCCTACTCCGGGCCGTCCGAGCCCCCGCAACCATCGGGATCGATTCCTCAAATTCCCCCGCCAGTCGCGGTTCCCGGCTCCGGGGCGCCAGGCTACACGGCTCATCCCAGCGGCACACCGGAGCCGATGGCCCAGCCCGCCGAGCTGACCGAAAAGCCTCGCAACAAGATGGTCACCCTACTGGCTGTGGGGCTGAGCATCGCGGTCGCTGCCGGTGTGGCGCTGGTCCTGACCCGCGACGCGACCAAACCATCGCCATCGGGCACAACGGAGACTGCAGCAGGCCCTGCGGCTCAACCCGACGACGAGACCCACGCAGCGGACAACGAGACCAGTGCGGCAGACAGCGCGGCCGCGAAGCCAACATCCACCGCTGCTGACCAGGCAGCAGGCCGCGCTGTGCGCATCGTGTCGATTCCCGCTGGCGCCGAGGTCACGCTAGGCAACGAGCTACTGTGTCGTCCAACCCCTTGCGAGATCAACCTCGACGGCAAAGACGCAGCGCGCCCCCAGAAACTGGAGCTTAGCCTTGCGGGCTACCAGAGCGGCACCTTGTTGGTGCGCCCAGGTGCGCGCGAGGCCTCGCTGAGGCTGAGCAAACAGGCCGCCAACAGCAAGGGCGGTTGGCCCAACAGGACGGCCAAGCCTGCAACTACCCCAGCGCCTGTGAAACCAAGACCTACTGCAACTCAGGCCAAACCCGCACCAACAGCGAGCACGCCCAAGGGATACAAGGACTCCCCCTACTAGGAGGACCGAGTCCAGCTCGATAAGCGAAGCATCAACTCTCGCTTTCGGGTATGTTTCCGCCCGTGAGTAGCGGCTGGGCACGTCACGGTTGGCGCCGAAGCTTCGCCATCATCGTGGCAGCGGCGTGTTTTGGATCTGCCGTGCCCGTGGCCTGGGCAGATGCACGGACCGAGGCGCGCAAGCACTTCGAAGCAGGGATGGGCCACATCCGCGATGGCAAATACGATTCCGGTATTGCTGAGCTCGAGCGTGCCTACGAAATCATGCCGCACCCCTCGGTGCGCTTCAACATCGCGCGCGCCTACGCCGATGCAGGCGAGCTCGAGCAAGCCGTGGCTGCCTATGAAAGCTACCTGGCAAGTGATCCCAAAGACCGCGACGAGGTCGAGCAGGTCGTAGCCAAGCTGAAGAAGAAGCTGGCAGCGCAAAAGAAGCCACCAACCGACGAGCCTCCCGACAAGCCACCCGATACGCCGGACAAGCCCCCGGATACGCCCGACAAGCCACCAGATACGCCGGAGAAAAAGCCCGACGAGCGGGGAGACATCTACGAAGAAAAAGTCGTGACCGCCTCGCGCCAAGCGCAGAGCCCGCTCGACGCCCCCAACTCGCTCACCGTCATCACCCGTCAAGACATCCACCTGTCGGGTGTGACACGAATCCCCGAGCTGCTGCGTCGGGTGGCCGGCATGGACGTCATGCAGATTACTGGCGGCGACAGCAACGTCTCGATGCGGGGGCTCAACGCCCGACTGAGCAACAAGCTGCTGGTCCTCATCGACGGTCGTATCGTCAAGAACGACATCCTCGGCTCGACCTTCTGGGAGTCCTTTCCAATCGACGTCGATCAGATCGAGCAGATCGAGGTCGTGCGTGGCCCGGGCTCTTCGCTGTACGGCGCTGACGCCTTTGCCGGTGTGGTCAACATCATCCCCATCGCACCAGGCAAGGGAGGAACAGGCATGCGGGTCGGATTCGGCGACCACGCAGAGGCCTACGGCTCGCTCTGGACCTCACATCGAAATGGGGACTTCGCGTACCGGGCGTCGGCCGGCTTCACACGTTACCCACGCTGGACACGGGAGTTTACTCCGGGCCGCGTGGACGCTCGTCCCGTCGACGTCAATCCCACCACCGGCGCACAGAACGGTCGCATCGATCTGCGCACCAGCTATCGACTCGGCAAGAACAAGGAGCTGGCATTCGGCGGTGGTTTCGCCCGCTCCATCATCAACATCTACGGCATCGGCCCCTTCAACGACTACCTCGTCGAGGCTGACGCAGCCGACATCTCTACAGCCTTCAAGAGCGACCTGATCACGATCCGCAGCAACTATGCGCTGCTCAACGCCTTCGCCAGCCAGGGCCACGCGTATGTCGGCCACGACATGTACGAGACCTATCCCGTACAGCATTCCTTCGAGACCGATGTCGAGCTGACCCACACCTTCAAAGCACCCGAGGCCCTCACCCACGGGCTCGTCGCCGGCGTCAACTACCGACTGAAGAACATCAGCTGGAGTTATCTGATCGCCGACCCACCAATCGAGCATCACGTCGGTGTGTTCGCCCAAGATGCGCTCAAGTTTCTCGACCATTTCGCGCTCGTGGCATCAGGCAGGCTCGACTACGTGCCCTCGATCGAGCGGTTGGTTCCGTCCGCACGTGGCTCCTTCATCGTCCGGCCCGGGAAGACCAAGAAGCAGTCGATTCGCGCGTCGGTGGCTACGGCCTTC
>CAZRGL010000519.1:0-7995 GCA_964599485.1 uncultured Polyangiaceae bacterium
GAGACCCTTTGTGGCGGGCTGTGTGTCGACACAGCCAACGACTCCGCCCATTGCGGCGGCTGCGGCAAGGCCTGTGCTGCCAGCGATACCTGCCTGGCGGGTGCGTGCCTACCACCGGGCGGACACTTGTGGAGCAAGAGCTTCGACATCGGCTGGGACGCGATTCACGCCAATGTCCTCGCGATCGACGCTGCTGACAATGTGCTGCTGAGCGGAGCGTTCGACGGGACAGTGAGCTTTGGCGGAGCCCCACTCGTCACCTCGGTCAACCGCGACATCTTCTTGGCCAAGTTCGATGTGAGCGGCAAGCACCAGTGGAGCAAGCGTTTCGTCGAGAGTGGGGACGGCTCCGTGGCCAGCGTCGCGGTCGATCCGCTCGGTGACGTGCTCGTCGCCGGCAAAGTCGTCGGCGCGGTGGACTTCGGCGGCGGCGCTCTCAAAAGCGTCAGCCAGTACGGTGACTACTTTCTGGCCAAGCTGGACGCGTCCGGCAAGCACCTGTGGAGCAAGGCGATAGGCACCAACCCCTCAGGCGCTTACTTCGGGCTTCCGGTTGTGACAACCGACGCGTCTGCCAACGTGCTCGTTGCCAAGAATGCCCCCCCAGTCGTCAGCAAGCTCGACGCCTCTGGGAGCCCCCTGTGGAGCAAGCCCTTTGTCGAAGGCAACGCCGGGGGTGCGACCAATCAGGCCATCGTCGCCGATGCGGCCGGCAACGTGATCGTCACTGGGCGGTTCTGGGGCGAGACGGACTTCGGCAATAGCATGCCGCTCGCGGCAGTTGGAACAGACCTCTTCGTCGTGAAGCTCGACCCGAGCGGCAAGCTCGTCTGGATCAAGTCCTTCAGTGGCGGTCAGTACACGAGCATGCACGGCTACGGTGTTGCTGTGGACACGAAGGGCAACGTGCTGGTTACGGGAGTTTTTTGGGGCGCGGTGGACTTCGGCAGCGGGCCCCTCACCAGTGTTGGACATCAAGACATCTTCGTCCTCAAGCTCGACCCGACCGGCAACCACCTCTGGAGCAAGTCGTTTGGCAGCAACAACGGGGACGATGGCGTGGCCATCGCTGCCGATGCGGCCGACAACGTAGTCGTCACCGGGAGCTTCATGGGAACGGTGGATTTCGGAGGTGGACCGTACGACAGCGCGGGCTCGTGCACGGGTGATCCCTGCACGCCCGGGCCCGATATCTTCGTCCTCAAGCTGGACGCGCTCGGCAAGCACCTGTGGAGCAAAGGCTTTGGCGGCAACAGCAGCTGGCGCGGTGGCAACGATGTGGGAGTCGACAGCGGCGGCAACGTGGTGTTCAGCGGACACCTTTTCGGTTCAATCGACGTTGGCGGCGGCCCGCTCCAGAGCGTGGGTGAATGGTCCGGCTTCCTCGCCAAGCTGAGTCCCTGACCGACCCGACCTACCTCTCCATCGACGACCCCCAACTGACTTGTTTCGTGATCGTAGAGGTAGACCGTCACGAGTACATCAAGGGACCGGGCCGGCCCGCTGGCGAGCCTCAATCAGCTTTCGTTTCACCGCGGTCTGCCGGAGCAGCGCCGCTGGATCAGGCTGGCCCTTCTTCCTGAGTCGTGCGTAGCTCTCGAGCGTAGCTTTCGCCGCATCAACCTGCGCCAGGGGCGTCAAGCCAGCGATGCGGGGCGCGGACAAGTAGAGTAGACCGAGCCCATGATGAGCTTCAGGCGGGCTCGCATCATGTTTCAAGACCCACTCGAGCTCCTGCTTCGCTAGCGCGTACGAGCCGTTGAGGCGATGGGCTTGCCCCAACATCAGATGCGCCGCCGCGTTGCTCGGATCGAACTTCTTGGCGCCCTCGAGCAGCACCACTGCCTCGGCGCCGCTCCGCGATTCGAGCAACGCTCTAGCGAGATGAATCCGCGCCGTGACCAGGTCGGGCCGCAAGGCGACCGCTCTTTCGAGAGCGCTCACCGCGGCGGCCCGATCGTCCAGCTCTAGATGTATGAGCCCGCGCAGCAGATGCGCCTCGGCGTTGTCTTCATCTTGCGCCGGCTGCCCGTTGCCGAAGCCGTCGAGGATGGCGCGCAGCGAATACAGCGCCAAGTGGAGCCGATCGTTCCGAAAATGGTCGCGGGCGATGACCAGCAGGGCTGGGCCGAAAGCGGGGTCGCTCTTCAGGGCCAGCCGAGCGTAGTGGGCGGCGCAATCTTGCCGCCGCCGGTCGGCGGAGCCGGCGGCTTCACGAGCACAGCCAGCGAAGGGAATGGTGGCCTCTACGCTCCACCTTGATTCAGCATCGCCCGCTGGTGCCGGCGCTAGTAGAGCTGGTGGTGCCGGTGGAGGAGGCCCAATTTTGGCCGTATGGAGAACATTTTGAGGCTGAGACGGCTCGACAGCTCGAAAATGTTCTCCATACGGTCAATTTGCCCCTCTTGGCTGTCTCAGATGGCGTGCGACAGCACGGTGCCCAGCGCGACGCTGTTCCATAAAGCGGATTCTGCCGTTGGGGCGGGCTTTACAACCCGTCTCAAAACGCAGAGTCGCCGTAGGGGCGGGCTTTATACCCGCCGGTGCTTGCGTGATTTCGAGAGGTTCTGGCGAGGCGCCGCGATCAACAATTCGATGAGGTGGTTTCACAGTCGGAAAAGCACTCGTCGCAGTACACGCACAGCCACATGTCCAAGTAGTCGTAGACTCCGTCAGGGTTATCCTGCTGGCACTGATCGAAGCATGCCTTGTCCTCGCATTGCTGGGCGCAAGAGAGGAAGGAAGCACACGACGGATTCTTCAAGCAGATGTTTAAAGGCGGACTTGCAGCCGTCCTTCATCGCGCATCGTTGGCATTGGTAGCAGTTGCCGGTGTTGTCGCAGGATGGGCCGGTGGTCGTGGTTGTCATCGGACCGGTGACCGTGTCGGTAATGGGGACGCGGCTGAGTCCCGCCCCTGTCGAAGTCCTGCGGGTGGTGGGAGGCCTGCGAGTGCGGGAGACAAGTCAGCGAGCGCTTTGACAACATCAAATCCTCCGAGGACAACGCGCGCGAGTTGAGACCCTTTTCTCCTTCCACCGGCGTGTATCGGTTCAAATGGGCAGCAACCCGCATGCCAGCGGCCCTCAGAGTGCCAAGTGCGCGTTCTTGCTCATCGACAGAAACTGGCAGAGAGCTGAGCTCGGTCGATCTGCATGCTCGGCCGCGCAGTCTTCCCCCAAACTGGCGCGGTTGCGGCCTCTGCCCCCGATGTTCGCCTCGAGCGTGCTGAATACCGCAAGGGCTCGATCTTCGTTTCACTCGGACTCACGCGAGCGATGCGCAGCACGGGATGATTCACGTTTACAATACGCAAAGCGTACCCTGTCGCGAATGTCCAAGTGGCAGCACGCGGCCAAGCTTACTGTTGTGATGGGGGCGAGAGCAGCTCGAGGGCCCGCTGAGTGGACCGAAAGCGCATGGCAAATGACTTGGGATCGGTCGCCCGGTTGACGTGCTCGGCGACCATCTGGCCCAAGCGCGCCGACAACTCGACGTCGTTGGAGAGCCCCGCGGCGTAGCCCAAGCCATAGGTCAACAGAAAGCCCACCCCCGCGCCGGTGTCCTTGCTGTGCTTGTGAACGAAGAGCTTGCCGTCGTCATTCCAATACGCCCCGTTCCAATGCTCGGCCAACCGAGACAGCGCCGCGGCCGCGAGGCCATCCTGGTTGCGTCGATGGTAGCGGGCCAGCGCTTCTGAGCCGACGCCGGCTTGAATGCTGCCGTCGTAGTCGTTGGGCTCGACCTTGTCGATCTCAGTCAGCGCGAGCTTCATGGCTTGCTCGAGCTGCTCGTCGAGCTCGGCATCATCGCCTTCGGTGAGCTGCTCGAGACCGAGCATGTTGATCAGCGGCCAGCCGAGCAAGCGCACCTTCACGTTGGCAGTCTTGTTGTCGCCGCTGCTCGGTGACGCGTGTGACCGCGTGCTCCAGCAGCGTACTGTCGACGTGATGGCGTGCGCTGCGCAGCGCGAAGTCTTTCAAAATCGGATCACCACTGAGCACGTGTCCCCACACCAACATCTCGCTCAGGGTGTGCCCGCCGGAGTGGCGGCGATCGTGGGGCGGGGTATTCGTGAAGAACACCCGCGGCATTTGCTCGAAGCTGCCACCATAACGTTCGAACAGTGGCGCAAAGGTCTCTTCGAGGCTCGGTGGGCTCGTGTACTGCACCGCGCTGCCTGCCCAATACAAGAGCGCGTAGTCGCGATGCAATGGCTCGCCCTTCATCATCCGCTCGAGGGCCCCCGGATCGACTTGGTTCATGAGCTTGGCCATCTCGCCGTCGCCCTGCTTTGCTTCGAGCTCGTAGAGCGACTGCTCCGCAGCGCAATAGCCGATGTACTCGCTGGCGCGACGCTCCCGCTCCGCTTGGCTGACCGACGCATGTTCGGCGAGCAGTGCCTGGATCTCTTCACCCTTGTCGATCAGTGGCTCCTTCGACCAGGCAATCATCTTCTCGTCACTGGCCGGTTGGTCCGGCGTTTCCCCACGCCATTGCTTTCGCACCCAAGCGGCCACTGGCAGCGCAACCGTCATGATGATTCGGTGCTGGGTGGCTCGGTGCTGAAAGGAGCCACCACTGAGCGAAACCGACGCGTCGGCATACTGGCGCGCCATCTCCAACCCAAAGTCGAGCGCGGCTTCGTCGCCCGTACGCAAGTAGTACTGAAACAGCACGCTCGCCGGGTCGTACTCTTGGTTGTAGTAGCCCAAGTAGGACAGGTTGCCGTTCTTGACCGCGAAGTCCCCATAGGCAACCCAACCGCGGTTCTCGGCCGACTGCTGCTCTTTGCGAAGGCGCGCCATGCTGATCGCGATGGCTTCGTCGACCGCCGCGTCGGCCTGACCCAAGTCTCCAGCCGCGCCGGTGCTTGCCACATAGCCGCTGTCGAGCCGCAGCCGCAAAGGCGCGTCTACCCGCTGGGCCAGCTCGGTGCCGTTGGCGCCAGCTTCGATCACGAAGCTGTGCGAAACATGAAAGCCCTCGTCGGCCGGGTATGGACGCTCCTGGCTTTGCCAGAGCACCACCTCGACGGCGCCAGGCTGCTGCACGAACGAAATGGGGCCACGCTCGAGCTCATGGCCCAGCTCGACGGCCACCGCGCGCTCGGCGTCGTGAAACGCGCCCCAGACCGGATCGAGCTCAGCCGGTGATGTGCTCGCAATTTCCAAGCTCAACGAATGCCAGCCGTCGTCGCGCTCGGTTTGCGCTATCCAGCTGCGCAGCCGCGTCCGCTTCGCTCCGAGCGGCTCGATCCAAAAGCGCGCCTGCAGACCGTCTCGCTCGACCAAATTGCCTTGCTCGACGGCGATGGTCTCGACGCCACTGCTGCGCACCACCCGCAAACTCATCGACGGCAGCTCGATGGGCGCAAAGGAATATGGCGTGCCCGCGCCAGGCTTGTCGCTGCGACTGACGGTGAGCTGCGTCGTCCCGCCCGCCGGCAGATCGACCGGCGTGGTGAGCTGAACCCAGCGAACCGACCCGTCGGGCCAACGAGACAGCGGCTCGAAAGAGGCTGGCACCAAGCCTTCGGCTGGCAACTCACTCGCGCCATCGCTCAGCACCAGCTGGCTAGCATCCAGCACCATCGCCGGAGCCAGCGGCAGACTTCCTTGCGCGACCCCGGTGGACCGAGCCAGTCCGTCACCGGCTGCCCGCTCCCGCACTTCGACCGTGGTCAGCGGCTGCAGCGCGCCAGCCGTCTCCGGCTTCGGTTCATCAGCCGGCGCGCAACCCACCAGCCACGCCGCAATCAACAACACACCCGTTCGACATGAGCTCCCCATGGCGGTCTGGCTCGCAACCTTCGTACCAACTCCCAAACGCCCAAATCAGCCAGCATGTGATGAAAAACGGACCGAGCCGGCGCAACCGAGCGCCGCCCTGCTGCGTCCATGCCTCACAAACCGAGGCGCGACCGCCACGGTGACCGGTGGTTCTTTTTACGTTCACAACGAGCCGCGCGCGGCTCCTTACTAGCAGGGTGCTGAAAAACTCCCGGTCGGCCCGCTTTTCATCACCCGGCTAAGGAGCGGGATCGCCTTGGAGGAAAGGCTATGAAGCGACAAGTAACGAGCTCGTCGCGGGGGCGCAGCTGCGTCCGCGCATTGGGGACAGGTATGCTGATTGCGGCTGTGGCAATCAGCTGCGGCAGCGGCAGCGAATGGGGCGACCGCTACGGCGATGGTCCTGCCAAGCAGTACGAGCCGTGTCCCGACACCATCGTCCTCGACGGCGCCTTCACCGGCTTCGAGCGCGGCTGCAAAGAGTGGAACAACAAGCCGGTCGAGGGTGCCTATGGGGTATTCCAAGGTGACCGCATCGGCAACCGGCTGTTCCTCGTCAATGACTGGTCGCCTCGCACCGTCGCGCTCGAGCCAGACATGTACCACCAGTATCGAATGCTGTGCGATGGCGTGCAGATGGAAGTACGCATCTACGCTGACAACACCGTCGAAGTGCGCCGCGATGGAGCGCTCGACGACCAGGGATACTTGGGCGCAGCAGGCTTCGCGGCTTCTCCCTACAACTCGACGCCGCACGCGATTTTCGAGTTTTCGATGCTCATCCCGGAGGACCTCAAAGAGTGTTACGTGACGGTGAGCGCCCCGGACAACGGCAGCGGTACTACACCTGAAGAAGCTCTGCTCACCGATCCGGTTGGCTTCAGGCTGAAGTTCGACGGCACCTGCAACGCTCATATTTGGCCCATGCTGATAGCGTCGAGCGCGAGCAAAGGGCACGTCGGTGACTTGGTCACGTTTACCGGAATCAACTTCAACAAGACCGGGACGCTGAGCTTCGTAGGGGGCTCCGCCACCGTGCCAGCGAAGGTGCTGAGTTGGAACGACGAGGAAATCGCCGCATTCGTCCCTCCGATAATGGGTCAAACGGGTGTCCGCGTGACCAACATCATCGGCACCTCGAACTGGCTACCGTTCGAGGTAGACTGCAAACCCGATTGCAACGGGGCCTATTGCGGCACCGACGGCTGCGGCGGCAGTTGTGGAACCTGCCAGCCAGGGACGACTTGTGACATCAACCGTCAGTGCATCCCTTACGTCGAGTGACGACTGACAGGACCCGGAACGGGTCACATCGGCGCGGTTCTGGTGGCCCGAACCATCACAGGCGTCGTCAGCATCGTTTCGACTTACACAACACGGCTCCGTCGAGGCTTCGATCCAAGTTGCGGGGTCCGACAGACTGAAGCTAGAGTTGAGAATCCGCAACGAACAGAGCGAGTTGGTCTGACAGAACAACCGCCAGTGCCAGCCAGTGACCCCTGTTCTGTCAGGGCAAGAACAACCAATCCGCGTGCGGTCAGGCGCAAGTGCGCGATAGGTGGTTGCCAGCTCGCTCGCCATTAGCATTGATGGGCTCCAATTCGGTCCACAACTGCGCCTGCTCTGACAGAACAGCCCCCACTGGCCGGCACTACCCTCCGTCCTGTCAGGGTGCACACCGCAATGCTCTGAGAGTCGGATATGCTTGCCCTCGCGGCTCGGTCAAACAGGACCCAACCTGTCCGGTTCTTTCGTCAACGATGACTCGGCCGCCCCGCAACCGATCGCGAACGACTCGGCAACGGTGACCAACTCCGCCACGGCGCCACCATCAGCTCCAGAAACGCCACTCAGCCGGATTTCGCCGGGGTCGTCTGATGGTCGAGTCAATGCTGATGCGACCGGTTGGTTACGCAGGCCCCATTTTCGCTGCAATCTAGCGGGCGGTGGGGTCTTGCTCACCGAATCGCTCCATGGCGCGCTCCACACGTGCGGTCTCGAGCTCGCCTTCGGCGGCTTCCTCCAGCGCCTTGCGCAGATCATCGTCTGCGCTCGCTTGTGCCGCGACCTGGATGCGGTGCCGAGGCGTTTCCTCGATGCGCGAGAGCGCGTAGGCAGCCGCGACTCGCTGCTCTGGCGTGGCGCCTGGATCCTCGACGACCTCGAGCAAGCCAGTTTTGCCAGGGCCGCCGTCGCGATAGTC
>CAZRGL010000520.1:0-7978 GCA_964599485.1 uncultured Polyangiaceae bacterium
GCGCTGGCGCGGAGGGTGCGCCATTAGGGGCATGACCGTCGACCAAGGAGCAGCCGACGGACGAAACTAGCGACCTTGAAGCGGAAGCGGGCGCCGTCTGTGCCAAACCACGATCGACGCGATGCGCTACAATGCGACCTCCTTGCGAGGTTGGACTTCAAGAGGCTCGAGGCGTGCGCCGCCGCTGACCTACCACGACGTGCGTGATCAGATCAGCGACGGCGACATCTTGATGTTCGTGGGAAACGGCCCCATCTCACGTTTCATTCGCTGGGGCAGCGACGGGAGCTACTCGCACTGCGGGATAGCCAGCTGGGATGACGGCCAGCTGATGGTCTATCAGGCGGTGTTCAATGGTCTGCAGTACGTTGCCGCTAGCGACTGCGTTCGCAAGTACAACGGCCGGGTCGACTGGTGGAAGCTGCGCCCTGAGGTGGCGGCCACCGTCGACCGGTCGGGGATCATCGAGCAGGCGCGCCGTCACCTCGGCAAGCCCTTCGCTACATTGGGTATGATTCATCTCATGTGGTTGATCGCTCGCGGTCGCTATCGCTCCAACGTCGTCGAGCGGGCCGACAGGCCGCCCCCGCCGGCCATGTTCTGCTCTTGGTACGTGTCGCGCTGCTATCGCGTGGGCGGCGGCGTGGACTTGGTAGCCGACGCGACGGACCGCTGCACCAGCCCCGCGATGCTCGAGCACAGTGAGCTGTTGGCTCTGGAAGGAACGCTGCATGAGTAGCTCGAGCGGGCTCGTGCAGCTGTGGTGTGGATTCTGCTGCTTGGTGGGGACGATCGCGGTGCTGGGTTGCGGCAGCAGCGTGACGACGTTCCAAAGTGACACGGGCACAACCGGCGGCGGAAATGGCGGCGGCGGAAATGGCGGTGCCGCCCCTGCCACGTATTGCACTGAAGGCGCGCCGCTGGCGTTGACCTTGGACGGAGTGCATTTCGCCCTCGTCGAATTGACCAAACCCATCCAGACCCAGCTGCAGCTGCTGCTCGAAATCGAGCATGTCTCGGGCTCGCTCGAGGCCGGCGGACAGCTCGTCAATGCAGATCGAAACTCGAAGCTCGAGTGCGAGCCGCCCTGTGGTGACGGACTTATATGCAGCTCGACCAAAGGCTGCGTGCTCCCCACCGAGAAGGCGAGCAGCGTCGACGAGTACGCCGATTTCACCGCCAACGGCGAGCCGCCAACGGGTTATGGCGCTGCGTTTCTGGCTTGTGTCTCCGACGTGGCCGGCGGGACGTTCGTCTCGAAGCCGTTCGACATCGAGGTGGCCTCGCCACCACTGAGCATCCTGGACATTGTCATGGTCTGGGAGATCAGCAGCGATCCAGCAGGCACGGTGCGCGGTCAGGGCACCTTCGTCAGCGCCGAGTTGCTCCTTGGCAGCACGCCGAGCGGAAGCGCCGAGGGCGCACTGACGGTTCGCGCTATCCCGGTTGACGCGCTGCCTTGAGCGGCGCGTTGTTGGGTCAGCAGCGACGATTTGCCTTGTGAGCCGCATCGAAGGGCTGCCGACACTTGAGGAACATCGCGTGGGCACATGGCCCCCACGTGCTCAGGTCAGGGAGGTGGGCATGTCTAGGGATGGCGACTCGGCCTCACGCTGGTCGGACCGGGTTCATACGACGAGCTATGCGCCGCCGCTGATGGTTCGCATGATGCAGGTGCTTTCGAGCATGGTGGCCGGCTTGGCCTTGTCCGGCGGGTGGCTTGCTCTCACCGTGCTGGTGCCAGTTGGCTGTACGGATTACCCGCCGCCCGAGCAGCTGCCGGCCCGCTACACAGCCTGTGCGGTTGCTGGCGACTGCGTCGTGGTCGAGCTCGGCTGCTGCGACGAATGCAACGGCGGCGAGGCGCGCTCAGTGGCCTCGAGTCAGCAAGAGACAGTCATCGATCAGTATTCCGAATCGTGCTCGAGCACGTCCGGCTGCACCGAGATGGCCTGCGGCCCTTGGGAGACGACATGCGACGACGGCGTGTGCGGCATGAAGCGCGGCCCGCTAGCAGGTGACACCCCGTAGCTTCGAGGCGTTGCGGGGCGGCTCGCGCCGCATTTTTTTCACCACAAAGGCACAGAGACACAGAGAGGGGAGGGGCAAAGCCTTGCCTTGCCCTTTGTCCACAAACGCGAGCTGAAACGTGGATCAGCGTTTCCTTCGACGATTGAGGAATGAGCTTTACAGCCAAGGCGAGAAAAGACCCTCTGTGTCCCTCTTCGTGTCTCTCTGTGCGTAAAAAAAGCGCGCGCTCGCCCCACACTCAGTGGGTCGGGCGGATGAGCCCTCGGGTGATGAACCCCAATATCTCTGTGATCCAGGGCTCGATTGGCTCAGGTGCCGTACCGGTGGCGATCCGGCGCGCGATTTCGAGGTAGATGCCCATCAAGGTCATGCTCGTCAGCTTGGGATCCACGTCGACGACAAAGCCCTTCTCGGCTGCTTGAACGACGTAGCTCTCGATGGTTGACGTGATTGCGCTGACCAGGCCTTGCGCGCTCGGTGACAGGGCGTCGTCAGACAGGGCGAGGGCTTCGAAGAACACCCGCAACAAGTCGCGGTTTTCCTGTACCAGTCCGATCAGACCGGTTGCCATACGGTCGATCTGCTCACGAAGCTCGGCGATGCTGTTGACGGCACTCGGATCCTCGAGCTGTCGCAGCATCAACGCGCGCTCGATGAATTTGATGATGAGTCCCGAGACGAGGTCCTCTTTGCTCTTGAAGTAGGCGTAGAAGGTCCGGCGCGAGATCCCAGCTTCCTCGAGGAACTGTTGGACGGTCGCCTGGTGGTAGCCGACTCGCGCCAACACGCGACGGGCAGCCACGACGATCGCCTCCCGTTTCTGTTCGTCGTCGAGACCAACGCCGAATTTTTTGTATCCCGAAGTGACCATCAACATGTCCGCTGAAAAAGCATCTTGACAAGGTATACACCAGTGTATACAACTAGCCAAGTAAACACGAGCGTTTACTTGGCGCCGGCAAGTCTGGTCGACAAATAGTTTCTTGTTTTCGCGCTGTTGATGGCAGCGCCGCGCTTGCAGCACGGGAGAGAGCATCGATGAAGTACGTGATCGGGCAGCCCAATCCGAATCCCACGCCCTTTGATGTCCAGCCGCTCTACGGACTCGGCCGTGACGACGCACTGGCGATGCCGAGCAGAACATTCGACACGTTGGCCAGAGCGGCCATCGTCGCCTGTATCATCCCTTCGAGCCTGGCGCTCAGCGGCTGCGGCTGGGACAGTCAAGCCGACGCGGCGCTCCTCGAGTCCAGCACCCAGACGGCGCAGTCGGCCCTGTTGCTCGCCCCTTGGTCGACGACGGTTGATGGCGAGAGCAGCTACGATGTTGGCTACGACGCTGCTTTTGGCTCCAAGGGTGCCAGCGCGTTCGTGGTTGGAACCGTGGGCAAAGCAGCGGCAGGCGCTGTCCTTGCGAATCTCTGGTTGCGTCGCTACGCGCCCGATGGCTCGAGTGGGTGGGTTTTCGAAGGGTCCGGGCCTCACGGCGCTGCAGGCCATGCTGTCGCTGTTCACCCGTCCGGCGACGCGGTGGTGGGTGGGTTTTTGGTGGTCAAAGACCGGGGCTACCCAGGAGTCAAATCGGCCAGTCGCCTGGCTCGCAGCTTGCGTGTTTGGCGCATCAACGGCAAAGGCGAGGTCGTTTGGAATCACGCGATGGCCAACTTGGCCGTCGGTGAGGCTTCGTCCGACGCTTACCAGCTGACTCGCATCGTCGACGTCGAGCTCGACAGCGACAGCAACGTCGTTGCGCTAGCGCAAGTGCACGACGGCAAGGCAGCGACGGTGCTCGTGCAGAAGCTCAACGCTGCGGGCGAGCTGTTGTGGGAATACAGCGCTGAGGCGACTGAGACCGTTGCGGAATTGCACCATCTTGCGATTGGTCGCAGTGACGTCGTCACGCTTCTGGATGGCAACAAGCTCACGCTCCTTGCCTCCGCTTCAGGAGCGCTACTGTTCGAATACGACCTCGACGTCGACCTGCCAGCCGCGACGCTGTCCGATCTTGCCTACGACAGCACGGGCGACCTGCACCTGTGTGGTAGCGCCGAAGTGGGTGCTGGCACGGTCGGCGTGCTGGCGAAGATCGGCAAGACACAGCTCGTCAGCGGCGAGTCGAAGCTGGCGATCGCAGTCACGAAATCCAAAAAGCAGGGGTTCTTCCTCCGGATTGCCCTCGACCGTTTCGACAGGATCTACACCGCGGGCGCAGCGTCTCACCCAGAGCTGCCGCCGCGCTTTTCCGTCCTGCAGCACGGTAAAAAGTCGCCAATGGGTTGGGCCGAGCTGAGCGGAGATCTCACCGCGCCGTGGGCCCACAACGTCGCTCTCGGTCTCGATGTCGCCACCAGCCCTTGGGGGACCCACGTCCTTGGCACTGGTCTCGTCAGCAACATCGATACGCAGGTCGATCTCGCAGTCCTCGGAAGCGACGCGTTGTAGCTCCTTGCGTTCGTGACATAATGCCTCGGTGGCCCCGGAGCTGAGCGCACCATTTCGTCAAGAGGGTCGAGGAACGCTGCCTGCTGATTTTGATCTCGAACAGCGACTCGCTGAGATCTGCGCTCGGGCTCACCAGGCCTGGCCCGGGCTCGACGTTGCCGATGTCGACTTCGCTAGCTACCTCGCCGAGCGCACGCCCTCGATCGAAGCCCTCGAGGGGCTCTGCACCGATGACTTGTATCTCGCCTGCGCTTGTATGCTCAAGATCGAGGGGGCCGCGCGCGCACTGCACAGCCGTTACGCTGGCGTCGTGACCTCTTCCCTCAGCCGACTACGGCTCGCTGAAGCCGAGCGCAGCGAGGTTTTGCAGGTCGTGCTCGAGCGCTTTCTGGTAGGTCGTGGCGAGCGCCCCGCAGCCCTGGCGCTCTACGCCGGGCATGGCGATCTCGGCTCCTACCTTCGGGTCGTGTCCATTCGGGAGGGGCTCGCGCTGTGCAAGAAACGCAACCGCAATGTGCCCGAGGGTGACAAGCATCTCGAACAACTCGTCGATGCCGATGACGATCCTGAGCTCGTCGCCATGAAGCAGCGTCATCGCGACAAGTTCAAGCGGGCGTTTCAAGGTGCGCTGCAGGGGCTCACGGCGCGGCAACGCAACTTGCTGCGCTACCACTATGTCGACAACCTCACCACCCGCGAGATTGGGGCGATCTGTGGGGGCTCGAGCTCGACGATTTCGCGTCAGCTCGCCCGGGTGCGGGCCGAGCTGCTCCACGGGACACGCAGCCGGCTCGCGGCCGAGCTGGGGCTGGGTCACAGCGACTTTGCGAGCTTGGCTAGGCTCATCCAGAGTCAGCTCGATCTGTCGATCGTCCGCGTCTTGCGCGAGCC
This sequence comes from uncultured Polyangiaceae bacterium, assembly GCA_964599485.1. Lineage (GTDB taxonomy): Bacteria > Myxococcota_A > Polyangia > Polyangiales > Polyangiaceae > JAPYTK01. The sequence goes on from CAZRGL010000520.1 coordinate 5,365, forward strand.
CTTGGCGCCGCGCACCTGACCCGGTTTTGCTGCCGGGCCAGCCGTCCATTGCTGCCGGGCCAGCCGTCCATTGCTGCCGGGCCAGTGGGCTGGTAGCGCGATCCGATGAGAGCACTCGTCTTGGTTGTCCTCGTAGGGTGCGGCGCGGCAGCAGCACCAGTTACTGATCCTGTGGGAGCACCCGTCAGCTCCGCGTCTGTCGCGCCAAACGCGAGCACGGCGGCGCCCTTGGCAACCGCCAACCAGGGCTCTACCCAGACGCCTGCGGCGGCAGCGCTCCAGCCGCCCATGTGGCGGGCAGCCTCCAAGGCCGGAGCCACCCTGAGCGTCGACGACCCTGAGCCGACCGAGGTGGACTGGAAGGCTGCCAAGGAGGCTACGATTTGGGGTCTGTCCGCGCTGGGTTGCAGCGCCAAGCAGACCAGCTCGTGGTTGCGTATCGACTGCCCATTCGGCTCGAGCGGACCGGATTCGCCGATGTTCAACGCCACTGGAAATGGCGCTTGGCAAGCGCGCTGGACCAGCGCCTCTTGCCAGCTGACTCTTCCGGTGGGTCCTGGACTCGAAGCAAAACTGATTGCCGGACTCGGCCAGGGGCTGATGCTGGTCTTGCAGTGGCGCCAGGGAATGAAACGCCCGGCCGTGCTCGGCTATGTCAACGAGGCGCTGCTGCCCGCCTGCGCGACCTCGTTTCGAAGTGCGTATCCCGAGCCCACCTCGTTTGGCAACGTCGAGGATTGTCGACTCGCCAAGCACAAAGACTGTGACGCGCTCGCCAAGTGTCTTCGCGGCGAACGATCCCACCTGCGGACGTGTCCGAAAGGTTGGCTAGCGCAGCCGGTGGGCGGACCATGCGTGCTGTCATGCAAGTCCGCGGCGGACTGCGGGCCGGGCTGGAAGTGTCAGCCAGGTTTGACCGGAGCGTCCGTTTGCCAATTGCCCAACTGAGCTGCCCAAGAGCTGCCTCCAATTGGGACGCGCCTCGTGGAAGTGGAGGCTACTTCTTGCCGCCAACGACGAGGCGCAGATCGAAGCCGACCAAATTGGCGTAGCCGCTGTAGGCCGCCAGCGGCGCGTCGGCGCTGGTCGACTCGCGCTCGAGCAGGCGCAAGTGCTCGTAGAAGATGTCGATGTGGAACATCGAGCCGATGTGGGCGCTCGCGCCCAAGGTCGCGGCCACGCGGGTGCTGTCTGGCGACGAGGGGGACAGGTGCTCTTCGGGTGGTGGCGGTTTGGGTAGGCCGTCGGCGTAGAAGCCGGCCCGGGCGGTGACCCATTTGATGGGCGTGTACTCAGCGCCCAATCGAATGGCCATGCTGTTACGCCACTCGCTGACGATCTCGCGGTCGTCGGTGGCGGGATCTTCGAAGTGGATGGGCAATGTGTCCCGCGTCGACCAGAGCGTCAGCGTCAGGTCCATCAGCGCGCGGATCCCGCCCATGGTGAAGGCTCCGCCGAGGGCGATGCGATCAGGCACGGTCCAATCGGCTGAGATGTGCTGATCGGGATAGTCGGCCGCGAAGACCTCCGGCACGGTGAAGTCTGCGTCGCCGCTCATCGGCGACAGCGAGCGGCTCTTGTAGCTGAGCCCCACCCCGACGTGCTCGCCGAGCTTAGCGAATGCGGCGATTTGGCCGCCGAAACCATGCCCACTCAGAACGAGCGCTGACGAGCCCTCTTGCTCGATGTGGTTGGTGGCGCGCTTGAGGTAGACCCGGCCGATGTCGAATTGCGGTCCGGCCGCGATGCGCACCGGGCCAAAGCGCCAACCGAAGAAAGGGGAGATGCGCAAGAACTGGATCTCGGAAGAGATGACATCGAAGCGCTGCGCCCATTCATCGGGCCAGGTCACGCCGCTGGCGAATGGAACATTGACGGAGACCCCCGCTGTCCAGGAGCCATGGGCATAGCTGGCGTACAGATGGGGCGGAGGAGAGATGCCGGTTTCGGTGCTCGCCTCCCATGGAGCGTCCGGTGCCGAATCCAGGGCTTTGGCGTGTAGCTGGGCCATGGCGAGCGTCACGCCCAGGCCCATGCGCAAGCCCCCTTCATCGGCGAGCGCGGCCGGGTTGAACCACGCGGCGGCGGGATCCTTGTCGCGGGCGGTCGAAGCGCTACCGGTGCCGCCGGCTACGGCACTCTGTTGAACGACGTCGTAGCCGCCGGCTAGCGCTGTTGCGGGCGCTGCCACGATGAGCAGACAGGCAGCTGCTGCCAAGCACGTTGGGGTCCTGCGTCGCAGCATCACTCGTTGATCTCACCGGCGAGGAAAGCGGCCATGTCCTCGAGCATCTTGTCGCCGAGCAACGGAATGATCAGATCGGCGTGCAGGATCGAGTTGTACTCGCGCATGGGCAGACCGCTCACCCGCTGCAGCACTTTGGTCGTCCTGTTGGGAATGACGATGTCACCGGTTGGGGCGCCGGTGTCGATTTGGATGAGCGTGGCGGGTCCACCGCTCCGATAACGCAGCGCCGTCGAGTGCGGATCGATCGAATCGATGAGCCAGCGGGCGATGTTGAGCAAACGTTCTTGGCCGAAGGAGCCGTCGTCGATTTTTTCGCGCACGAAGAAGTCCGTGAACTGCGGGCCGAAGTAGATCGAGACGGCTCCT
>CAZRGL010000521.1:0-7971 GCA_964599485.1 uncultured Polyangiaceae bacterium
AGGCAGGAGGGGACAGGCAGCAGGATTACTCACGGGAGGGACAGGCACAAAACGGCGGCTAGCCGTTCTTCCGAAACGTGGTCACGTAGGCCGGCGGCAGGTTTACGATGTCGAGGCCGCCGATGAAGCGTTGCTGCACAGCGAAACCTCGGAACATCTCAGCCGGGAGCGTGCCGAGGCGTGAATCGTTCCAGCGCGGGGTTGGGTACACGCGCAGCGTTCCGCCTGGTTTCAGCACCCGTTTCACCTCGGCAAAGGTCGAGTCGAGCGCACGCTCTTCAGAAAGCCAAACGAACAGCAACCAGGCGGACAGAACGAGATCGACCGAGCGGTCGTCGAACGGAAGCTTGTCCGCAGTGGAAGCGATCCGACGTTCTTCGCCAGGCGCATTTGGATCGGGTCGCGCCCCGTTGTTGAACACGACCTTCAACCGGTCGAAAGAGCCGAATTTGAAACCTTCTGCGAGCTTCGGATCCACAGCGAAGAAGTCGATGCCAGCATCGTGGCAGGCGCGGAACATCGAATCCGGCACGAATGGAGTCAATCCACAGCCGACGTCGACCACTCGTTTGCCGTCGAGCTCGGCGAGCACCGAGGCCTCACTCCGCTCATCAAAGAAGACCTTACGGTAGAAGGCGAACGGCCGACCCGTGCTTATCGCGGGCAGACCGAGCTGCTCGCTCGCCCAGGTCTGCACTGCCACGATCCCGAACAGGGTCCTTGTACAAATGTCACGTACGATTTCCATTGCAGGCTCGAGCGAAGGCTCAGGTTGGATTGCTCTTGCAGCCCAGGCCAGTGGTGTTGTCCAGATTGTTGTCCTCGTGGCATTCCTCGTTCTGGCTGGATAGCGCATCGCTGCAGTCGTAGCCGCCGTTGTCGACACAGCCGCGCACGTCGATCGTGTTGGGCTCGAGTGGTGGGTTGGTCCACTCGCACACGACCGTCTCGCACTTGCCCGGGTTGAGCGGGTTCTGGGTGAGCACTGGGGCATTGGCGCAGCTGATCTCCAGCATCGTGGTGTTGTTCCAGAAGGTGACCGGTGCGCCTGCGCCGACCACCAGCGCGCCGGCGTTGCACACTTGCGCTTCGATCTTCATGTACGCGGGGCATTCGGTCGGATCCAACGTGAGGCTGAGGGTCAGATCGGGCGCGAGGAACACGTCGAAGTCTGGCAAGTTCTGGCGGAAGTTGTTCATCACTCCGGCAGTGGTCGCATCCGTCTTCTCCAGCCAGTTGGCGGTTTCTACCTTGGGGATCTGACCGAGCTCGCCCACGTTGGTGACGTGGTACGCGTGTTGGTTCCAGATGCGTCGCGTCGCAACCCAGGAGTTGGTCTTGTCGCCCCAAACGCGAATGCCTTGAGTGGGCCCGCCCCAAGCATTCTCGACGAACACGATTTCGGCGTCGCCGTCGTTGTCGACGTCGGCCACGATGGGCATCTCGAGACGCGTGTGTGAGTGATTGGCCAGCTCAGTGAGCACCATCCCGGTGCTGCCATCGAAGATGCGGAACAGTTGCTCGTCGTTGTAAACCACCTCGGCTTTGCCATCGCCGTCGAAGTCGAACACGCTCGAGCCGGTTACCCGTGAGCTGCAGTCTTGGTTGGCGACCTTCCAGCGGATCCCCGGATCGGAGCACGCTGCTGGCAAGGGCGACTGGAGGCATTCCAGATCGGCCACGATGTAGAAGCTCGCTCCAGCGATGCCGACTTCAGCGTCGCCGTCGCCGTCGAAGTCAGCCACGGTCGGCGGACCGCCTTCGTTGTAGCTGCAGCCCGACACGGGCACCGTGATTTCCGCTGGCGTGCCGTTGACGTTGAGCGGCGAGCCGTCGTGATTGAGGATGTAGAGAATGCCCGCGCTGATGATGACGATCTCGCCCTGCGGATCGGCATCGAAGTTCCCCGTGGCTGTATACCCAGTGCAAGGGAAGGAACCGCTGCTCGAGCACTTGCCCGGATTGGAGAACGTGTAGGTCCACATCACGTTGCCCAGCTCGTCATACAGAGAATTGCCCGCGAGCACGTTGAGCTTGCCGTCGCCGTCAACGTCTCCGGTGGCGCTGACCGGACCCATGAAACCGTTCGTCCCCACCGAGCCCTGGCCGGCCCATTGCAAGCTGCCGTCCTCGCCGTTGAGCACGACGCGTCCCTGGATGATCTCGGGTTTGCCATCTGAATCGATGTCGGCGATCGATGGCGTGGTGCCAGCATAGTGATCGACGCCATTCTTGGGATGGTCAGGCTGATACCATTTGACCTTGCCGTCGCGCTCGAAAGCGATGGTGCCGCCCTTGTTGACCGTTGCTACCAAATCGACCGAGCCATCGGCGTCGATGTCGCCAGCGGCCAAGCCGCCGGAGTTGTCGAGCCAGACGTTGGCGATGGAGATGTCGCTCTCAATCTCGGTCGCCCCGACGCTGAAGTGCTGCACCATCGAGCCAGCAGGCTCGCACTGGCCAGAGACCACCCGCAGCACGCCATTGCGATTGCAGCAGCCGTCTTCTTGGTAGCGGTAGGCGATGAAGGCAATGTCTGGGACATCGTCGAGATCGACCTTGCTGTCGTTATTGTCGTCGGTGAGGTTGATGACGACTGGAGTGGAGACCACGTCGTCCCACGCGCCGTACGGATCGCCACCAGGCGGGCCGTTCCAAGCGCAGTCGAGCTGAGGATTGAACTGACCCGGTGGAGGGATCGTCACACATTCATCGTCGCCACCGCCGCTGCCGCCGCTGCCGCCCGCGCCTCCTGCCGCGCCCGCCGCTCCGGAGGCGCCTGCTCCGGTGGCGCCAACACCTGTCGCTCCGCTACCTCCCAGGCCCCCCGCGCCACCTGTGCCGCCAAGTCCTCCTTTGCCGCTCGAGCTGGCAGTCGTGGTCTTGCTGATGGTCTGGTCGCCGCTGCAGTCGCAACCTCCGAGCGCCCCGCCTGCGACGAGTAGCCAGAGCGCGGCGATGGGTACAACCTTCATGGTAGAGCGATCACGGGCCATGACAGTAGATTAGCAGGCGCCAACCGTAGCTGGGAACCATCAACTCGCCTCGGTGCCGCATGCGGTGGGCGCCTGTGGGTGCAGGCCGTACCACGACGGTGTTTGCTCCTTGGCGATTGTGCTGTGCTACAGTCGATCTTGCGCTCTTTTTGCGTTTGATCCTGTCCCCATGCTGAATGAAGACAGCAGCGAATGGCGTTCGGCCATCGGCGAGCTGGTCCAACCCGGCGCCGTGATTGCGGGCAAGTATCGCATCGAACGGACGGTTGGGCGCGGAGGCATGGGCGTGGTGATGGAGGCCTTCCATCTGCAGTTCGAGGAGCGCGTTGCCATCAAGTTCCTGCTGCCCGGGTTGGTTGCAGATCCCGAAGCGCTCGGTCGCTTCGAGCGTGAGTCGCGAGCCCTCTTCAAGATTAAGAGTGAGCATGTCTGCCGCGCCATCGATGTGGGCAGGCTCGAGACCGGCTCACCCTACATCGTGATGGAGTTCCTCGAAGGCCAGGAGCTCGCCTCGATGCTGACCGAGCGACGAGGCATGCATATCGAGACCGCCGTGGATTGGGTGGTGCAAGCCTGCGACGCCGTCGCGGAAGGCCATCTGCGGGGCATCGTGCACCGGGACATCAAGCCCGAGAATCTGTTCCTCACCCGAGCACCCGACGGAAGCACCTGCATCAAAGTGCTGGATTTCGGTCTGTCGAAGGTCGCCAACGACAAGCCCGACAATACGGGGCGTCAGCGCCAGTTGACTGCCGCTCAACACGCTATGGGCACGCCCAACTACATGTCGCCCGAGCAATGGGTGAGCGCGCGGGACGTGGGGCCGCCCGCCGATCAATGGGCGCTGGCAACGATTCTGTTCGAGCTGATCGCGGGTGTGCCACCCTTCGAGGGCGAGCAGCTTGCCCATATCTGCACCAAGGTGCTCAACGCTCCGCCGCCGCCGCTGTTGCAGTTGCGGCCCGACACGCCCCCCGCGCTCGAACAAGCTCTGCTCATCGGGCTGCAAAAGACGCCGCACGCGCGCTATCCAGACATGGCCGCCTTCGTGGCGGCGATTGCCCCCTTCGGCTCGTCTGCCTCGCATCGGGCTGCTGAGCGCATCGCCCGAATGTTTCAGCAGGCCGAGCTCATCGATCAGTCCCAACCTGGTGTCTCTCTGGGGATGGCGTCGAGTCCTGGCAGCAGCGGCCCGATTTGCGATCCGCCTACGCCCTTCCCGAGCGTGCCGCGCGCCCAGACCGCGCAGAGCTGGCAGCAGATGATGCCACCCCAACGCAAGTCCCGGCGTGCCTTGTTTGCTGGCTTGGCGGCGATTGTGGTTTTGGTCGGTGTGGTGCTCGTCGTGATGCTCGGCCAGCTCGGCACCACCGACGAGGGCGGAGCCGTCGTGCCTGGCGCCGCTGATCGCTCGAGCGGCTCCGCGGAGCCCGGTCAAGGTGAGGCTGAAGACGATCCCGCTGCCGATCAGGCTGTGGCGGGTTCGACCTCCGAGGCAACGGGGTCGGCGAGCGCTGCACAAACAGCTTCGGCGAGCGCTCCCGCAGCAGTTCCTGCCGCCCCACCGCGCCCCTCCCATCGGCCAGCCACGACCACGAGCAAGACCCCTTCGAAGAAGACCACGCGGCCCCGCGGCTGGCCTCTGCGAAAACCTGGCAAGGACATCTTCGACGGGCGCTGAGTCGCCTGCTGCTTTGGTGCGACGGAGCCTGTTGAGATGGCCGTCAAGCTCGATGACATCATCGACGGCAAGTTTCGCATCACGCGTTTGCGCGGGCGCGGCCGGACCGGTGCGGTCTACGCTGGTCTGCGCGAAGATACCGGTGAGCGCATCGTCGTCACCGTGCTGGCCAAGCAACTGGTGCCCGATGCGGCGGCATGGCAGCGCTTGAAAAGAGCGCTCGAGCAAGCAGGGCGTGTCGTCTCGCCGAATATCGTTCGGCAACACGCGGTGGGTGAGCATGGGGGTGACCGCTACTTGGTGACCGAGCACCTCGACGGTGAGACCCTCGAAGAACGGCTCGAGCAGCACCCCAGCCTGGCGGCTCACCACATCGTGCCGATCGTCCTGCAACTGCTGCGCGGCCTCGGGGCAGCACACGACGCCGGGCTCGAGCATCATGAGCTGCGGCTCTCGAGCGTGTTCCTCAAATCGCGCGGCACCGCTCAGGATGACCTCGTGAAAATCCTGGATTTGGGCATGCCTGCGCTCGAGCGGCGTCCGCGCTCCGATTTGCATGCGGTGGGCGCGATTCTCTACCGCACGCTCAGCGGTAAGCCAGCGCGGCGCATGGATCTGCATACGGATGCGCCAGAGCTCGACGCGGATTTGGCCGCCATCGTCGAACGGGCGCTGCATCGCGATCCTGCCAAGCGGTACCTGAGCGCCAGGACGCTCTTCGAAGCCTTGGCGGCTTGGCATGACCCAACTGGCCTGGCTCGTCCGAGCTACTCGTCTCCGCCGCCTGCGGTCGACGAGGAAGATCGGCAGTCAATCATCGTCAGCGACGCAACGCCCGCGCGGCTCACGATCAGCAAGAAGCAATTGTTGCTGCTTGTGGCCGTGGTGGTGCTCGGCGCCTTCGCTGCTCTGCTCGTGGCCCTGACCGATCAGGATGACGAGCTCGACGCTGGCCCCGTGCCATCCGCCGCCTTGAAAAGCATCTCCAGCTCCCCAAGCACCAGCGGCGCCGTGACACCAACGTCGAGCGCTTCAACTGACGGTCAAACCTCGTTCAACGGCAGCAAGCCCCATCCATAGACTTTTCCGGGCTTGCCCCCGCCGCGCGTTTCGACGTCCTCAGCATTGTCCTTCGCATGCGTCGCTGCAGCAGACACCGTCGACGCAGAACCCGCTGGCACAATCATCGCTGAGCACACAAGGGCTGCCGAGTGGCATCGAGCCTGCCAAGCCCTGCCCGCCCGATGAGTGGATGGTGACGGTTGTGTCGCAGGCCAGCGCAAACAGGGCGAGCAGCACCATGACCCGGGTGGAAGCAAACGGTGACATCTCTCACATGAGAGGGCTGGCCTGAGTTGTGAAGCTCGCAAGTTGCTGACCAGCTCGGCAGCGTCCACCCCAGGGCCGGGCTCACACGCAAAATCTGCGATGACGAATAACACGTCGAATCGCTATTGACGGCGGCAATTCCGTGATGAATGTTTCGCACGCGAAATATTTCCCCGCCAAACAATTCCAGTCACAAAGAGAGGGGCGGCCATGGCGAAAGAGCTTCGTTTCGACGACAAGGTGGTCATAGTAACCGGTGCCGGAAACGGTCTCGGCAAGGCACATGCACTGTTGTTCGGTGCCCGAGGCGCGAAGGTCGTAGTCAACGACCTGGGCGGCTCGATGCACGGTGGAGGCAAGAGCAGCAAATCCGCTGACGAGGTCGTCGCTGCCATCAAAGAAGCCGGTGGCGAGGCCGTCGCCAACTACGACTCGGTCGAGGACGGCGACAAGATCGTCCAGACGGCGCTCGACACCTATGGGCGCATCGACGTGGTGGTCAACAACGCTGGCATCCTGCGGGACATCAGCTTCCACAAGATGTCGGTCGAAGACTGGGATCTCATCTATCGCGTGCACGTCAACGGCAGCTTCCGGGTGACGCACGCCGCGTGGAACCACATGCGCGATCAGGGCTACGGCCGCATCGTGATGACCGCTTCGGCCGCCGGCATCTACGGCAACTTCGGCCAAGCCAACTACGCCATGGCCAAGCTCGGCCTGGTGGGCTTTTCCAACACGCTGGCGATCGAGGGCGCGCGCAAAGGCATCCACGTCAACACCGTGGCGCCGCTCGCCGGCTCGAGGCTCACCGAGACGGTGCTGCCGCCAGAGCTCATCGATGCGCTCAAGCCCGAGTACGTCAGCTCGCTGGTTGCCTGGCTCTGTCACGAGAGCTGCGAAGAAAACGGCGGCCTGTTCGAGGTCGGTGGCGGCTTCTTCGGCAAGCTGCGCTGGGAGCGCGCTGCCGGTCTCATGATGCGGCTGGGTCGTCCCATGACCGTGGAGGACATGAAGAAGAACTGGGACAAGATCACCGGCTTCGAAGAGACGAGTCATCCGACCGGCATCCAGCAGTCGATGGGTCCCATCATGGAGAACATCCAGGCGGGCCCGAGCAAGGGAGGCAACGACCTGGTCGATGTCGATCAGGCACTCGGCTGGGAGTACCCCGAAATGACGACCAGCTACGACGAGCGCGATCTGGCGCTCTACGCGCTCGGCGTCGGAGCTGGAGGCGGCGACAAAGATCTGCAGCTCGTCTACGAAATGCACTCGGACGGCTTCGTCGGTGCGCCCACCTTTGCGGTCATTCCGGCCATGCAAGCGCTGATCGACTGGACCACCAAGGGCAACACTGCGCCCGGTCTCAACTACGGCATCGACCGGTTGCTGCATGGTGAGCAATACACCGAGCTCAAGCGCCCGCTGCCCCGTAGCGGCAAGCTCACCCACCGCGCCCGCATCAAGGAGATCTGGGACAAGACCAAGGGCGCCATCATCAACACCGAGTCCAAGACCTTCGATGAGGCTGGCGAGCTGTTGGCGATCAACAACTACATCTACTTCATTCGCGGGGCCGGCGACTTCGGCGGCGATCGCGGACCGAGCGGCGAGCTCAACGTGGCCCCCGATCGGAAGCCCGACAAGGTGACCGAGGAGAGTATCGCTAGCGATCAGGCGCTGCTCTACCGGCTCAGCGGCGACATCAATCCGCTGCACATCGATCCGAACTTCGCCAAGGCCTTCGGCTTCGATCGACCGATTTTGCACGGCCTCTGCACCTATGGTTTTGCTGGCCGGCACGTCATCAATGCCTTCGCCAAGGACGCCGATCCGCGCTTCTTCAAGAGCATCAAGGTGCGCTTTGCCAAGAGCGTCTACCCGGGCGACACCTTGGTCACCGAGATGTGGAAAGAGAGCGACACGCGCATCCTCTTCCGCTGCAAGGTCAAAGAGCGCGAC